>NZ_JARDJI010000004.1:0-292157 GCF_039907765.1 Mesorhizobium sp. CC13 | reverse complement strand
TGGTCGCCGAAGGCGACGAAAAGCCAATTGCTTGGCTTTTCGAACGACGAACGCCGGCAGGACAGAGGGGGGTGGGAAGGAATGAGAGCGGGCAGTTTGGTTCTGCCCCTCACCCGGCCGCTTCGCGGCCACCCTCTCCCCGAAAACGGGGCGAGGGGACAGCGTTCTTCTTCCACCTCGCGCCTACCCGTGCGCGATCATCACATGGCGGACGGCGGTATAATCCTCCAGCGCATAGACCGACATGTCCTTGCCGTAGCCGGACTGCTTGAGCCCGCCATGCGGCATCTCGTTGGTCAGCATGAAGTGGGTGTTGATCCAGGTGCAGCCATATTGCAGCCGGGCGGCGGTCGCCATGGCGCGCGAGATGTCCCTGGTCCACACCGAAGACGCCAGGCCGTAGTCGCTGTCGTTGGCCCAGCCGACCGCCTCGTCGACATCCGAGAAGCGGGTCACCGAGACCACCGGGCCGAACACCTCGCGGCGGACGATCTCGTCCTCCTGAAGGGCGCCCGCCACCACCGTCGGCTGGTAATAGAAGCCGCCGCCGTCGCCCGGATGTCCGCCGGTGGTGATGTCGATGTGCTTGAGCTCGGAGGCGCGCTCGACGAAGGAGGCGACGCGGTCGCGCTGGCGGCGCGAGATCAGCGGCCCGATCTCGTTCTCGGTGTCGTCGGCCCGGCCGTAGCGGATGGTCGAGACGGCCGACGACAGGTCGGCGACGAGCTTGTCGTAGATCTTCTTGCCGGCGTAGACGCGGCAGGCGGCGGTGCAGTCCTGGCCGGCATTGTAGTAGCCGAAGGCGCGCAGGCCGGTGACCACCGCATCGACATCGGCATCGTCGAAGACGATGACGGGGGCCTTGCCGCCGAGTTCGAGATGGGTGCGCTTGACCGACTTGGCCGCCGCCTGCAGCACCTTCTTGCCGGTGGCGACGTCGCCGGTGATCGAGATCATGCCGACCTTGGCATGGTTGATCAGCGTGTTGCCGACGCTTTCGCCGCGCCCGAGCACGACGTTGACCACGCCCTCGGGCAGTACGTCGGCGAGGATCCTCGCGAGCTTCAGCGCCGTCAGCGGCGTCTGTTCGGAAGGCTTGAAGACGACCGTGTTGCCGCCGCCGATGGCGGGCGCCAGCTTCCAGGCCATCATCATCAGCGGATAGTTCCACGGCGCGATGGACGCGACGACGCCGACCGGGTCGCGCCGGATCATCGAGGTGTGGCCGGGCAGGTATTCGCCGGCGACGAGGCCGGGCATCGAGCGCACCGCGCCTGCGAAGAAGCGGTAGCAGTCGACGATCGCCGGGATCTCGTCGTTGAGCACGGCGTTGATCGGCTTGCCGCAGTTGAGCGCCTCGAGGCGGGCGAATTCGGCGGCCTCGGCCTCGATACGGTCGGCGATCTTGAGCAGGTAGCCCGAGCGCTGGGCGGGCGTGGTCTTCGACCAGGTCACGAAGGCCTTTTCGGCGGCAGCGACCGCCGCCTCGATCTGCGCCGGCGAAGCCTCGGGCAGGTTCAGGATCGTCTCGCCGGTGCGCGGGTTGAGGATCGCCTCCTCGGTTTCGGTTCCGCGCTCGAACTTCGAGCCGATCAGCATTTGGGTGTCCATGTGAGCTCTCCCTTTCGAATCTTATTTGCCGGCTCCGGCGATCTGGTCGCCTTCGCGGGTCAGGTAGTAGGCGGCGAGGATCGGCAGCAGCGTGACGAGCACGACGACCATGGCGACGACGTTGGTGACCGGCCTCTGGCGCGGCCTGACCAGTTCCTCGAGCATCCAGATCGGCACGGTCTCCTGCTGGCCGGCGGTGAAGGTGGTGACGATGACCTCGTCGAAGGACAGCGCGAAGGCGAGCATGCCGCCGGCGAGCAGCGCCGTGCCGATGTTCGGCAGGATCACGTGCCGGAACGTCTGGAAGCCGTCGGCGCCGAGGTCCATCGAGGCCTCGATCAGCGAACCCGAGGTGCGGCGGAAGCGGGCGACGGCGTTGTTGTAGACGACCACGACGCAGAAGGTCGCGTGGCCGAGCACGATCGTCCAGAACGAGAACGGGATCTCCGCCAGGCTGAAGGCCGAGCGCAGGGCGATGCCGGTGATGATGCCGGGCAGGGCGATCGGCAGGATGACGAGCAGCGAGATCGCCTCGCGGCCGAAGAACCGCGTCTGGCTGACGGCCGCGGCGCAGAGCGTGCCGAGCACCAGTGCTATCGTCGTCGAGATCGCCGCCACCTGCACCGACAGGCCGAGCGCCTGCCAGACGTCGGGCCGTCCCCAGGTCACCCCGAACCACTGGGTGGTGAAGCCCGGCGGCGGCCACTGGTAGCTCTTCTCCTCGGTCGTGAAGGCGTAGACGAAGATGAGCAGGATCGGCAGGTGCAGGAAGGCGAGCCCTGCGGCAGCCGCGATCTTGAGGCCCCGCGGGGCCGATTGCGAACGGTCAGAGCGCATGGGCAGCCTCCTGCGCCATATGGTCGACCCCCACTCCGGTTTGCTGCGCAAACCACCTCTCCCCCGATCGACGGGGGAGAGGAAGAGGCGATGGCGCGCTCGGCGCCCTTCCTCTCCCCCGGGCAGGGGGAGAGGTGTCGACCCCGAGCTTGTCGAGGGGACGACGGAGTGGGGGTGCTTCCACCGAACAGAGAATGGGCTCACAGCGCATCGAAGGCTCCCATGCGTTTGGCGCCCCAGAGGTAGAAGCCCATGATGACGATGGGCACCACTGTGAAGGCGGCGGCGAGCGGGATGTTGCCGGCGGTGCCCTGCTGGGCGTAGACGGCCTGGCCGATGAACAGCCGCGACGTGCCGATGATCTGCGGGATGATGTAGTCGCCGAGCGTCAGCGAGAAGGTGAAGATCGAGCCGGCGACGATGCCCGGCAGGGCGAGCGGGAAGATGACGTTCCTGAAGGTCTGGCCGGGCGAGGCGCCGAGGTCGGACGAGGCCTCGACCAGGTTGCCGGGCACCCGCTCGAGCGCCGCCTGGATCGGCAGGATCATGAAGGGCAGCCAGACATAGACGAAGACGATGAAGGTGCCGGTGAAGGAGACCGACAGCGAGTTGCCGCCGACGATCGGCAGCGACAGCCAGCCGTCGAGCAGCCACGACAGCTGCAGCTTGGCGAACAGCCAGGTGAGGATGCCTTCCTTGGCGAGGATCAGCTTCCAGGCGTAGACCTTGACCAGGTAGCTCGACCACAGGGGCAGCATGACGCCGAGATAGAACAGCGCCTTCCAGGTGCCGCGGGCATAGCGCGCCGCGTAGTAGGCGATGGGGAAGGCGATGGCCGCCGAGGCGAGCGTCACCAGCACCGCCATCGTCACCGTGCGCACGATGATGTCGACATTGGCCGCCTGCAGCAGGTCGCCATAGGTCTTGAGCGTGAACTCGCGGTTGATCAGGCCGGAATATTCGTCGATCGAGAAGAAGCTCTGCGCGAGCAGCGCCAAGAGCGAGCCGATATAGACGATGCCGAGCCAGAGCAGCGGCGGCGCGAGCATGAGCAGGAGGAGCAGCCCGGGCCGGCGCCAGAGCAGGTCCGACAGCGCCCCGGCGATGCCGCCCCGCTTGGGCAGGATCGCGGCGGTGCCGGTGGCGCCTGTCACGGCCTCGACGCTCATGCCTGCTCCTCCATGAGGTGGAGCTGGTCGCGGCTGAAAGCGAGCACCACATGCTCGCCGTCGTCGGGGACAGAAGCCCCAGCGGGGAGGGAGGCATGCAGCCTGAGCCCGTCGGCATCCAGCGCGAGTTTGGTCGCGGCACCCAGATAGTGGCGCGACAGCACGCGGGCGGCAACGCCGTCGCCGCTCGCCTGGCGCATCACGCGGATTGATTCCGGACGCAGGCTGCCCCAGCGGCGCTGGCCCGCGTGGCGCTGCACGAAATCCGGCGGCAGCACGTTGGACGAGCCAACGAAGTCGGCGACGAAACGCGAGGCCGGGCGCTGGTAGATCTCCTCCGGCGTGCCGACCTGCATGATGCGGCCGTCGTTGAACACGGCGACGCGGTCGGCCATCGACAGCGCCTCGCCCTGGTCGTGCGTGACGAAGACGAAGGTGATGCCGAGCGCCTTCTGCAGCGCCTTGAGCTCTTCCTGCATGTTCTCGCGCAGCTTGAGGTCCAGCGCCCCGAGCGGTTCGTCGAGGAGCAGCACCTTGGGCTTGTTGACGAGGGCGCGGGCGAGCGCCACGCGCTGCCGCTGGCCGCCCGAAAGCTGTCCCGGCTTGCGGCCGCCGTAGCCGGGCAGCTGCACAAGCTTGAGCGCATCTTCGGCCTCGCTCAGGCGCTGTTCCTTGCCGACGCCCTTGACCATCAGCCCGTAGGCGACGTTGTCGAGCACGTTGAGATGCGGGAACAGCGCGTAGTCCTGGAACACGGTGTTGACGTTGCGCCGGTAGGGCGGCACGCCCTCGGCGCGTTCGCCGAAGATCGAGATGCTGCCCGACGTCGGCTGCTCGAAGCCGGCGATCAGCCTGAGACAAGTGGTCTTGCCGGACCCCGACGGCCCCAGCATGGCGAAGAACTCGCCCGGCTTGATTTCGAGGTCGACCGCGTCGACGGCGCGCACGGCGCCGAAGTGACGCGAGACTTTCTGGAATGAGACAGCTGGGGTCATGTCGTTGTCCGACTCTTCAGATGCAGAGGGGCGCCGCCCCTCATCCGCCTGCCGGCACCTTCTCCGGTCGAAACCGGGAGAAGGGCAAGGCGATGACATGGCCGACCTCCCCCTTTTGGGAAGGTCGCGCCGAAGGCGCGGGTGGGGGTAGATGCGCCATGTGGCGCACCCACGCCCCGACGCTACCGTCGTCCCGTCCCGCAAGGGGGAGGGTAAGGCTCAGCGGCCGCCGATCACGCCGATATAGTCCGACACCCAGCGGTAATAGGGCACGCACTGGTCGTTCTGGCTGGCGCATTTCGACACCGGCGTCTTCCAGAACCTGATCTTGGCGAAGTCCTCGAAGCCGTTGGTCTTGCAGCCTTCCCCGCCGAGCAGCTCGTTGTCCTTGCAGGCTGCCGGCACGGCCGGGTTCGAGCCGAACCAGGAGGCGAGATCGCCCTGCAGCTTCGGATTGAGCGAATGCTCCAGCCACATATAGGCGCAATTCGGATTGGCGGCCTCGGCATGCATCATGGTGGTGTCCGCCCATCCGGTGGCGCCTTCTTCCGGGATGGTCGAGCCGATGGGCTGCTTTTCGGTGCCGAGCAGGTTGACCTGGAACGGCCACGAACTCGACGCCACCACACCCTCGTTCTTGAAGTCGTCGATCTGGATCATGGCGTCGTGCCAGTAGCGGCCGACCAGCGTGCGCTGCTGGCGCAGGAGGTCGAGCGCCGCCTTATACTGGTCCTCGTTGAGCTCGTAGGGATCCTTGATGCCGAGCTCGGGCTTGTGCGCCATCAGATAGTTGGCGGCGTCAGCGATGTAGATCGGGCCGTCATAGGCCTGGACGCGGCCCTTGTTGGACTTGCCGTCCGGCAGCGTCGATTCCTCGAAGACGACGCTCCAGCTCTTGGGCGCTTCCTTGAAGACGTCCTTGTTGTACATCAGCACGTTCGGCCCCCACTGGTAGGGCACGCCGTAGTGCTTGCCGTCGACGGTGAACCAGGGTGCGTCCTTCAGGCGTTCGTCGACCGTCGACCAGCTCTTGATGAGGTCGAGATTGATGGGCTGGACGCGCTTGCCGGCGACGAGCCTGAGCGACGCGTCGCCCGAGGCGGTGACGAGGTCGAAGCCGCCCTCGTTCATCAGCGCCACCATTTCGTCCGAGGTGGCAGCCGTCTTGACGTTGACCTTGCAGCCGGTCTGCTTCTCGAACTCCGTGACCCAGTCGTAGTTCTTGTCGGTCTCGCCGCGCTCGATATAGCCGGGCCATGCGATGATGTTGAGCTGGCCTTCGCCCTTGCCAACCTCCTTCATCATCTCCTGCGCCAAGGCCTGACCGGAAAAGCTGCACGCCAACGCAATGGCCGTGCAGGATTTCAGAAATGATTTCATGTCGATCCTCCCATCAGGGACCGCTTCCATCGGCGGTGTTGCCCTGGATGAAGGGTGCTGCGAAAAGCCCGGTTTCGCAAATTCATTCGAAAGATGGGAGATATCGGTTTTTCCGATACCTATCGCTCGTCAGAACTTCTGGCGGACCGTGCGCTGGGCCTGGGCGATGCCGATGAAGTCGCGCGCGGCGGCCGGCAGCGATGAGCCGCGCCGCCACACCATGCCGACCTGCACGACCGGGAGCGAGCCCGACACGTCACGGGATTCGATGCGGTCGCCTTCGAGCGACCACGGCCGGTAGACGAGGTCGGGCAGCAGTGCCACGCCCGCACCGGTCGCCACCAGCGAGCGCACCGCCTCGACCGAGCGGGTGCGGAAGGCGACATGCGGCTTGGCGCCGATGGCCGAAAGCAGCTTGCCGGTGTTCTCCTCGATCTCGTCGACCGACAGCATGATCAGCGGCTCGTGGGCGATGTCGCCGATGCTGATGATCTCGGCGGAGGCCAGCGGATGGCCGAGCGGCAGCCAGAGGCGATAGGCCGAGACCTCGAGGATTTCCGACTGCAGGGCCATGCGGTCGCGCAGATTGGAGGTCACCATGACGGCGACGTCGAGCTTGCCGCCGACCAGGAGGTGTTCGAGATAGTCGCCATTGTCCTCGATGGCTGTAATGTCCACCGCGGGGTGGGCGCGGCGGTAGCGGGCGAGCAGGTCGGACAGCACGTACCCCGCGACCAGCGAGGTGACGCCGAGCTTGAGCTGGCCGGTGGTCGTCGCCTGGCCACCGAAGAAGGTGCGCCGCGCGTCCGAGACGTCGGCCAGGATCTTGGTGGCGTGGCGCAGGAACTGGTGGCCCTTGTGGGTGATGTTGAGGCCGCGCGGATGGCGCTCGAACAGCTCGACGCCGAGATCGGCCTCCAGCTCCTTGATCGCCTCGGTGACCGACGATTGCGAGATCGACAGGTTCTGCGCCGCGCGCGAGATGGTGCCCTGCTCGGCGACGGCGACGAAGAACTGGAGCTGGCGAAGTGTGAAGGCCATGGCGCGGACTAAACAGGGCGGGAAGGGTTTTGGGAAGAGGGCGGGCCATTCCCTCGCAGTTCCGGCGGCAGTAAGAATGAATGCAGGAAACGAATGGAGGATCGCCATGCATCGCCGCCAGTTTCTCGCATCCGCGGCCATGACCGCCGTACTTGTCGCCGCGACACCAAGCTGGGCCCAGGGCACGCCGCAGGCCGTCGTCGAGGCCTATCTCGCCGCCTGGAACGCGCATGACTCGGCCAAGGCGGCCGAGCATTTCGCCGACACTGTGGTCTATTACGACGCCTCGGTCGGCAAGCCCGTCGAGGGCAAGGAGGCCGCCAAGACCGGCGTGATCGACAATTTCCTGAAAGCCGTGCCGGACGTAGTCTGGAAGATGAAGGGCGAGCCCGTCGTGCAGGACGACCGGGTGTCGTTCGAGTGGGAGTTCTCGGGCACCAATTCGGGCGACTGGTCCGACGGCACCAAGGCGACGGGCAAGACGTTCTCCATCACCGGTGCCTCGATGTTCTCGGTCAAGGACGGCAAGATCGCCAGCCAGAGCGACTATTACGACGCGCTCGGCTTCTACAAGCAGCTCGGGCTGATGTAGCGCTCAGGCGATGCCGTACTGCGTCATCAGCGCCGTCATGCGCGCGGCGGCGAGGTCGGGCCGGTCGAGCACGTTGGCCCGGTCGGCGAGGCGGAAGATGTCGGCATAGTGGAGCGCGCCGCGCGCGGACTGCATGCCGGCGGGCATGGTGAAATGGCTCTGGTGGCCGTTGAGCCAGGCGAGGAAGACGACGCCGGCCTTGTAGTACTGCGTCGGCGCCTCGAAGATTTTCCGCGACAGCGGCACCGTCGGCTCGATGGTGCCGCGGAAGGTGGCGAGATCGCCTTTCGCCAATGCGGCCAGCGCCTTCGAGGCTTGCGGCGCCACAGCGTCGAAGATGCCGAGCAAAGCGTGGCTGTGGCGGGTGCCGTCGCCCTCGATCAGGGCGGCATAGTTGAAGTCGTCGCCGGTGAAGCAGATCACGCCTTCGGGCAGGCGGCGGCGCAGCTCGACCTCATAGGCCTGGTCGAGCAGCGAGATCTTGATGCCTTCGACCTTGTCCTGATGATCGGTGATGATCGAAAGCACCGTCTCCAGCGTGTCCTCGAAACGTTCGCCGCCCCAGTAGCCCTCGAGTTCGGGATCGAACATGTCGCCGAGCCAGTGCAGGACAACCTTGTCTTTGGCCTGGCCGAGGATGCGGCCATAAACCTTGCGATAGTCGTCCGGGGATTTCGCCACATGGGCGAGTGCGCGGCTGGCCATCAGAATCGCGCGGCCGCCGTGCTTTTCGATGAAGCCGAGCTGTTCCTCATAGGCGGCGACCGCGTCGTCGAGCGAACGCGCGTCGCGTTTGTCCAACTGGTCGGTGCCGGCGCCGCAGGCGAGATCCGCGCCGGGTACGGTGCGCGCTTCCGCGAGCGAGCGGCGGATCAGCTCCTGCGCGCCGGCCCAGTCGAGCCCCATGCCGCGCTGCGAGGTGTCCATCGCCTCGGCGATCCGGAAGCCGAGCGACCAGAGATGATGGCGGAAGGCCATGGTCGCATCCCAGTCGATGGCCGGGCTGTTCCACGGCGTGGCATCAGTCCACGGGTCGGAGACGACATGGGCCGCGGCATAGGCGATGCGGTTGAAAACGGGGGCGGTCGCCGGCCGCTCGGTGGGCGTGCCGGAGAGCGTGTAGGTCTCGATCGAGCGGTCGGCTCGCGGAAGCTTCACTGGCCTGGCCATGGGTTCCTCCCCTGATCGGCTGCATCTCGTAATTTAGAACGTTCCAAATTTCAAGTTGGAATTTTGCGCTCGACTTCGCCGGGATGGCGCGATCGGCTCGAGTTCACGCAGTTGTCGGCGGTCGCGTTCCGGTTTGGTATGGTAAATCGTTTGAAACATGGAATTGTGCACAATTTGAGCATTTCGGCGGCCGTGCGTCGACATGTGCAGATTGCGGGAAAACGACGATGCAAGCGGTCTTCCGTGCTTGACAGTTTGGAACGTTCCAATTATTGGACTCGCAAAACGGGCCGAAGATGCCCGCCTGCAAGCCCTTCTGGGAGGATGGCGTTGAAGCAATCCAAGGTGACAGTCGTCGATGTTGCGCGCGCCGCCGGCGTGTCGAAGTCGACCGTGTCGCTGGTCCTGCAGGGCAGTTCGCTGGTCAACGAGGCGACCCGGGCCAAGGTGGGTGCCGTCATCCGCGAGCTCGGTTATGTCTACAATCGCAGCGCCGCCAACCTGCGCCAGTCGAAATCCAAGATCGTCGGCATCGTCGTCAACGACCTGACCAACAGCTTCTTCGCCGAGCTGGCCGTCGGCATGGACATGGTCGTGCAGTCGGCCGGCTACATCCAGTTCATGGCCAACTCCGCCGAGAATGCCGACCGCCAGGCCGAGGTGATCGCCTCGATGCGCGAGCACGGCATGGCCGGGCTGATCCTGTCGCCGGCGCGCGGCACGACGGCGGCCGACCTCCGGCCGCTGGTCGACAGCGGCATCCCGGTCGTCCTGGTGGCGCGCAACGTGCCCGGCCTCAAGGTGTCGTCCGTGGTGTCGGACGGGCATGCGGGAGCCGCGGCAGCCGTCCGCCACCTGCTCGAGCTCGGCCATCGCCGCATCGCCTTCCTCGGCGGCTTCAACGACACGGCCGTGTTCGACGAGCGCATGCGCGGTTTTCGCGATGCGCTGGTGGAGGCCGGGCTCGACGCCTCGGACGAACTGGTGATCAGCTCGGCGCCGTCGCGCGCTGGCGGCGTGGCTGCGGTCGAGCGGCTGCTGGCCATGGCCGACCGGCCGACGGCGGCGCTGTGTTTCAACGATGCGGTGGCCTTCGGCGCCTGCGACGGGCTGCGCAGTGCCCGGATCGAGCCGGGCGTCGACTTCGGCGTCATCGGCTTCGACGACGTGATCGAGGCGAAGACCGCAGTGCCGGCGCTGACCACGGTTTCGGTCGACCCGCAGGGCATGGGCCGGCGGGCGGCGCAGCTGCTGCTCAAGCAGATCAATGCCGGGAGTTTCGAGCCGGAAGCGCTGGTCGCCTCGGTGCGGCTGGTGGTGCGCGAGAGCTGCGGAGCGGCACAGCGGATGAAACGAGAGGCGGTGACGGCATGACGCGCTGGGGTCTGATCGGGGCGAGCACCATCGCCAGGGAGTGGGTGATCGGCGCGATCCGCGCGACCGGCGGCGAGGTGGTGTCGGTGATGAGCACCAACGCCGGGCGCGGCCGGGCCTATGCCGAGGCGAACGGCATCGCGAAGTCGGTGACCTCGCTGGAGGAAATCGTCGGCGATGCCGGCATCGACGCCGTCTACATCTCGACCACCAACGAGCTGCACCGCGAGCAGGCCATATTAGCGGCACGCGCGGGCAAGCATGTGCTGTGCGAGAAACCACTGGCGCTGACGCTCGCCGACGCGTTGGCGATGGTGAAGGCCGCGCGTGAAGCCGGCGTAATCCTCGGCACCAACCACCATCTGCGCAATGCCGCGAGCCACCGGGCGATGCGCGAGGCGATTTTGGCGGGCCGCATCGGCAAGCCGCTGGCGGCGCGGGTGTTCCACGCCGTCTACCTGCCGCCGCATTTGCAGGGCTGGCGGCTCGACAAGCCGCAGGCCGGCGGCGGTGTCATCCTCGATATCACCGTGCATGACGCCGACACGCTGCGCTTCGTGCTGGGCGATGATCCGGTGGAGGCGATTGCCTTCAGCCAGAGCGGCGGAATGGGGCAGGCGGGGCTGGAAGATGCGGTGATGGGCGTGCTGCGCTTCAAGTCGGGGGTGATCGCCCAGTTCCACGACGGCTTCACCACCAAGTTCGCCGAGACGGGTTTCGAGGTGCATGGCACCGAGGGTTCGCTGATCGCGCGCAACGTGATGACGCAGCGGCCGGTCGGCTCGGTGGTGTTGCGCAACGCCGAGGGCGAGCAGGAAATCAAGCTCGACCAGCGCAATCTCTACGAGGCGGGGCTCGCCTCGTTCCATCAGGCCATCGCCGGCAAGGGCAAGCCTGCGGCGACGGGCGAGGACGGCGTGTGGTCGCTGGCGACGGGGCTGGCAGTGGTCAAGGCTGCCGCGACCGGCAAGGCCGTCGCCATCGAGGCGGGGCTCTGAGCATGGGCAAGCACGTCACCCCGGCACAGGCCGCAGCGCTCATTCCCGATGGCGCCATCGTTTCGGTGTCGTCGTCGAGCGGGCTCGGCTGCCCCGACCTGATGCTGAAGGCGATCGGCGAGCTCTTCGAGGCGACCGGCCATCCGCGCGATCTCACGACGCTGCACCCCATCGCCGCCGGCGACATGAGCGGCATCAAGGGTGTCGACTACATTGCCAAGAAGGGCCTGCTGAAGAAGATCATCGGCGGCTCCTATCCGTCGGGACCGTCGAGCGCCGAGCCGCCGCTGATCTGGCAGATGATCGGCAACGAGGAGGTCGCGGCCTACAACGTGCCGTCGGGCATCATGTTCGACATGCACCGCGAGGCGGCGGCCAAGCGGCCGGGCGTGATGACCAAGATCGGGCTCGACACCTTCGTCGATCCTGACAGGCAAGGCTGCGCCATGAATGCCCGCGCCGCGGCCGAACCGCTGGTCAGGAAGGTCAGCTTCGAGGGCGAGGACTGGCTGTTCTTCCCTGCGATCAAGCCGCAGGTGGCGATCATCCGGGCGACGACGGCCGACGAGCGCGGCAACCTGACCTACGAGCACGAGGGCGCCTATCTCGGCGGGCTCGACCAGGCGCTCGCCGCCCGCAACAATGGCGGCATCGTCATCGCGCAGGTGAAGCGCATCACCAAGGACGGCTCGCTGCGCCCGCACGACGTGCGCGTGCCGGGCATGCTGGTCGACTACGTCGTCGTCGACCCCGAGCAGAAGCAGACGACCCAAACGCTCTACGACCCGGCGATCTCGGGCGAGATCATGCGGCCGCTCGACAGCTTCCGCGTGCCGGAATTCAACATCCAGAAGGTGATCGCACGCCGCGTGGCGCAGGAGCTGGAAGCGGGGAGCGCCGTCAATCTCGGCTTCGGCATCTCGGCCAACGTGCCGCGTATCCTGCTCGAAGAGGGCCTGCACGGCGAGGTCACCTGGGTGATCGAGCAGGGGGCTGTCGGCGGCGTGCCGCTGCTCGACTTCGCCTTCGGCTGCGCGTCGAACGCCGACGCGTTCATGCCGTCGCCCTACCAGTTCACCTATTTCCAGGGCGCGGGCTTCGACGCTTCGCTTTTGTCGTTCCTCGAGATCGACAAGAGCGGCTCGGTCAACGTCTCCAAGCTCAGCTTCCGGCCGCATGTGACGGCGGGCGCGGGCGGCTTCGTCGACATCACCGCGCGGGCCAGGAAGATCGTGTTCTCCGGCATGCTCAACGCCGGCGCCAGGCTCGGCATCGAGGCCGGCCGTCTGGTGGTGGAGAAGGAAGGCAAGCTCAAGAAGCTGGTCAACGAGGTCGAGCACGTCACCTTCTCGGGCCGCCGCGGCGTCGAGCAGGGCCAGGACATCACCTATGTCACCGAGCGCTGCGTCATGAAGCTGACGGCTCAAGGCATCGTGCTGACCGAGATCGCGCCGGGCGTCGAGTTGCAGGCGCATATCCTCGACCAGTCCGAGTTTCCGCTGATCGTCTCGGACAAGCTCAAAGAGATGGACGCAGCACTGTTTGCCGAAGCGCCCATCGGGCTGAAGCTGCCGCGCAAGCCGGTGCGCAAGCTGGAGGCCGTCCATGGCTGACCGGCGCATCAAGGTCGAGTTCCAGGGTGCGGTCGCGGTCATCACGGCGGCCCGGCCGGACAAGCTCAACGCCTTCGACATCGACATGCTGAAGGCGCTGTCTCAGGCCTGCGACGAGGTCGAGGCCAATGCCGATGTGCGCGTTGCGATCCTCACTGGCGAGGGCAAGGCGTTTTCGGCCGGGGGCGACATCAAGGCCTGGGGCGGCATGACGGCCAACGAGTTCGGCCATGCCTGGGTGCGCTTCGGCCATCGGGTGTTCGAGCGGCTGGCGACGCTGCGCGTGCCGCTGATCGCGGCGATCAACGGCCATGCGCTGGGCGGCGGGCTGGAACTGGCGATCGCCGCCGACATCCGCATCGCTGAGCGTCATGTGAAGATCGGCCTGCCGGAAACCGGGCTCGGCATGGTGCCGGGCTGGTCGGGCACGCAGCGTCTGGTGCGCCGCGCCGGTGCGCAGGTCGTGCGGCGCATGGCGCTGGGCGGCGAGGTTTTTTCTGCCGAGGAGGCGGCGGCGCTCGGGCTGGTCGACCATGTGGTCGAGACCGGCGAGGCCGTGGCTGCCGCGCATGATTATGCGACGCGGATCGCGGCGCGCGGTCCGGCGGCGGTCGAGGTCGCAAAACTGATGATCGCCACCGCCAACGGCGAAGACAACGGAACCGCCGTCGAGGCGCTGGGCTCGATCCTCGTCGCCAAGACCGGCGACCTCAAGGAGGGGCTCGCGGCCTTCAGCGAGAAGCGCGCGGCGAAATTTTCGGGAGAATGGTGATGACGGTCCTGACGCGCCCCAAGCCGCTCGACGGCTTCAAGGTCCGCGAGTTCAAGATGCTGATCGACGGCAAGTGGACCGGCGGCGCCGAAGGCAAGACCATCGAGCGTGCCAGCCCAGGCCACGGCAGCGTCGTCAGCCGCTACGAGGCGGCGACCGCCGTCGACGCGAACCGTGCCATCGCAGCGGCGCGCAGGGCTTTCGACGACGGCCACTGGCCGCGCATGACCGGCGCCGAGCGCTCGCGCATCCTGCTCAGGGCCGCCGACATCATCGACGAGCGCGCCGACGAACTCGCCTTCCTCGACTGCATCGAATCCGGCAAGCCGATCTCGCAGGCCAAGGGCGAACTCGGCGGCGCCGCCGACATCTGGCGCTATGCGGCGGCGCTCGCCCGCGACCTGCACGGAGAGAGCTACAACACGCTGGGCGACGGCACGCTGGGCGTGGTGCTGCGCGAGGCCATCGGCGTCGTCTCGATCATCACGCCGTGGAACTTCCCGTTCCTGATCGTCAGCCAGAAGCTGCCCTTCGCGCTGGCCGCGGGCTGCACGGCCGTGGTCAAGCCGTCGGAGCTGACGTCGGGCTCGACGCTGGTGCTGGGCGAGATACTCGAGGCCGCCGGCGTGCCCGCGGGCGTGGTCAACATCATCGTCGGCACCGGCCCGGAGGCGGGCGCGCCGCTGACCAGCCACCCCGACATCGACATGGTATCGTTCACCGGCTCGACCGGTATCGGGCGGCTGACCATGGCGAATGCCGCGCAGACCTTGAAGAAGGTGTCGCTGGAGCTCGGCGGCAAGAACCCGCAGATCGTCTTCCCCGATTCCAATCTCGACGACTTCATCGATGCGGCGGTGTTCGGCGCCTACTTCAACGCCGGCGAATGCTGCAACGCCGGCTCGCGCCTGATCGTGCATCGCGACATCGCCGACGAGGTGACCAGCCGGGTCGCTGCCCTTTCGGCCAAGGTCAAGGTCGGCGATCCGCTGGACCCTTCGACCCAGGTTGGTGCTATCATCACCGCGCAGCATCTTGCGAAGATCGTTGCTTACGTGAAAGGTGCGAGCGAACATGGCGCGAATGTCGCCGTCGGTGGCGCAGCCGCCGATCTCGGCCTCGGCCAGTTCATGGAACCGACGATCCTGTCGTCGGTCGCGCCAGACATGGCGGTGGCGAAAGAGGAGGTGTTCGGACCGGTGCTTTCGGTGCTTGCCTTCGAGACCACGGACGAGGCGATCCGCATCGCCAATTCGATCGACTATGGCCTCTCGGCCGGGGTGTGGAGCCGCGACTTCGACACCTGCCTGACGGTCGGCCGCCGCGTGCGGGCCGGCACCGTCTGGATGAACACCTTCATGGACGGCGCGTCGGAACTGCCCTTCGGCGGCTACCGGCAGTCGGGCATCGGCCGCGAACTCGGCCGCCATGCGGTGGAGGACTACACCGAGACGAAGACACTGAACATGCATATCGGCCCGCGGACGGGGCACTGGATGCCCAAGGAGGCACGAGCCTGACGCGGCCAAGGAGGAATTCCCTGCGGCGGGGCCAATGGGAACTTGTGTCACGCAATCACGCGTGAGTTAGCTTGCAACCCGGGAGGAACTGGAATGCGTAAGTTTCTGATGAGTACCGCAGCCATTGCGACGCTGCTTGCGGCGCCGGTGCCGCTGGCGTTCGCCGACGAAAGCGTCGAAGTGCTGCACTGGTGGACCTCGGGCGGCGAGGCGGCGGCGCTCGACGTGCTCAAGAAGAACCTCGAGAGCCAGGGCGTCACCTGGAAGGACATGCCGGTGGCCGGCGGCGGCGGCGAGGCCGCGATGACGGCGCTACGCGCCCGCGTCACCGCCGGCGATCCGCCCACCGCCGTGCAGGCGCTGGGCTTCGACATCACCGACTGGGCCAAGCAGGGCGTGGTCGGCGACCTCGGCGAAGTGGCCGACAAGGAAGGCTGGGACAAGGTCGTGCCGGCGGCGCTGCAGAACTTCGCCAAATATGACGGCAAGTGGATTGCAGCGCCCGTGAACGTGCACTCGACCAACTGGGTGTGGATCAACAAGAAGGCGCTCGACGCTGCCGGCGGCAAGGTGCCCGAGACCTGGGACGAACTCGTCGCCGTGCTCGACAAGATGCAGGCCAACGGCATCACGCCGCTCGGCCATGGCGGCCAGGCCTGGCAGGACGCCACCATCTTCGACGCGGTCGTGCTGTCGCTCGGCACCGACTTCTACAAGCAGGCGTTCATCGACCTCGACCCGGCCGCGCTCGGCGGCGACAAGATGGTCGAGGCCTTCGACCGCATGGCCAAGCTGAAGAGCTATGTCGACAAGGACTTCTCCGGCCGCGACTGGAACCTGGCTTCGGCCATGGTCATCGAAGGCAAGGCCGGCATGCAGATGATGGGCGACTGGGCCAAGGGCGAGTTCCTCAAGGCCGGCCAGAAGCCCGGCACCGACTTCGTCTGCATCCGCTTCCCCGGCACCCAGGGCGCGGTGACCTTCAACTCCGACATGTTCATGATGTTCAAGGTCGGCGACGACAAGAAGGCGGCGCAGATGAAGATGGCCTCGGACATCGAGGACCCGGCCTTCCAGTCGTCCTTCAACGTGGTCAAGGGCTCGGTGCCGGCGCGTACCGACGTGCCGGACACCGCCTTCGACGATTGCGGCAAGAAGGGCATCAAGGACCTGGCCGAAGCCAATACGGGCGGCAAGCTGTTCGGCTCGATGGCGCACGGCTATGCCGCACCGGCAGCGGTGAAGAACGCGCTCTACGACGTCGTGACCCGCCACTTCAACGGCGAGCTCGATTCCAAGGCCGCCGCCGCCGCGCTGGTCGAGGCGATCGCCGCCGCCAAGGGCTGAGGCCTAGCATGACGTGCCCCGGCTTCGGCCGGGGCACATTTTTCGAGATCAGCAGAGGCTGGAACCATGGCAGACCTCACGACGACCGCTGTGCCGCGCACGGCGACGGATACGCGTGCAACGTTGCAGGAGTGGTTGCCGAAGATCGTGCTTGCGCCGAGCTTCGCGATCATCCTCCTCTTCGTCTACGGCTTCATCATCTTCACGGCCTTCCTGTCGTTCTCCGGCTCGAAGCTGTTGCCCGACTTTTCGACCTGGGTCGGCTTCGGCAACTATGTGAGGCTGTTCAACCACCCGAACTGGATCACGGCGCTCAAGAACCTGGCGATCTTCTCGATCCTCTACATCGGCGTCTGCAGCGTCATCGGGCTGGGGCTCGCGATCTTCCTCGACCAGAAGATCCGCGGCGAGGGCGTGCTGAGACCGATCTACCTCTACCCGATGGCGCTGTCCTTCATCGTCACCGGCGTGGCCTGGAAGTGGTTCCTCGACCCCGGCATCGGCCTCGAACACGTCATGCAGACATGGGGCTGGCAGAGCTTCTCGTTCCGCTGGATCAAGGAAGGGCAGATGGCGATCTACACCATCGTCATCGCGGCGGTCTGGCAGTCGTCGGGCTTCGTCATGGCGATGTTCCTCGCCGGCCTGCGCGGCGTCGACAACGAGATCATCAAGGCCGCCCAGATCGACGGTGCCTCGACCATGACCATCTACCGGCGGATCATCATCCCGCTGATGCGGCCGGTGTTCCTGTCGGCCTTCGTGGTGCTCGCCCACCTCGCCATCAAGTCCTACGACCTCGTCGTGGCGATGACCGACGGCGGCCCTGGCACGGCGACGTGGACACCGGCGCTGTTCATGCAGAAATTCACCTTCGGCCGCAACGAGATGGGCATGGGTGCCGCCTCCGCCATGGTGATGATGATGATGATCTTCGCGATCATCGTGCCCTATCTCTACTCCGAGCTCGGGGGGAAGAAGAAATGAGCGCCGCCTCCCAGGATGTCGCCACCCGCAACGGCGTCTTCGCCCGCGCACTTATCTATGTCGTGCTGATCATCTTTGCGGTCTACTACCTGCTGCCGCTCTACGTCATGATCGTCAATTCGCTGAAGCCGCTGGACGAGATCCGCCAGGGCAACATGCTGGCGCTGCCCCAGCAGTGGACGATCGCGCCCTGGCTGTCGGCATGGTCGACGGCGCAGATCGGCGTGCAGCCGACCGGCCTGAAGCCCTACTTCCTCAACTCGGTGATGATGGTGGTGCCGGCCGTCGCCATCTCGACCATCCTCGGCGCGCTCAACGGCTATGTGCTGACCAAATGGCGCTTCAGGGGCGACAACGTCGTGTTCGGCATGATGCTGCTCGCCTGCTTCATCCCGTTCCAGATCGTGCTGATCCCGTCGGCGCGCATCCTCGGCCTGCTCGGGCTGGCGGGCTCCGTGCCCGGCCTGATCCTGATCCACGCGGTTTATGGCCTCGGCTTCACCACGCTGTTCTTCCGCAACTACTACGAGGCGTTCCCGACCGAGCTGGTGCGGGCCGCGCAGATCGACGGCGCCAGCTTCTTCCAGATCTTCCGGCGCATCCTCCTGCCGTCGTCGGGGCCGATCATCGTCGTCACGGTCATCTGGCAGTTCACCAACATCTGGAACGACTTCCTGTTCGGCTCGTCATTCTCCAGCGTGGACTCGATCCCCGTCACGGTGGCGTTGAACAATTTGGTGAACTCGTCGACCGGCGTGAAGGAATACAACGTCCACTTCGCCGGGGCGATCCTCGCAGCCCTGCCCACCCTCATCGTCTACATCGTCTCCGGACGCTACTTCGTGCGCGGCCTGATGGCCGGCGCGGTCAAGGGGTAAGCCCATGTCGTTTCTCAAGATCACCAATCTCTACAAGAACTACGGCCAGGTGGAGATCCTCAAGGACATCAACATCGAGATCGACAAGGGCGGCTTCCTGGTGCTCGTTGGCCCATCCGGCTGCGGCAAGTCCACGTTGCTCAACACCATCGCCGGGCTGGAGCCGATCACCTCGGGCGACATCGCCATCAACGGCAAGTCGGTCAACGGACTGCACCCGTCCAAGCGCGACATCGCCATGGTGTTCCAGTCCTACGCGCTCTATCCGAACATGACGGTGGCCGGGAACATCGCCTTCGGCATGGAAATCCGCGGCGTGCCGAAGGACGAGCGCGACAAGGCGATCAAGCAGGTGGCCGACATCCTGCAGATCGGGCACCTGCTCGACCGCAAGCCGAGCCAGCTGTCCGGCGGCCAGCGCCAGCGCGTCGCCATGGGCCGGGCGCTGGTGCGCAATCCGCAGGTGTTCCTGTTCGACGAGCCGCTGTCCAACCTCGACGCCAAGCTGCGCGTCGACATGCGCACCGAGATCAAGCGGCTGCACCAGCGCATGAAGACGACCATCGTCTACGTCACCCACGACCAGATCGAGGCGATGACGCTGGCCTCCAAGATCGCCGTGCTGAAGGACGGCGTACTGCAGCAGTTCGGCACGCCGGCAGAGATCTACAACAGCCCGGCCAACATGTTCGTGGCCGACTTCATGGGCTCGCCGGCGATGAACCTCTTGTCGGCACGGCTC
This sequence comes from Mesorhizobium sp. CC13, assembly GCF_039907765.1. Taxonomy (NCBI): domain Bacteria; kingdom Pseudomonadati; phylum Pseudomonadota; class Alphaproteobacteria; order Hyphomicrobiales; family Phyllobacteriaceae; genus Mesorhizobium; species Mesorhizobium sp. CC13. Next base: position 273,131 of record NZ_JARDJI010000004.1, on the reverse strand, counting down.
GAGGGAAGGGAGGGCGGGCTCAACGTCGTGCTCGACCGGCCGAGCGAAAAGCCGCTGGCGCTGCCGATCAAGCTGGCCAACGGCGCGCTCGGCGCCTATTCGGGCAAGGAGGTGATCTTCGGGGTGCGGCCCGAGGCGCTGACCGACCCGGACGGTGCGGACCGCAACGCCAAGTCGCTCGCCGAAGGCGAATGCCTGATCGAGGTGGTCGAGCCGGCAGGCTCCGACACCTTCGCGGTGACCAAGCTCGGCGGCAAGGAAGTGGTGGCGCGGCTGCGCGCGGACGCGTCGATCCATGCGGGCCAGAAGACGAAACTCGCCTTCAACCTCGACAAGGCGGTGTTCTTCGACCCCAAGAGCCAGCTGCGCATCGCCTGACATGCCGGGATCGCCTGACATCGTCATCATCGGCTCGGGGGTCGGCGGCGCGAGCGTCGCCGCCGGCCTGGCCACGACCGGTGCGGATATCCTCGTGCTCGAGGCCGGCGGCCATATCGAGGACCGGCCGGAGAACCGCGACCAGCGCGCCATCTTCCAGCGCGGGCATTTTCGCCCCGACGAGACCTGGTACGAGGCCGACGGCACCGGCTTCAACCCGGGCAACTACTACAATGTCGGCGGCAACTCGAAGTTCTACGGTGCCGTGCTGACGCGCTACCGGCGCGAGGACTTTGACGAGATGCAGCATCTCGACGGCGTCTCGCCCGCCTGGCCGTTTCCGTACGAGGAACTGGAGCCCTGGTACGGCCTGGCCGAGGAGCTCTACCAGGTGCGCGGGGCGCTGGGCGAAGACCCTACGGAGCCCGTGCATTCCGGCACCTATGCGCATGCGCCCGTCGCCGACGAGCCGGCGATCGCCAGCGTGCGGGCAAAACTCAAGGCCAAGGGCGTGCATCCGTTTTCGCTGCCGCTCGGCGTCGACATCGAGCGCTGGCTGGCCAAGGGCAAGACGCCGTGGGACGCGCATCCCAACTGCTTCGACGGCAAGATGGACGCCGAGACGACGGCGCTGGCTGCGGCACTCACATATGGCAACGTCAAGCTGCAGACCGGTTCGCGCGTGACGCGGCTGGAGGCAGCGGCCGACGGGCGCATCGTCGCCGTGCATTACGAGCGCAACGGCGAAAGCCACGTCGTGAGGCCGAAACTGGTGATCCTGGCGGCGGGCGCGGTGCAGTCGGCGGTGCTCCTGTTGCGCTCGGCGAATGATGCCAATCCGACCGGGCTTGCAAACCGCTCCGATCAGGTCGGCCGCAACTTCATGAACCACAACTCCACGGCGGTGATCGCCATGAGCCCGTGGTTCCGCAACGACTCGGTCTACCAGAAGACTTTCGGGTTCAACGATTTCTACCTCTCGGACGGCGAGGGCGGGCCGCCGCTGGGCAACGTGCAACTGCTCGGGCGCATCTCTGGCCCGATCCTCAAGGGGGCGATGCCGGCCGTGCCGGAATGGCTGCTCGACCGGGTCACGGCGCATTCGATCGATTTCTACGCCATGAGCGAGGACCTGCCGTCGCCGGAGAGCCGCGTCATGGTCGACGGCGACCGCATCGTGCTGAAATGGGTGCGCAGCAACTGGGAGGCGCATGAGCGGCTGGTGGCCAAGCTCAAGCAGGTGCTGCGCAGCGCGGGCTTTCCGGTGGTCGTGTCGCGCGCGTTCGACAAGCGCACGCCGTCGCACCAGTGCGGCACGGTGCGTATCGGCACCGATCCCAAGGAGGCGCCGCTCGACGTGTTTTGTCGCGCCTTCGACCACCCCAACCTATTCGTGGTCGACGCGGGTTTCCTGCCGACCTCGGCGGCGGTCAATCCAGCGCTGACGATCGCGGCCCAGGCGCTGCGCGTCGCCGACCACATCGCCAGCAAGGACCTCGCGGCATGAGCGCCAACGCCAAGCCCGTCGCCATCGTGACCGGCGCGCGCCGCGGTATCGGGCTGGCGGTGGCCAAGACGCTGGCCGAAGCAGGCTTCGATCTCGCCATCACCGATCGCGAGAAGGACAAGGCTGCGGCAGAGGTCGTCGCGGGGCTCGAAAAGCATGGCGCCGAGATATTGTTCGTCGCCTCCGACCTCGCCGACATCGACGGCCATGCCGGGACAGTCAAGAAGATCGTGAAGCATTTCGGCCGGATCGATTGCCTCGTCAACAATGCCGGCATCGCCTCGAAGGTGCGCGGCGACTTCCTCGAGCTCACGCCCGAGAACTTCGACGCCATCATGGCGGTCAATCTGCGCGGCACGGTGTTCTTCACCCAGGCCGTGCTGCGGGCGATGCTCGGCCTGCCGCAGCCGGCCCAGCGGCGCTCAATCATCAACATCACCTCGATCTCGGCCGAGATGACCTCGCCCGAAAGGCTCGACTACTGCATGTCGAAGGCCGGGCTCGCCGCCTTCACGCAGGGGCTGACGCTCAGGCTGGCAAGTGCGGGCATCGACGTGTTCGAGATCCGCCCCGGCATCATCCGCTCGGACATGACGGCGAAGGTTTCCGAGAAATACGACCGGCTGATCGGCGAAGGGCTGGTGCCGGCGGGGCGCTGGGGCGAGCCCGACGACATCGGCCGCATCGCGGCAGCGCTTGCCTGCGGCGGCTTCGGCTTTGCCACCGGCACTATCATCAAGGCCGACGGCGCATTGTCCGTCGCGCGTCTCTGAGAGTTTCGAGATGACCTACGACTACATCATCACGGGTGCGGGTCCAGCCGGCTGCGTGCTCGCCAACCGGCTGAGCGAGGATGCCGACGTGCGCGTGCTCTTGCTCGAAGCCGGCGGCGACGACTGGAACCCGCTGTTCCACATGCCGGCGGGCTTCGCCAAGATGACCAAGGGCGTGGCGAGCTGGGGCTGGGAGACCGTGCCGCAGAAGCACATGAAGGGCCGCGTGCTGCGCTACACCCAGGCCAAGGTGATCGGCGGCGGCTCCAGCATCAACGCCCAGCTCTACACGCGCGGCAACGCCGTCGACTACGACCTCTGGGCGAGCGAGGACGGCTGCACCGGCTGGGACTACCGCTCGGTGCTGCCCTATTTCAAGCGCTGCGAGGACAACCAGCGCTTCGCCGACGACTATCATTCCTACGGCGGGCCGCTCGGGGTTTCGATGCCGTCGGCGGCGCTGCCGATCTGCGACGCCTACATCCGCGCCGGCCAGGAGCTGGGCATTCCCTACAACCACGACTTCAACGGCCGCCAGCAGGCCGGCGTCGGCTTCTACCAGCTGACCCAGCGCAACAAGCGCCGCTCGTCGGCGGCGATGGCCTATCTCGACCCGATCAGGGACCGGCGCAACCTGACCGTCCGGCTCGGCGCGCGGGTGACGCGCATCATCGTCGAGAAGGGCAGGGCGGTCGGCGTCGAGGTGGCGCGCGGCAGCGGCACCGAGGTCATTCGCTCGACACGCGAAGTGCTTGTGTCGTCAGGCGCCATCGGCTCGCCCAAGCTCTTGCTGCAGTCGGGCATCGGCCCGGCCGATCACCTGAAAAGCGTCGGCGTTCCCGTCGTGCACGACCTCAAGGGCGTCGGCGAAAACATGCAGGATCACCTCGACCTGTTCGTCATCTCCGAATGCACCGGCGATCACACCTACGACAATGTCGCCAAGCTGCACCGGACGCTGTGGGCCGGGCTGCAATATGTGCTGTTCCGCACCGGGCCGGTGACGTCGAGCCTCTTCGAGACCGGCGGCTTCTGGTATGCCGACCCCGACGCGCGCTCGCCCGACATCCAGTTCCACTTGGGCCTCGGCTCGGGGATCGAGGCTGGCGTCGCCAGGCTCAAGAACGCGGGCGTGACGCTGAACTCGGCCTACCTGCATCCGCGCTCGCGCGGCACCGTGCGGCTCGCCTCCAGCGACCCTGCCGCGGCGCCGCTGATCGACCCGAATTACTGGGCCGATCCGCACGACCGCAAGATGTCGATCGAAGGCCTCAGGGTCGCGCGCGAGATCATGAGCCAAGCTGCGCTCAAGCCCTTCGTAATGGCCGAGCGGCTGCCGGGGCCGGACAAGGTCACCGAGGAACAACTGTTCGACTATGGCTGCGCCAACGCCAAGACCGACCACCACCCGGTCGGCACCTGCAAGATGGGCACCGACGAGATGGCCGTGGTCGACCTCGAGCTCAAGGTGCATGGCCTAGACGGCCTGCGTGTCTGCGACAGCTCGGTGATGCCGCGCGTGCCGTCCTGCAACACCAACGGCCCGACGATCATGGTCGGCGAAAAGGGCGCCGACATCATCCGCAACCGCGCGCCGCTGCCGGCGGCGATCTTCGCCCATGAGCGCAACGACGCGCGGCCACGGGCGCGCGCCGAGGTGCGGTAGCCCGCCTCAGGCGACGCGGCGGCCTTCGCGCCAGACGGTGCGGACCACCGGCACGTGCTCGTCGACGCGCACGCGCACCAGATCGGCGCGGCGGCCGATCTCGATCACGCCGCGGTCGGCGAGGCCGACGGCCTCGGCCGGGTTCTTCGACACCATGGCGACCGCCTGCGGCAGCGAGATGCCCTCGACGACTTCGCCGAGGAAGAAGGCCGACTGGATCAGGCTGAAGGGGATGTAGTCCGACGACAGGATGTCGAGCAGGCCCTGCTCGGCCAGCGTGCGGGCCGAGACGTTGCCCGAATGCGAGGCGCCGCGCATGACGTTGGGCGCGCCCATCAGCACGCCGAGGCCGGCGGCCTTCGAGGCGCCGGCGGCCTCGACCGTGGTCGGGAACTCGGCGACGCGGATGCCTTGCGCGATCGCCTCGTCGACATGGGCGACGGTGGCGTCGTCATGGCTCGCGAGCACGATGCCGCGCGCGTGGCAGGCGGTCGAAATCGCGTCGCGGTTGGGGCGCGAATTGCGGGCCGAGTCGCCCATGCGCTTGTCGCAAAAGGCCTTGAACTCGACGTCGTTGAGCTTGAGCTTGCGCTGGTAGTAATAGGCGTAGGTGTCGAAATCGACGAACTGGCGCTGCCCCGGCGCATGGTCCATCAGCGAGGCGAGCTTCACCCGGTCGTCGCCGTCGAAATAGGCGAAGCCGTCCTGGCAGTCGGGCGCCGAGACCTCGCAGCGCAGGTGGATGAAGTGGTCGGCGCGGACGCGATCGGCGCGTACGCTGTCCTCGATGGCGTCGGCCAGCTTGCGCATGTCGGTGGCGGTCATGTCGGCATCCTCGTCCATGCCGACGCGCAGCGCGTCGAAGACGGTGGTGATGCCGGCGGACGCCACCTGGGCGTCATGGGCGAGCACGGCGGCGATGGGGTTCCAGCGCACGCGCGGGCGCGGCGCATAGTGGCCTTCGAGATGGTCGGTGTGGAGCTCGACGAGGCCGGGGATGACGAAGTCGCCGCCCATGTCCTCGCCGATGGCGCTCCGGCCGCTGGAGATTTCGGCGATCTTGCCGTCGCGGACGACGATCGTGCCGTCGATCACCTCGTCGGCAAGGACGATGCGGGCATTTTTCAGGACAAGGTCGGTCATCTCAGGCGGTCTTTCTTTCGGCTTGCCTGCCCAAAGCGTGGTAGCTCAGCACCTCGAAGGGGGCACCGGCGGTCGGCTCGACGAAGACGGCGAGCCCGGCGACGGACACCGGCCTGTCGAGCACGTTGCCCAGGCAGTGTTCGATTGCGGCGCGGACGCGCAGCACCTCCTCGGAGGCGACGCGACCGGTCAGGGTCATGTGGAAACGGAAGGCGTCGAAGACGTAAGGGTAGCCCCACTGGCTGAGGTAGCGGCACTCCTGCGGGCCGAGCGCGTCGGGATTGCGGCGGGCGAGCTCGGCGTCGGTCAGCGGCGCGCGATGCGGCTCGAAGGCTCTGACCACGTCGCCGGCGAAACGGTCGAGCTCGGGCGGGGTCTCCGTCGGGACGAGGGCGAAGAAGCCGTCGATCTGGGCGAGCTCCAGGCGCGGAATGTCGAAGGGAAGGGTTTGCGCCGCGAAGGCGTCGACGGCGTCGACCAGCATCTGTTCGCTCACGCCGTCGGCAAGCCGGAACGGCGCCTTCAGCGTGGCATGGAAGCCGTAGCGGCGGGCGGCCGCGGTGTGGAAGGCGACCTCGGCCGCCGACAGTTCGCCATGGGCCTTTGCGGGCGTGGCCGCGCCGCCGAAGGCATCGCGCCCGAGCCAGCCGGCCGCGACGCGGCACAGCGGATCGTCATGCTCGGGCGTGAAATAGATGGCGTAGCGCATGGCGCGATTCTTCCTTGGAGACGAAGGCCCGATAGATGATTTGCGTGACAGTTTGACGAAGTAGTGGCCGACATTCTTGGCTTTGCAAGGGCCGGCCCAAAAAGTTCAGTGGCTGGACTTGCCCCCGATCAGGCGGTGGCGCAACGCCGTGGAAATATTGTCGAAGATGAACACCACGACCAGGATCAGCAGCACCATGTAGGCGACGTTCTCCCAGTCGGAATTGGTGCGCATGGCTTCCCACAGCTTGAGGCCGATGCCGCCGGCGCCGACGGCGCCGATGATGGTGGCCGAGCGGGTGTTCGATTCCCAGAAGTAGAGCGACTGGCTGACGAGCACCGGCAGCACTTGCGGCACCACGCCGTAGCGCTGCACCGAGGCCGGCGAGGCGCCGACCGAGCGCATGCCCTCGCGCTGCTTGTCGTCGATGTTCTCCAGCGCCTCGGAGTAGAGCTTGCCGAAGGTGCCGGTGTCGGTGAAGAAGATCGCCGACATGCCGGCGATGGGGCCGGGGCCGAAGGCGCGGGTGAAAAACAGCGCCCAGATCAGCATGTCGACCGAGCGCAGGAAGTCGAAGAAGCGCTTGGCGACCTGGTTGACCAGGCGGTTGCGGGTGATGTTGCGGGCGGCCATGAAGGCCAGCGGGAAGGCGAGCAGGCTGGCGAACAGCGTGCCGACGAAGGCCATGACGATGGTCTGGGCAAGCTTCAGCCAGACGTCGCCATGCTGCCATTCGGCGTTGTTGACGATGTTGTTCCAGGCAAGTGCCGCATTCGACATGCCCGGATCGAGCCGTTCGCCGGAGACGGCCAGCGAGGCGACCTCGGCGAAGGGCTTGCCCCAGAAGGGCGAGTTGGCGTCGAAGAAGAAGTTCTCCCAGCCGAGGAAGCGGTGGCGGATCTTGACGTCGTCCTCGTCGATCTGGACGCCGCCGGCGAAGCCGAAATCGGCGACGATCTTCTCGCCTGGCGCCTTCTGCGCCGCCCAGGCGGGCAGGGCGCCGACGACCGCAATGCCCTGGCGCGGCGTGACGGTCACGTCGAGCGTTTCGCCGCCATGGGTGACGACGACACGCTCGGGCGCGATGTCGATTGCGGTGCCCGAGCCGATATGGGCGACGACGCGGTCGGCCGGAGCCTTGTTGGCGGCGGTTGCAGCGCCGGCCGGCCGGGTGATGTCGAGCCAGTCGGGGTGGCGGTCGGCGCGGTAGGACGAGAAGCGCGGGTAGCCGACGTCGAGGCGGCCGTCCTTGAAGCTCACCTGCGGCCGGACCTCGTAGCTCACCCAGTCGGCCAGGTAGGTGCCGGCGATGCCCCAGTTGCCGCCGGCAAGGACTGTGCCGACCGAGAAGAACCACCAGGCGAAGACGAGGTAGGCGACGATGCCGCAGCCTATGGCCCAGCCGATCAGGCTCTTGCGCCAGGAGCCGGAGAAGACGCCGGGATGGCGGCCGGCGATGGCCTGCATGTCGGCCATGGAAAGGGTGGTCATGATTATTCTCCGCGACCGAAGGCGAAGGCCTGTTCGCCGACCAGCTTCTTGCGCAGCCAGGCCGAGAACTGGTCGACCGCGACGATGGTGCAGAACAGGAGGAGGATGATGGCGATGGTCTTGGCCTCGTGGTTGCGGCTGATCGACAGGCGCAGCGCCTCGCCGATGCCGCCGCCGCCGACGGCGCCGATGATGGTCGAGGCGCGGACGTTGATCTCGAGGCGCAGCAGCGCGTAGCTCAGGAAGTTGGGCATGACCTGCGGCACGATGCCGAACCAGACGCGCTCGGGCCAGTTGCCGCCGACGGCGCGCAGGCCCTCATCGGCCTTCATGTCGGCATTCTCGACCACTTCGAAGAACAGTTTTCCCAGCGCGCCGACGGTGTGCAGGGAGACCGCAATGATCGCCGGGATCGCGCCCATGGAGAGCACGGCGAGGAAGAAGCCGGCGATGACGATCTCGGGGAAGGCGCGCAGGATTTCGAGGAAGCGGCGGACGAAGAAGCGCAGCCAGCGCTGGGTGACGAGGTTGGACGCAGCGAGGAAGCAGAGCAGGAAGCCGAAGGCGAACCCGATCAGCGTCGAGACGAGCGCGATGTTGATCGTCTCCAGCATCTTGTAGACGTATTCGGGCATGTAGACCGAGCCGATCAGATAGACCCGGCCTTCGGGGTAGTCGAACTTCAGGCTGCCGTCGGCATAGGGCGAGGGCAGGTCGAACATGGCGCGCCAGACCTCGAAGCCGTCGCGCGGTATCAGCTGGTCGACGAAGTCGAAGAAATGCGGCAGCCGGTCGAAGAATTTACCGGCATTGCTGTCGTTGGCGAACCAGAGCGAGCCGGAAAGGGCGAGGAACAGCAGGATGAGGCCGCCGATGGTGTGCAGGCGGCGACGGCTGGCGAGTTCGCGCCAGTGGCGCTCGACCGCGAGGCCGGCTTCCGTGAGGGGCATTGTCATGAAGGTTCCGTCCGATCCCGGATGAAAAAGGACGCGCCGCGGCGCTCGCGCGGCGCGTCCGTGTCGCCGTGCGGCTTAGCTGCCGATCTGCGCCTTACGGGCGTCGATCACAGGCTGGTAGAACTCAGGCGTGACTTCGGTGAAACCCTTGAAGTCGCCGCCCTGGATGGCCGAGAAGCAGGCCGGGTCGGTCTGCGGCAGCTTCATCATGTAGTCCTTGAACTTGGTCTTGATGTCGGCGTCGAGCGAGGTGCGGACGACGATCGGGCCGTTCGGGATCAGCGGCGACTTCCAGACCTCGACTAGGTCGTCCATGTCGAGGATGCCCTTGTCGACCATCTTCTTGAGGTTGCCCGAGGTGTAGCCGTCCTTGAACTCGCCGACGCCCGAGCCGAAGGTGGTGCCGGCGTCGAAGGTGCCCTTGAGCACTTCGAGGACGAGGTTCTCATGGCCGCCGCCGAAGCCGGTCTCGCCGAAGTAGTCCTTGACGGCGGTGCCGCCGAGGTCCTTGGGCAGCGAGGTGACCGGGATCAGGTAGCCCGAGGTCGAGTCCGGATCGGCGAAGCCGAGCTTCTTGCCCTTGAGGTCTTCGAGCTTGGTGATGCCCGAGTCCTTCCTGGCGACCATGATCGAATAGTAGCCGGTGGCGCCGTCGGTCTGGACGGTGGTCAGGATCGGCTCGACCGCGTCCTTGTTTTGCAGGTAGATCTTGGCGTAGCCCGAAGCGCCGAGCTCGGCGTAGTCGAGCGTGCCGCCGAGCAGGCCCTGGATGGTGCCGTCATAGTCGGCGGCCGGGAACAGCGACACCTTCTCGACGCCGATGGCCTTGGGCAGCTGGTCGACGAGGCACTGGAAGTTGCGCAGGCGGTCGGCTTCGTTTTCGCCGCCGATCAGGCCGATGCGGAATTCCTTGAGGTCTGCGGCATGGGCCGAACCGATCGCCAGCACGGCGAGCGAAACGGCACCCAGAAGTGCTTTCTTGAACATCACATGTCTCCAGTTCGGCCCGGCGGCATGCCGGGTCATTTTCGGTTGCTGAATGCCGGCCCTTGACGCGGGCGAGACGACCGCTGATGGCCTCAGACCGGGGCGTATGCCGGTTCGAGAGGGGCGGCGGATGCGGGAACCCTGACCTTGGCCGGGCGGATGCTGGTCGAGGTGATGGCTTCGGAAATCTCTGCGCCATCGGCGTCGGCACCGTATACGAGGCGGACGGCCTCGATGGTGAGATCCTCGGGCGCGCCGTCGAAGACGACCGCGCCGCCCTGCATGCCGATGATGCGGTTGCAGTAGGTGCGGGCGGTGTCGAGCGTGTGCAGGTTGGTGATGACGGTGATGCCCTCGCGCAGGTTGATGTCCTGGAGAGCGTCCATCACCACCTTGGCGTTGAGCGGGTCGAGCGAGGCGATCGGCTCGTCGGCGAGGATCAGTTTGGGTTCCTGCATCAGGGCGCGCGCGATGGCGACGCGCTGCTGCTGGCCGCCCGACAGCGTGCCCGCCGGCTGCAGGGCGGTGCGGGCGATGTCGAGGCGCTCGAGGGCGGCGATCGCGCGGATGCGCTCCTCGCGGGAGAAGATGCCGAGCAGGTTGAGCCCGGTCGAGCGGTGGTTGAGGCGGCCGAGCAGCACGTTGGTCAGCACGTCGAGGCGCGGCACCAGGTTGAACTGCTGGAAGATCATGGCGCAGTCGCGCTGCCAGCGGCGGAGCTGCGGACCGCGCAGCGACGACACTTCGGTGCCGTCGAAGGAGATCGAGCCCTCGCTGGGGTCGATCAGGCGGTTGATGGTCTTGAGCAAGGTCGACTTGCCGGCGCCGGAACGGCCGATGATGCCGACCATCTGGCCCTGCTTGATCTGAAGGTTGACACCGTTCACGGCGACATTCTTGCCGAAGCGGCGCGTGACGTTGCGGATTTCGAGCATCGTGGCTTCCCTGTCCCAGCGGGCTTTTCGCCCTTGTCCGGGATCGGCCTAGACCCATCAGATGAAGCTGAAATGTCGGGATCATGTCAGTTCTGTTACGAGACACAGGGACGCGGCGGAAAAATGCGGCCCGGGAAGGCGCCTCGTGGTGACGGCCGGAGATGCCGGTCCGGCCGCCGTCGGCGGCGAGGCGCGGCCTGCAAAGGCAGAGTCGTTTCAACGCTTTGGTCGAATTCGCCGAGACTTCGCAAAAACTTGAAGTGGCAACCCTGTCACTACGTTTGTTAGTCATTATATGAGAGCCGACGTCACTTGAGGATCCGCCGATGAAACTGTCCCGAACGACCCGCCTCGCCACCCTTTTCGCGGGCCTGTTCCTCGCCTTTTCCATGGTCGCGGTCGACCAGGCCGATGCCCGCCGCAACGGCAGCTTCGGCAGCCGCGGCACGCGCACCTTCCAGTCGGCGCCGCCGACGCGCACCGCGCCGCAGCCGACCGCGCCCACCGAGCGGTCGATGACGCCGAACACCGGCCAGGCGACGCCGAACAGCGCCGCGCGGCCGGGCACGGCCATGCAGCCGCAGCGGCCCGGCTTCATGAACGGCTTCGGCCGCTCGATGCTGGGCGGCCTGCTTATGGGTGGCCTGATCGGCATGCTGCTCGGCCAGGGCTTCGGCGGTCTCGCCGGCATGTTCGGCATGCTCTTGCAGGTGCTGCTCATCGGCGGCGCCATCTGGCTGGCCTTACGCCTGTTCCGCTCGCAGCCGGCGCGCAACTCCGGCCCGGCAATGGCCGGCGGCCCGGCCGGCGGCGGCAACTTCAACTATCGCGACGCTGCACCGCGCGAGGAGGGCAAGCGCGCCTTCAACATCCCCAACATCGGCGGCGGGCTGGGCTCGGCCGCGCAGCAGCGGGCGACGAGGGAGATCGAGGTCAACCAGGGCGACCTGGACACCTTCCAGCGCATGCTGACCGAGGTGCAGGAGGCCTTCGGCCGCGAAGACCACAAGGCGCTGCGCCGGCTGCTGACGCCGGAGATGGTTTCGTACCTCTCCGAGGAACTGGCCGAGAACGCCCAGGACGGCGTGCGCAACGACGTGACCGACGTGCAGCTGCTGCAGGCCGACATCGCCGAGGCGTGGAACGAGGGCGACCGCGACTATGCGACGGCCGCGCTCAACTATCAGTCGATCGACGTGACCCGCAACCGGACGACCGGCGCTCTGGTGGACGGCGATGAGAACGAGCCGACGGAGACGACCGAACTCTGGACCTTCGTCCGCCAGAACGGCGGCGACTGGCAGCTCTCGGCGATCCAGCAGGCGTAGGGCTTGGGCGACTTGTACCCCCACCCCTAGCCCCTCCCCACAAGGGGGAGGGGGACAAATTCTCCGCCGTCGCCGGCCAAAATCATCGACAGCATTTTGCAGCCAGACGGTCGTGTCTGGCGTCGCGAATGCGGCCAAGAAGAACAGCCGGAGCGGCGGCATTGCATTCGTCAGGATGCCCGCAGCTCCAAGTCTTGGCACCGGACGGTGGTGCGGCAAAGTACCCCTCCCCCTTGTGGGGAGGGGGTAGGGGTGGGGGTATCGGCGATTGCCCTGTCAGCCGCCGTGCTTTTCCAGAAATTCTTCCGCCGAGAGGTTGCGAAAATCGTCGAGCGCGGTGCGCAGCCTGGCATGGTCCCAGTCCCACCAGGCGAGCGCCTGGAAGCGTTCGGCGATCCAGCAGACCTGAGCACCCGCGACCTGGCCCCTCATCCCCCTGCCGGGACCTTCTCCCCGCAGGCGGGGAGAAGGGGGCTGTCCGCAACGTTGACGCCTCCCTCTCCCCGTCTTTCACGGGGAGAGGGTAAGGGTGAGGGGCAGCAGGAACTTAAGTTACCCGCCGTGCTTCTCGAGGAACTCTTCGGCCGAGAGATTGCGGAAGTCATCGAGCGCCGTCCGTAGCCTGGCATGATCCCAGTCCCACCAAGCCAGCGCCTGGAAACGCTCCGCCGTCCTGCGGTCGAAGCGCTCGCGCAGCGGCTTGGCCGGCACGCCGGCGACGATGGTGTAGGGTGCGACGTCCTTGGTGACGACGGCGCCCGAGCCGACCGCCGCACCGTCGCCGACGGTGATGCCGGGCAGCACCGTCGAGCCGTGGCCGAGCCAGGTATCGTGGCCGATGGTCACTGCATTCGAGCGGCGCCATTCGAAGAACTCGGTCTCGTGCTCGGCATCCTCCCAATAGTCGGAGGCGCGGTAGGTGAAGTGGTGCAGCGTCGGCCGCCAGGTCGGGTGATTGGTGGCGTTGCAGCGGACGCTTGCTGCGATGTTGGCGAACTTGCCCACCGTGGTGCACCACAGGCTGCAGTCCTGCATGACGTAGGAATAGTCGCCGAGCGAGCTTTCGCCGATGCGGGTGCGCTCGGACACCTCGGTCCAGCGGCCGAGTGTCGACTGCGTCACCTCGGCGGTCGGATGGATCCAGGGCTGTTCGGACAGCTTGCGGCTCATGCTGCAACCTTTCCGGCGGCGAAGGCGGTGACGTCGACGATGCGGTCGGCGACCGCCTCGCGCACATCGGCATCGTGGAAGATGCCGAGCAGGGCTGTGCCCCTCAGCTTCTTCTCCTCGATCAGGCCGATCACGACCTCGCGGTTGGTGGCGTCGAGCGAGGCCGTCGGCTCGTCGAGCAGGAGCAGCGGATGGTCGGTGATGAAGCCGCGGGCGATGTTGACGCGTTGCTGCTCGCCGCCGGAGAAGGTGGCCGGCGGCAGGCTCCACAGGCGCTCGGGCAGGTTCAGCCGGCCGAGCAGGTCGGAGGCGCGGGCATTGGCCTCGTCGCGGGCGGTGCCGCGGGCGAGCAGCGGCTCGGCGACGACGTCGAGCGCCGAAACGCGCGGCACCGTGCGCAGGAACTGGCTGACATAGCCGATGGTGTCGCGGCGAACCGCCAGCACCGTGCGCGGGTTGGCGGTGGCGAGATCGACCAGCTGGCCGCGGTGCTCGACGATGATCTGGCCCTGGTCGACGCCGTAGTTGCCGTAGACCATCTTCAGGATCGAGCTCTTGCCGGCGCCCGAGGGGCCGCCGAGCACGGCGCATTCGCCCGCGCGGACCGAGAATGAGACGTTGGCGACCACGGGCAGCCGGATGCCGCCGCGCAGGTGCATGGTGAAGGCCTTGGCGACCTCGGAGACGATGAGTGGCGTTGCCATTGTCACACCTGAAGGATCGAGGAAACGAGGAGCTGGGTGTAGGGCGCGCGCGGGTCGTCGAGCACGCGGTCGGTGAGACCGCTTTCCACGACATGGCCGTCCTTCATCACCATCATGCGCTGCGACAGGAGCCGGGCGACGGCGAGGTCGTGGGTGACGATTATGGCAGCCAGGCCGAGATCGGTCACAAGCCCGCGCAACAGGTCGAGCAGGCGCGCCTGCACCGACACGTCGAGGCCGCCGGTCGGCTCGTCCATGAACACCAGCCTGGGGCCGGTGACGAGGTTGCGGGCGATCTGCAGGCGCTGGCGCATGCCGCCGGAGAAGGCGCGAGGTTCATCATCGATCCGCTCCTCGCCGATCTCGACGCGGGACAGCCAGTCGATGGCGGTTCCGCGGATGTTGCCGTAGTGGCGGTTGCCGACGGCCATCAGCCGCTCGCCGACATTGGCGCCGGCGGAAACCGTCATGCGCAGGCCGTCGGCCGGGTTCTGGTGAACAAAACCCCAGTCGGTGCGCATCAGGAAGCGGCGTTCGGCCTCGCTCATGCGGTAGAGGTCGCGCCACTGGCCGTCGCGCATGCGGTAGCTGGCGGTGCCCGACGTCGGCAGCAGGCGGGTTGCCAGGCAGTTGAGCAGGGTGGTCTTGCCCGAGCCGGACTCGCCGACAACGGCCAGCACTTCGCCCGGCCAGAGGTCGAAGGAGATGTCCTCGCAGCCGATGCGCGAGCCGTAATATTTGGACAGCGCCGTGACGCGCAGCAGCGGTTCGTCGGTCACTTTGAAATCTCCTTTCTGGTCTCTTCGGCGCCGCGCTGCCCCTCACCCTTACCCTCTCCCCGTGCAGAACGGGGAGAGGGGGGGCATGGACGTTGGAGCCTCCTCCTTCTCCCCGTTCTTACGGGGAGAAGGTCCGGCAGGGGATGAGGGGCAGCTCGACGTTTCGGGATTCAGATGCCCGACATGCCCGTCCTTGCGGCGCGTCTCGCAATGGTCGGTGTCGGAACAGACGAACATGTGCCCGCCGTGATCGTCGAGGATGACCTCGTCGAGATAGACCTGCTCGGCCCCGCAAAGGGCGCAGGGCTGGTCGAAGCTCTGGATCTCGAAAGGATGGTCCTCGAAGTCGAGGCTGACGACCTCGGTGAAGGGCGGCACGGCGTAGATGCGCTTTTCGCGGCCGGCGCCGAACAGCTGGAGCGCCGGCGACATGTGCATCTTCGGATTGTCGAACTTCGGCGTCGGCGAGGGGTCCATCACGTAGCGCCCCTCGACCTTGACCGGATAGGCGTAGGTCGTGGCGATGCGGCCGTGCCTGGCGATGTCCTCGTAGAGCTTGACGTGCATCAGGCCGTATTCCTCGAGCGCGTGCATCTTGCGGGTTTCGGTCTCGCGCGGCTCGAGGAAGCGCAGCGGCTCGGGGATCGGCACCTGGTAGACCAGCGTCTGGCCCTCGGTCAGCGGATGCTCGGGGATGCGGTGGCGGGTCTGGATGATGGTCGCGCGTGCCGTCTCGGTGGTGACGGCGATGTCGGCGACCTTCTGGAAGAAGGCGCGGATCGAGACCGCGTTGGTGGTGTCGTCGGCGCCCTGGTCGATGACCTTGAGCACGTCGTCGGGGCCGATGATCGAGGCCGTCACCTGCACGCCGCCGGTGCCCCAGCCATAGGGCATCGGCATTTCGCGGCTGGCGAACGGCACCTGGTAGCCGGGAATGGCGATGCCCTTGAGGATCGCCCGGCGGATCATCCTTTTGGTCTGCTCGTCGAGATAGGCGAAGTTGTAGGTTGCGATGTCAGTCATGATCTGGACTTCCTGGCCGTTGCACAGCGCCTCTCGGCGTTGCGACCCTCCTTGCGCTTGCGATCCGTACAAAAATGTGCGAATTTGCTTGCGGCGAGGGGATGCGATGGATGAAACGGGAGGCTCTGATCCGGGAGCTTCGGGCTTTGGCACGGAAGACCGGAAAGCACTTCGAAGTGCTTCAGGACCATGGCAAGGGATCCCACTACCGGGTTGTCTTTGGCGACCGTTTCACCATGCTCAAAGCGGGCAAGTCGGGAGAGCTCAAACCCGGTTACGTGGCGCTCGTGAAGAGGCAACTCGGCATCGAATGACGGCTCGATTTGCCTCTTGTACTGCCTACGGCTGCTGCAGCTAAGGAAACGGACATGGAATACGTCTTTGCTGCCGATTTTCAGGCGGATCCCGATGGTGGGTACATCGTAACCTTCCCGGATGTCCCCGAGGCGATCACCTTCGGAGACGATTTGGCCGAGGCACGCTCCAGCGCGGCAGAGGCGCTTGGTTTCGCCCTGCGCGGCTATCTGGCTCTCAACCGGCCGCTTCCGGCGCCGATCGCCAAGCGCAAGGGACTGGTGGCAATTCCGGTCAGCGCCACCACGGCGTTGAAGCTGGCCGTGATCGAAGCGTTTCGTGCCAGTGGCATGTCGAAGTCGGACTTTGGACGTCTGCTGGGCAAGGCAGAGGGGGAGGCTCGCCGCATCCTTGATCCTGATCATCCGACCAAGGTCCAGGCGCTCGAAGCGGCGCTCGCGCTGCTCGGCAAGGACATCGTGATTTCGGTGCGCGACGCTGCGTAGGGCCGCATCCAGTGGGTAGGCGCTCATTCCGCCGCCTCCCGCTGTTCTGCTTCTGATGTCTGG
The DNA here is from genome assembly GCF_039907765.1 of Mesorhizobium sp. CC13. Taxonomy (NCBI): domain Bacteria; kingdom Pseudomonadati; phylum Pseudomonadota; class Alphaproteobacteria; order Hyphomicrobiales; family Phyllobacteriaceae; genus Mesorhizobium; species Mesorhizobium sp. CC13. The sequence continues at coordinate 256,719 of NZ_JARDJI010000004.1, read as the reverse complement.
TTGCGCTTCTCGTGTTCGCCGCGCATGCGGCGGACGAGGTCGAGTTCGGCCTGGAAGTCGACATAGTGCGGCAGCTTCAGGTGCTCGACGAAGCCGGTGGCCTGGACGTTGTCGGAGTGCGAGATGACGAACTCCTCGTCCTGCGCGGGCGCGGTGATGTCTTCGCCCAGCTCGCCTGCGCGTAGCGCGCGGTCGCACAGCGCCATCGCCATCGCCTTGCGCTCTGACTGGCCGAAGACCAGTCCGTAGCCGCGGGTGAACTGCGGTGGCGCCTTGGCCGAGCCCTTGAACTGATTGACCATCTGGCACTCGGTGACGCGGATGCGACCGAGCGTGACGGGGAAGGGCAGTTCCGGCACGTCGAGCTCCAGCTCGACCTCGCCGATGCGGACCTCGCCGACGAAGGGATGGCTGCGGCCATAGCCGCGCTGGGTCGAATAGCCGAGCGCGAGGAGAAAACCCTCGTCGCCGCGCGACAGCGCCTGCAGGCGGATGTCCCGTTCCATCGGGAACTCCAGCGGTTCGCGGGTGATGTCGCCGGTGATATGATCCTCGGGCAGCTCGCCGTCGGCCTCGATCAGGCCCTCATGGGCGAGGATCTCGGACACGCGCGCCATGCGCTGGCCGTCGCCCTCGCGTTGCTCGGGCTCGGCGATGGCAGGGTCGTTGGCGAGTTCGGGGTCGAGCAGGCGGTGGGTGTAGTCGAAGGTCGGGCCGAGCAGCTGGCCGCCGGGCAGGTCCTTGTAGGTGGCCGAGACGCGGCGCTCGACCTGCATGGCGGCGGTGTCGATCGGCCTGGTGTAGCCGAAGCGCGGCAGGGTGGTGCGGTAGGCGCGGACGAGGAAGATCGCTTCGATCAGGTCGCCGCGCGACTGCACGATGGCGAGTGCCGCCAGCTCGCGGTCGTAGAGGGAGCCTTCCGACATGACGCGGTCGACGCCGAGCGCCAGCTGCTCGACGATCTGGTCGAGGCGCAGAGCCGGCACCGAACGGTCGCCGCGGCGGCGGTCGGCGAGCAGGCGGTGCGCGTTGGCAATGGCTGCCTCGCCGCCTTTGACTGCAACATACATGTCAGGCCTCCATCATCTTTATGCGTGTGGTGCGGGGCAGGCAGGCGACCGCGTCGGGTGCGGCCAGGATGAGGTCCGTGCCGCGCGGGAAGCGTGCGCCGTTCTGCTTCCACTGCTCGACGAAATGGCGCGGCAGCGGCGTCGGCGCGATCATTGCGGTCGTCTCGATTCCGGGGCCTTTGAGTTCCAGCGGTTCGCCCGCCGTCAGGCTTTCCACCTGCAGGATCAGCGTGGTCGAGCGATCTGGATATTCCTGGGTCCCTTGCGCAAAATTCTCGAGCGCGATCAGCGTCGCCGGATTGGCGACGAGGGCGAAATGCGCGTCCGCCGGCGTTGGGGCCAGCGGCGCGCCGCTGTGGAAGGCGAGCCAGGACCTTGCCGCCGCCGAGACCTGGAGCGGGGTGTCGAGCCACAGCGGCGTGTCGTGGTCGCACAGGGTGAGGGCCACCGCACCTGCGGTTGCCGACAGCGGCGCAGGCGGCTGGGCGAGGGCAACGACCGGCTGGACCGTGCCGGGGCGCGCCATGGCGTCCATGACGGCGCGAAACACCGCCTGGGCGTCGAATACGGGGGCGGCGAAACCGCCGTCGATGACGTCGAGCTGTTCCATCAGTCTTCTCCGCGAACCATGGTGAAGAAGTCGACCTTGGTGGCTGCCGTCTCGGCGCGCCTGGTGGCATCGGCCTCGACCTGGGCGGCGCGCAGGGTGGCGAGAATCTTGACCTCGATCTCGGCGCGGCGCGCCGGGTTCTGCCAGAGCGCGTCGGCGATGGCCGACAGCCTGGCCTTTTCCTTGTCGCGGCCGAGCGCATAGGAATGGCCGATCTCGCCCGAGGGCAGACGCACCGTGGCGCGGGTCACCGTCGCCTCGCCGAAGTTGAAGGGCGCGCCGCCGCCGCCGATGCGGCCGCGCACCGACACGAGGCCGGTCTCGGGCCCGCGCAGCATTTCGGCCTCACTGGAAATGCCTGCCTCCGCGCACAGCCGCTTCAACTCATGCACGGGCGCCAAAGCGAGCGCCGCCATGGCCGCTTTCCGCTGCGCTTCCAGTTCTCGTTCTTGCCGTCGGTCCATCTCGATTGCCGCTCCACTTCGTATTTGTCTATTGTTCTATACAACCGAACAACATACAATGGGCTTGTAGAGAGGCTCCGTGACGGGCGCATGACAGGGACGGTGAATTTGAGCGGGCAGGAACAGGAACAGGCGGTGACGCGCAAGAGCGGCGTGGCGCTGTGGCGCCAGATCGCCGACCAGGTCAGGCAGGCGATATCAGCTGGCACGCTGGGCGCCGACGGCAAGCTGCCGCCGGAAATGGTCCTGTCCGAGCGTTTCGGAGTCAACCGACACACGCTGCGCAGCGCCATCGCGGCGCTGGTGCAGGAGGGCGTGTTGAGGGCAGAGCAGGGCCGGGGCACATTCGTCGAAAGCCGGCAGAAACTGTCCTACCCGATCTCGGCGCGGACGCGCTTCTCCACCGGCGTGCGCAGCCAGACGCGCGACAGGCGTAGCCTGTTGCTCTCCCATGCGGTGGAGCCGGCGACCAAGCGCGTCGCCGAAGGGCTCGGCCTGACAGAAGGCGCGCCGGTGGTCCGGCTGGAGACGCTGAGCGAAGCCGACGACCGCCCGGTGTCGCGCGCCACCAGCTGGTTCGATGCCGAACGTTTTCCCGGATATGCCGAGGCCTATGCAGAGACGGGCTCGATCACGCTCGCCTTCCAGCGCTATGGCATCGAGGACTATTTCCGCAAGTCCACCCTGGTGTCGGCGCGCCATGCCGACGCGGCCGACCTCGCCGATCTCAAGCTGTCGGCCGGCGCCATCGTGCTGGTCGCAGTCGCCGTCAATGTCGATGCCGACGGCGTGCCGATCCAGTATGCCGAAACGCGCTTCGTCGCCGACCGGGTCGAACTCAGCGTCTCGACCGAAGCCTAGAGCCTGTCCGCTTTTCTTCGAATCGCGGAAAGGCTCTATCGCTTTGTTCTTACGCAATTCCGGACGGAAAACCGCTACGCACTTTTCCTCGAATTGCTCTGGGCTCTGGGTTGTCACCAAACCGTCGTGCAGCCGTCATCGTGCTGAAATCTCGCTCGCCCAAACGGAATCCGCAGAATCCGTTCAGGCAAAGAGGTTTTCCATGTCAGGCGACATTTCGGGCATGATGCCCCGCAAGCTCCTGCTTCTGACCGCCACTCTCGCGGCGTCGGCGGCGATCCCGGCCCACGCGGCTGAAACGTTCAACCGCATCGCCACCTTCCCGGTCGCGCGGAACCTGCCGGCCGACATCGACCCGGCGACGCCGACCTCGTCCGAGATCGTCACGGCCAGCCAGGACGGCATGACGCTGGTCTATTCCGACAGCCCGCTGGGCGCGGTCGGTTTCGTCGACATCACCGACGCCAAGGCGCCGAAGGCCGCCGGCATCGTCAAGATCGAGGGCGAGCCGACCTCGGTCGTCATCGCCGGCGCCAAGGTTCTCGCCGGGGTCAACACCTCGAAGAGCAAGCAGCAGCCGTCGGGCAACCTCACCGTCATCGACCTCGCCTCCAAGAAGATCGACGCCAGCTGCGATCTCGGCGGCCAGCCCGATTCGGTGGCGCTCAGCAAGGACGGCAAGTACCTGGCCATCGCCATCGAGAACGAGCGCGACGAGGAACTCAACGACGGCGAGCTGCCGCAGCTGCCGGCCGGCAACCTGAAGATCGTGGCGCTCACGGACGGCACGCCCGACTGCGCCACGATCAATACCGTCGACCTCACCGGCATCGCCATGGTGGCGCCGGAGGATCCGGAGCCGGAATTCGTTTCCTTCAACGACAAGGGCGAGATCGCCGTCACGCTGCAGGAGAACAACCACGTCGCCATCGTCGACGCCGCGACCGCCAAGATCGTATCGCATTTCTCGGCCGGCGAAGTGACGCTCGAGAAGGTCGACACCAAGAAGGACGGGGCGATCGGCTTCACCGGCAAGGTCGAGAATTCTCCACGCGAGCCCGATGCCGTGAAGTGGCTGGACGACGACCGCCTCGTCGTCGCCAACGAGGGCGACTACAAGGGCGGCGCCCGCGGCTTCACCATCTTCTCCAAGGCGGGCGAGGTGCTCTACGAATCCGGTCCGGCCTTCGAGTACCAGGCGGCGGCGGCCGGCCACTATCCGGACCACCGCAACAAGAAGGGCATCGAGCCCGAAGGCATCGAGGTCGCGAGCTTCGGCGACCAGAAGCTGATCTTCGTCGCGGCCGAGCGCGCCTCGCTGGTCGGCGTCTACAAGGACACCGGCAAGGAGCCGGAGTTCCTGCAGCTCTTGCCCTCGGGCATCGGCCCGGAAGGGCTGGTGGCGATCCCGCAGCGCAACCTGCTCGTCACCGCCAACGAGACCGACCTGGTCGAGGACGGCCTCGCCCGCTCGCACGTGATGGTCTATGAGCGCGGCGAAGGCGATGCCGCCTATCCGCAGATCGTGTCGAGCTTCGGCGAGGACGGCACGCCGCTCGGCTGGGGCGCGCTTTCGGGCCTCGCCGCCGACCCGAAGGAGAGCGGCAGGCTCTATGCCGTGTCCGATTCGGTCTACCGCTCGCAGCCGTCGATCTACACCATCGACACGACCAGGACCCCTGCCGTGATCTCGGCCAGGACCGTGGTCACCCGCGACGGCGCCCCGGCGCAGAAGCTCGACCTCGAAGGCATCGTCTCCGACGGCAAGGACGGCTTCTGGCTGGCCTCGGAAGGCCGCAGCGACAAGCTCGTGCCGCACGCCGTCTACAAGGTCGACGCCAAGGGCGCGATCAAGGAGGAGATCGCCTTCCCGGCGGAACTGCTCGCCGGCGAGACCCGCTACGGCCTCGAAGGCATCACCACCATCGGCGAAGGCGACGAACTCATGCTCGTCACGGCCGTGCAGCGCGAATGGGGCGACGACCCCAAGGGCCAGGTCAAGCTCGTCGCCTACAAGCCCAAGGACAAGGAGTGGTCGGCGGTGCGCTATCCGCTCGACGCCAGCGAGAAAGGCTGGGTCGGCCTGTCGGAGATCACCGCCCATGACGGCAAGCTCTATGTCGTCGAGCGCGACAACCTGATCGGCCAGGAAGCCGGGATCAAGCGCGTCTATGCAGTGGCGCTCGACGGCTTCAAGCCGGCCAAGCTCGGCGGCGAGCTGCCGGTGGTCGCAAAGACGCTGGTGCGCGACCTCATGCCCGACCTCAAGGCGGCGACCAATGGTTACGTCGTCGACAAGGTCGAGGGTTTTGCAATCGACAAGGACGGCCAGGCCTTCGTGGTGACCGACAATGACGGCGTCGACGACTCCTCGGGCGAGACGCTGTTCATCCGCCTGGGCAACATCGCCGCCGTCAACTGACCGGATGAAAGTGGAAAGCCGCGGCACGAGGTGCCGCGGCTTTTTCATGCGAGGGGTTCAGCGCACCGGCGGGGCGTACATCAGCCCGCCGGCATTCCATTGGGCGTTGATGCCGCGGTCGATCTTGAGCTGGCTCGACTGGCCGAGATTGCGCTCGAAGATTTCGCCGTAGTTGCCGACCTTGGAGACGACATTGTAGGCCCAGCGCGGATCGAGGCCGAGCTGCTGGCCGCTGTCGCCATCGGCGCCGAGGAAGCGCTTGATGGCCGGGTTGGCCGAGGTGAGGCCGGCTTCGGCGTTGTCCTTGGTGATGCCGAGCTCTTCGGCCTCGATCAGCGCGAACAGCGTCCAGCGGACGATGCTGAACCACTTGTCGTCGCCCTGGCGCACGGCCGGTCCAAGCGGCTCCTTGGAGATGATCTCGGGCAGCACGGTGTAGTTGGCCGGATTGGCGAGCTTGAGGCGCTGCGCATAAAGCGCGGAAGCGTCGGTGGTGTAGACGTCGCAGCGGCCGGTGTCGAAGGCCTTGATGATGCCGTCGGCGGAATCGATGACGACCGGCTCGTATTTCAGCTTGTTGGCGCTGAAATAGTCGGCGACGTTCTGCTCGGTCGTGGTGCCCTGCTCGGTGCAGACGGTGGCGCCCGACAGCTTCAGGGCGCTGTCGACGCCGAGGTCCTTGCGCACCATGAAGCCCTGGCCGTCATAATAGGCGGTGCCGACGAAACGCAGGCCGAGGCTGGAATCGCGCGACAGCGTCCAGGTGGTCTGGCGCGACAGAAGGTCGACGGATCCCGACTGCACGGCGGTGAAACGCTCCTTGGTCGACAGCGGCACGTAGCTGACCTTCTCGGCATCGCCGAGCACGGCAGCCGCCACGGCGCGGCAGATGTCGATGTCGAAGCCCGACCACTTGCCGGCGTCGTCAGGCGCCGAGAAGCCCGCGACGCCCTGGCTGACGCCGCAGGTGACGGTGCCGCGCTGCTTGACGATGTCGAGCGTGTCGGCCTTGGCCGGCACGGTAATCGCCGTCGTGCCGAGCAGAAGTGCTGAGATCAGATGTTTCATTGTGTTTCCTCCTCCCTGGGTTCGAGGCAAAGCCTCTTCGTGCCGCCGGCGCCGGGCGCCGGAAGTTGCTGTTGGTCGCTTGTGTCGAATGCAGCCGCGCTTACCGCGCGGTATTTACTGGCCGCTGGCCTCCACGGCGGCAAAGGTCTCCTCGAGAACGCCGACGAGATGATCGGCATTGGCACGACTGAAGATCATCGGCGGGCGCATCTTGAGCACGTTGTCGTGCGGGCCCTCGGTGCCGATGAGCACGCCGCGGGCGCGGGCTCCGTCATTGACCCTGCGGGCGAAGGCCGTGGCCGGCTCCCTGGTATTGCGGTCGGCGACCAGCTCGATGCCGAGGAACAGGCCCATGCCCCTGACGTCGCCGATGACCTCGTAGCGTTTCTGCATGTCGCGGAAACGCTCGACGAGATAGGCGCCGACAGCGGCCGCGTTGTCGCGCAGGCGATCGCGCTCGATGACATCGAGCACGGCGAGGCCGGCGGCACAGGACACCGGGTTGCCGCCGAAGGTGTTGAAATACTCCATGCCGTTGTTGAAGCGGTCGGCGATGTCGCGCGTGGTGACCAGCGCCGACATCGGGTGGCCGTTGCCGATGGGCTTGCCCATGGTGACGATGTCGGGGACCACGCTCTGCGTCTCGAAGGCCCACCAGTGGCTGCCGACGCGGCCGAAGCCGACTTGCACCTCGTCGGCGATGCACAGGCCGCCGGCGGCACGCACCATGGCGTAGACTTCCCGGAGGTAGCCCTCGGGGAGGAAAACCTGGCCGGCGACGCTGGGGATGGATTCGGCGATGAAGAAGGCCAGCGCGCGGCCCTCTCTGCGCATGGTCTCTATCTGCTCGGCGATGCTTTCGGCGAAGCGCCTTGCATGTTGTTCGACCGGCCAGTCGCTTGGTGCGCGGTAGCTGTCGGGGATGGCCGCCTCGAAGACATGGGCCGGCCGGCCCTTGCCGCCCTTGCGCTTGTATTTGTAGGGGCTGAGGTCGATCAGCTCCTGGGTGGTGCCGTGATAGGCCCAGTCGAGCACCAGCGCGTCATTGCGACCGGTGAGCGTGCGCGACATGCGCAGCGCCAGCGAATTGGCCTCGCTGCCCGAGCAGGCAAAGGACGCGACCGACAGGCCCTCCGGCAAGGTCGCGGTCAGCCGTTCGGCATAGGTGACGATGGCGTCGTGCAGGTAGCGCGTGTTGGTGTTGAGCCTGGCCGCCTGGGTGGCGATGGCCTCGACGACGTCGGGGTGGGCGTGGCCGAGGTGGCAGACATTGTTGAAGCAATCGAGATAGGCGCGGCCGCGGTCATCGATCAGCCAGGCGCCCTCGCCGCGCACGAATTTGATCGGCTCGGAATAGGAGATCGACAGGTTGGGCAGCAGCGAGGTTTTCCGCGCCGCCACGATCTCCGGCCGGGTGCGGCCGGACTGGTGGAAGGTCTCGGGCGGGATGCCGGCCAACGTCGCCGCATCCGGGAACAGTTCGGCCCAGACGTCGAGATAACGCGCCTCGCCGACGCCGAGGATGTCGCGGGCGGCGAGATCGGGGTCGGTCGAAATCTGGAAATGCAGATGCGGCGCCCAGCCGCCGTTCTCGGCGGGCGCGCCCATCTCCCCGACGAGCGCGCCGGCGGCCAGCTTGTCGCCCGGCTTGAGGCGCGCCATCGCCTCATGCGCCATGTGGCCCCAGAGCGTGACGAAGGGCGGGCAGCCCTCGGGCGCGTGCTCGAGCGCGATCAGGCAGCCGTAGCCGAGCGGGTCGTCCTCGATCTCGACGCTTTTCACTGTGGCGGCCAGCGGCGTGTAGACCCGGGTAGCCGCCGGCATGAACAGGTCGAGACCGAGGTGATGGATACGGCGGGCACCCTCGACGAAGCGCGACCAGAAGATGTCCGACGTATAGACGGTGCGCGCCTCGCCCCAGGGGCCGATGCCGAGGGCTATGTTGTTCTCGGCGCACCATGCGTCCCACCAGGCGGTGGCCTTGTCGGGCTCTCGGCCGGCCGAGGTGACCGTCATCGGATGGGCCGGATCGCCATAGGGCACCAGCGCCTTGGCGAGCGTTGCGGGATGCTGGTCGAGCACCGGTGCGAAGCTCTTGCGGTTGGCCGCGATCCAGGCGGTGACGGCCTTGGCACCCGGCGCCGCGTCGAAGCCGCAGGCATGGCGCAGGATCGCGGTGGCAAAGCGTCGGTTCATTGCGTCGAGGCGACGCAGCAAGCGCCAGGCGGGCGCCTCGGAAATGGCGAGATAGGGATTGTCGCCGACCTGCGCCTTGCGCACCGCCGACAGCGACACGGAGATGACCAGGCGCATGGCGATGAGGTCGAACAGCAGGTCGATCTCATCCTCGCGCAGCGGATATTCGGCATGGAAGCCGGCGGCGAGTGCGGCTGCGGCGCCGATCGGGTCCTCGACGTCGAGGATGGAATAGGCACAGGCGACCGCCACCTCGGCGATCAGGGGCGAGTGCAGCGCATCGCCGAAATCGATGACGCCGGCGATGCGGGTATGGTCGTTTTCGTCGACCAGCACGTTCCAGTCGTTGGCGTCGTTGTGGATGACCTGGGCGCGCAGGGCCGGAAGCTTCGGCGCGACGTCGGCGTCGAAGCGGTCGAGGAAACGTTCGAGCAGGGCACGGTCGCTGGCGTCGGTGATATGGGCAAGGCGGTCGCGGGCGGCGCCGGCCTGGCGGATGTCCCAGTCGAAGCTTCTCAGCGCGCCGGGGTGGATGAAACCCTGCAGGGCGCGGTCGAGCTTGCCGAGGGCCGCGCCGAGACCGGCGAGCACCTGCGGCGTGCGGTCAACTTCGGCCAGTGGCAGGCCGGGCAGCCAGGAGACCAGGCGCAGCGCGTGCTCGCCCCCGCCGGCCGCCGCCGTGCGGGCGAGCCAGGCTCCGTCGCGGTTGCGCTTGAGGCGAGGGGCGCCGAGGCTCGGGCTCGTGCTTGCCAGGTGATCGAGCAGCGCCACCTGGAACGCGCTTTCCTGGCGCGGCTCGGAGGCATTGACGATCTTGAAGATCCAGTCGCCCTCGGCCGACATCAGGCGGAAATTCTGATCGCGCTCGCTGGCGAGCGGGGTGGCGACGCCGCCGATGCCGAAATGGCCGGCGGCGAGTGCCGCGGCCTCTTCGCGGGAGAATTGCGGCGCGGGGTGGTTTACGTCGGTCATCGGCATTCCGGATTTTCTGATGCCGAAGCTTGGCACGGGCGCAAAAATCGGGCATCCGGCAATGTGACGGTTACACCGGCACTTCGCGTGCATCGACCGGCACATTCACGGCGACCGACGGAAGCGGACGATGAAGGAACTCGACGCCAGGGACAGGGACATTCTCGGCATCCTGTCGAAGGAGGCGCGCATCCCGATGAAGGCGCTTGCGGCGCGCATCGGGCTGTCGCGAAGTGCCACCACCGAGCGAGTGGCGATGCTGGAAAAGAGCGGCGTCATCCGCGGCTATCGCGCCGATATCGGCCAGATGGACCAGGGGCTGGTGTCGGCCTTCCTGATGGTGACATTGGCCCGCACTCCGGCCATCGGCGTGCTCGACCAGCTGGCGCGGCATTCGGAGGTGCGGCGCGTCTCCTCGGTGTCGGGCCAGCTCGACCTCATCGTCGAGGTCGAGGTGCCCTCCATCGACAGGCTGAACACGCTGCGCGACGTCATCGCCACCCATCCGAGCGTCGACGACCTGACGACGCTGATCGTCCTGCGGCGGGACATCGACCGGGTCGAGTGAGGCAGTCAGCCCATTTCCGGCCGGGCGTGGCCGAAGTCGTGGCGCGTTCGCCGCGTCTCGCGGGGAAGCTCGCCGAATTCATGCCGGTATTCGGCGGCGAAGCGGCCGAAATGGGTGAAGCCCCATTTGAGCGCGACGTCGGTGACGGTGGCATCGCTCGCCACCAGGTCGAAACGGGCGCGGCGCATGCGTTCCCGGGTCAGCGCGCGCATCGGCGAGAAGCCGAAGGCATTCCTGTAGGCCAGTTGCAGCGTCCTGGGCGCCACGCCGGCGGCCTCGGCGATCTCGAGCAGCCCGATGGACGAGGCGACGTTGGCGCGGATGAACTCCTCGGCGCGCTTGAGGTGGCGGGGCGCCGCACCTTGCCTGCGGTCGTCGAAGAACAGGCTCATATTGTTGGGCTGGCTGCGCAGGAACAGCTCCAGGAGGTGCTGCTCGTGCATCGCCTGCCGGATGCCCGCAGCGGGCGAGGGCGCCTTCATGTCGGCGGCGTGGAAGAGCGAGTTCGCCAAGCGCCGCCATGCCTGCATCTCGGGCCGGGAAAAATCGATCAGCGGGTCGAAGATCAGCGGTCCGGGGATGTCGCGGTCGAGCAGGCGCATGGCAAGGGCATGCAGCGGCGCCTTGCGCACCTGGATGTGCAACTGGGCGCAGCCCTGCCACCACTTCATCCTGGTCGCCAGGTCGGCGTTGAGGACGGAAGCGACGTTGCGGTTGGTCAGGAATTCACGCGTGCCGTTGCGGATGGTCGCCGTGCCGGCGATCGGCATCTGGATCAGGTAGAAGTCGCCGAGTTCGCCCGGGTCGATCAGCACGTCGGCGCCGTAGCTGATGTAGTTGAGCGAGATCATCTCGCCGGGCACGTAATTGTGCGTGACGCGAAACGCGCTTCGATCACCGATGATGTCCAGCCGGTGATCGCAGAATTTCTGGGCGACGCGCTCCCTCGCGTAATCGAGATCGCTCGACTGAAACAAGACATGGTTTGAAAGCGGTACCATCCGACCGGACGCCTCCTCCATCGGCATCGGTGAGACTAGCATCGATCCTCCGGCTGCCAATGAAAATGCGTGGCGGTGCCCGCGCCCCGCAGCATTTTTGCGTTTTCTGGATAGTCGTCGCGCATTCCGGCTAGTGCCTCGGCGACGTCTGCAGCAATCTTCGGCGCGGAACAAATGAAAGGGTCGCGTCTGGTAGGCCCTTCGAACAGAGGGAGCATTCGATGAGCAAGGAACTCGCCAAGGGCATCACCCGCAAGGGCGACGGCCATGCCGGCAAGACATGGAACATCCTCGGGCAGGTCTATTTCCCGAAGGCGGTGTGCGATTCCACCTTCGCCTTCGAGACCAACAGCGAGCCGGGCCAGTTCGTGCCCGTGCACATCCATCCGACCCAGGAAGAGTTCATCCTCGTGCAGGAAGGCGAGCTCGATCTCAAGCTCGACGGCGAATGGGTGAAGGCCAGGGCCGGCGACCTGGTGCGCATGCCGCGCGGCATCCCGCACGGCTACTTCAACAAGTCGGACAAGCCGGCAAGGGCGCTGTTCTGGGTGTCGCCGGCGCGCATGCTGGAAGAGCTGTTCAACAAGCTCGACAACCTCGCCGACCCGGCCGAAGTGGTGAAGATCTCGGCCCAGCACGAGGTCGAGTTCCTGCCGCCCGAGGCGAACGCCTAGCCACCGGATCAGAGACCGCCGCCCGCCACGGCGCACGCGACCTCGTCGCGTGCGCGGGCGAACTTGCGTCCTGGAGGAAAGCAAAATGGTCGAGAAGAAGAAAGTCTGCGTCGTTGGCGCGGGCGTGAGCGGGCTCGCGGCCGCGAACGCCTTCAAGCAACGTGGCCACGAGGTGCACGTCGTCGAGCGCGGCACGGATCTGGGCGGCGTGTGGGAGCCGTCGCGCTCCTATCCCGACGTGCAGACGCAAAGCCCGAAGGATCTCTATCGCTACACCTCCATGCCGATGCCGGACGACTATCCGGAATGGCCGAAGGGCACGCAGGTCCACGCTTATCTGAAGAGCTATGCCGAGCGGAACGGGCTCGTGCCGCTGATCCGCTACGGCACCAAGGTCGTGTCCATGCGGCGGCGCGAAGGGGCGAAGGGCTGGAGCGTCGGGCTCGCCGCCGGCGACGGACAGACGGCGAGCGAGGACTTCGACTTCGTTGCGGTCTGCACCGGCAATTTCAGCGAAAAGCGCGAGCTGGTGCATCCGGGCCAGGACGATTTCACCGCGGCCGGCGGCCAGGTGCTGCATTCCTCGGAATACAACGATCCCGCGACCGTTAAGGGCAAGCGCGTGGTCGTGCTCGGCTTCTCGAAATCCGCCACCGACATCGCCGTCAACGCGGTCAATTCGGGTGCCGCCGGGGTCACCATCGTCTATCTCGAACCGGTCTGGCGCATTCCGTACTTCATCGGCGGCCTGATCAACTTCAAGCGCATCCTCTATGTCCGCGCCCAGGAGGTGATGTTCCCGAGCTGGAACCAGCCGCTTGTGGCGCGGCTCGCGCACGCTCTCGCCAAGCCGCTGGTCTGGGCCAACTGGCGGGCGCTGGAAAGCCTGCTCTCGGTCCAGCTCAAGCTGAAGAAGACCGGGCTCAGGCCGACGAAGCCGATCGAAACCACCATCAACTGCTCGGTCCCGATCGTCACGCCGGGTTTCTTCGACATGGTGGCGGATGGGCGCATCAAGGCGATCAAGGGAACGATCTCAGGCTACGAACGGGGCACCGTGCTGCTGTCGGGCGGGGAACGCGTGTCGGCCGACATGGCCATCCTTGCCGTCGGCTGGAAATCCGGCGTGCCGTTCCTGCCGGACGAGTACCAGCGCAAGCTGGTCGAGCCGGACGGGCAATACCGGCTCTACCGGGTCATCGCCAATCCCGACCTGCCCGACATGGGCTTCGTCGGCTTCAACTCGTCGTTCTGCACGGTGCTGAGCGCCGAGCTCGCCGCCAACTGGCTGGTGCGCTATGCGGACGGCAAGCTGGGACGCCAGCCGACGCGCCAGGAGATGGCCGACAACATCGAGATGATGCTGCACTGGAAGCGCAGCGAGAGGCCGGCGGCGGGCGTCTATGGCGGCCTGTGCGTCGCGCCCTATCATTTCAAGCATTTTGACGAGCTGCTGGCCGACATCGGTGCAAGCAAGAGACGGCGCAACCCATTGGCCGAAAACTTCGCGCCGCCGAATGCCGACGCCTACGCGGCCTATCTGGCGAGCGCGCCGGACTATCGCGCGGCATAGCACCGCGCGACAGGCGCGTGCCTGGCGGCGCACCTACCCGGGCGGAAGTTTCTTTGCCCGGTTTTGTCTTGCGATAACAGGGAGTTCGGATGGTGGGCGTGACAGGGATTGAACCTGTGACCCCTACGATGTCAACGTAGTGCTCTCCCGCTGAGCTACACGCCCATCCGACGCGGCGGATACACCACTTTTGATCCGGCGCGTCAATAGCGCCGGTGGTGGATTTTTGCGCCTTTTGTCAAAACCCCCGAAGACGCTGGGGAAACCGCGGCCGCCCCGTGCAGCCAGCGGGGCGCGAAAGACCCGGTATGGTGCCGGCAAACCGAAATGCCCCTCTTGGGGGCGAATCTTCTGCTTCGCCACACGCCTCAGGCGGCGTGCAGCATCTTCTCGACCTCGTTGACGAGATCGCGCAGGTGGAATGGCTTGGAAAGCACCTTGGCGTCGCGCGGCGCCTTCGAATCGGGGTTGAGCGCCACCGCCGCGAAGCCGGTGATGAACATCACCTTGAGGTCGGGATCGATCTCGGTGGCGCGGCGGGCGAGCTCGATGCCGTCCATCTCCGGCATGACGATGTCCGTCAGAAGCAGCGAAAAAGGTTCCTCGCGCAGCCGCTCGTAAGCGCTCGCGCCATTGTCGAAGTCGCTCACCTGGTAGCCGGCGCGCTCCAGCGCCTTGACCAGGAAGCGGCGCATGTCGTCGTCGTCTTCTGCCAGAAGAATGCGTGCCATCAGTATCCCGTCCGAATCAGCGGTCGAAGCCGCCCCCCAAAGGGGCTTCGTTAACCATCTTCTATATGAGTTCCGGACGGTAAACATCAAGTGAATGCCGCGCCCGAAACGTGACGCCGCGAGGCCCGCTTCCACGGCTTTTCCAGGCGGCGACATGCTGGACACCGGCGCGCGCAGATGGCACCTTCCAGCGATGAGTGAGCGTATCCTGCAGGTCCATCAGAACCGATGACCCCAGCCGAAGATTTCTCGGTGCTGCCACCGTTCGAAGTGAGGACGAGTGCCGAGCAGCGCGTGCCCTTCGTGTTCAATTCGCCGCACAGCGGGCGCTGCTATCCCAAACGCTTCCTGGCCATGACGAGGCTCGACGCCAGCGCCATCCGGCGCTCGGAGGACTGCTACGTCGACGAGCTCTTCGGCACCGCGGTGATGCTCGGCGCGCCGATGCTGACGGCGCATTTCCCGCGCGCCTATCTCGACGTCAATCGCGAACCGTGGGAACTCGACCCGCGCATGTTCGCCGAGCCGGTGCCGCCCTTCGCCAACATCCGCTCGGCCCGCGTCGCGGGCGGGCTCGGCACCGTGCCGAAGCTGGTGGGCGAGGGGCTCGACATCTATCCGGGCCGGCTGCCGCTGTCGGAGGCGGTCGGCCGCATCGAATGCGTCTACAAGCCCTATCACGAGACGCTGAAGCGGCTGGTCACCCGCACGCACGCCCGCTTCGGCTATGCGGTGCTCGTCGACTGCCATTCGATGCCCGCTTCCGTGCGTGTCGGCGACAATGGCGTGCGGCCGGACTTCATCGTCGGCGACCGATTCGGCACGTCGGCCGCGCCGGCGCTCACCGAGCGGGCCATCGGCCTGCTGGCGGCAATGGGCTATACCGTGGCGCACAATAAACCCTATGCCGGCGGCTTCATCACCGAGCATTACGGCCGGCCGGCGCGCAACCTCCACGCCTTGCAGATCGAGATCAATCGCGGGCTCTACATGGACGAGCGGACGCTGGAGAAGTCGGCCGGCTTCGACGCGCTTCTCGACGATCTGGCGCGGTTTTCGGCGGATTTGATGGCTGTTCCGGACCACCATTTCCTCGACCTGCCGCTCGCTGCGGAGTAGGGATGGCCGCCGGCGGCTAAAAAAAGACCGCTCCGGAGAGCGGTCGAAGTCTAGGGAGGAAACGCCCAAGGAGGGCATGGACAGGTCGCCCTGTCCGAGGATCAGATTATTGTGCGCTGCACAAAAGTCAAGGCGCTTTGGGCTTTTTTAGTTCAAGTTGATGTGGCTATTGCCGCTGACCGGGCGGCGTGGCATCCACGCAACGGTCAGACATGGGGTGAATGATGGTCGACGCCGAGTTCATGCGACGGATCGCAAGTGCCGCAGCCGCGCAGACCCTGCCGCGCTTCCGCCAGCAGGGCGCGGTGGCCAACAAGCTCGCCGGCGGCTTCGATCCGGTGACCGAGGCCGACCAGGAGGCCGAGCGCGCCATCCGCGCGCTGATCAACGCCGAGTTCCCCGACCATGGCATACTGGGCGAGGAGCACGGCGGCGAGAACACCGGGAACAGCCATGTCTGGGTCATCGACCCGATCGACGGCACGCGCGCCTTCATCTCCGGGCTGCCGGTGTGGGGCACGCTGGTCGGGCTGACGGTCGACGGCGACGCGGTCGCCGGCATGATGTCGCAGCCCTTCACCGGCGAGCTGTTCTATGCCGACGGCAAGGGTGCGCACTATGAGGGGCCGGGCGGGCCGCGCCGGCTTGCGGTGCGCAAGACGACGTCGCTGTCGGAAGCGACCATCTTCACCACCACGCCGGCGCTGTTCCGCGGGGAGATGCGCAAGCGCTACGACGACCTCGAGGCCAGGGTGCGGCTCGCACGCTACGGAACCGATTGCTACGCCTTCGCCATGGTCGCCGCGGGCCAGGTCGACATCGTCGTCGACCCCGGCCTCAAGCCCTACGACATCGTCGCGCTGATCCCGATCATCGAGCAGGCCGGCGGCATCGTCACCACCTTCGAGGGCGGGCCGGCGGAGAACGGCGGCGACGTCATTGCCGCTGCGACGCCCGAGCTGCACAGGGCGGCGCTGGCGGTGCTGGCCGGGTAGACCGGCCTTCCGGGCGCCGTTTCGCCGGTATCAGTCGACCGCCGTCGGAGTGCCTGGAACAAAGGCGTCGATCGCGGCCAGCAGCTGCTCGCGATAGATGTCGGCTTCCTGCAGGATCTCGTGGCGGGCGCCGTCGATGGTGAGCAGCGAGGCGAGCCGGGCGCGGGCGGCGAAATCCTCTGCCGCGGCCCTCGACACGACCTCGTCGGCACCGGCGGTGACGACCAGCATCGGCACCTTGAGCGCTGCCATGAAGGCAGGGTCGCGGACCGCCTGCGACGCCTTGGCCGCCTCGGTGAGCCAGGAGATTGTCGGCCCGCCGACCGCAAGCTCGGGATAGGTCTCGTAGAGCAGCTGGTTGCGGCGGTAGCGACGCTGGTCGCTGGTCAGCTTGTTGGTCTCGAACGGCGTTCCCTGGCGCGACCGCGGCCCCCAGGCGGCGTAGAGGCGGCCGAGGCCCAGGCAGCGCAGCACGGTGCCGATGCGGGCGATCGCCTTCATCGACAGCGGCACGCCGACGACCTCGAGGAACGGCGCTATCAGCACCATGCGCTGGATGCGGTTGACCATCGAGGGGGCCGACAGCAGGGCGACGAGCGCCCCGCTGGAATGGGCGATCAGGAAATAGGGGCCGCGGCAATCGGGCAGCACGATCTGCTCGAAGAAGGCCTCGAGATCGCGCACATAATGGTCGAAGCTCCTGACGTAGCCGCGATGGGCGTCCTTGAGCAGCCGCTCCGAGGCGCCCTGGCCGCGCCAGTCGAAGGTGGCGGTGGCGAGACCGCGAACCGAAAGGTCGCGGGCGGTCTCGAAATATTTCTCGACGCACTCGTTGCGGCCCGGCAGCAGCACCACCGTGCCCTTGAACGGATGCGAGGTCGCCGGAAGCAGCGCATAGCGCAAGCGCTTGCCGTCATGGGCGGCGAAACTGCCGCTCCTGGCCCGCTCCGGAACAGGATTGCCGGGGATCTCGTGGAACTGGTCCGTCATCAGGCGATTCGGCTCGGGATTGGCTGCCGGGGATCCGGCCACAACTGAGGGTGATAGAAAGGGTGGGGCCGAAAATCAAAGGAATTCCGCGAAGGCCGCCGTCGGCGAACGTACGAGGCCGGAGGCAGCTTGCGGGATGCCTCCGGCCTCTGTCGATCCGGGAGGAAGGGACGTTACACCCGGTTCGGCCTCGCTGGCGGCTGGCGCCGCCTGTCTCTGAACTTGGCAACACCTTACGGGGCCGGGCCTGAACGGAGGCCGAAGGCGCGGTTCATCTGCGGTTCATCAAGCGGGCGGCGAGGACCTTCCAGAGGCGACTTGAAATGCCGTCGGGCCACCCCCAAATGTCTTCTGCGGCGCCCAGAAGGGGCCGCTGAACCACCGCCGGAACGCCAGAAGGGTTCCGCCCCGGATCAAACGCAAACCTTGTTGCTCAATGGAGAACACCCATGCGTCACGTTGATTTTTCCTCGCTCCACCGCTCGACCGTCGGCTTCGACCGGCTGTTCAACATGCTTGACGGCCTCGGCCAGCCGGAAGGCGGCACCAGCTATCCGCCTTACAACATCGAGCGCACCGGCGAGGACGCCTACCGCATCAGCATGGCCGTTGCCGGCTTCTCGGAGACCGAGATTTCGATCGAGGCCCACCGCAACGTGCTGACGGTCAAGGGCGAGCGCGGCAACGAAGGCACCGGCGAAGGCTCGGAGCTGCTCTATCGCGGCATCGCCTCGCGCGCCTTCGAGCGCCGCTTCCAGCTTGCCGACCATGTCGAGGTCGTAGGCGCCAACCTCAAGAACGGCCTGCTCCACATCGATCTCAAGCGGACCATCCCGGAAGAGCTGAAGCCTCGCAAGATCGCGATCTCGGCTGCTCCGGCCCAGGCCAAGCAGATCGAGGCCAACACGGTCAACTAAGGACCGATCCTCCCAAGGAGAAAAGGCGGCGCCTTCGGGCGCCGCCTTTTTCGTTGCGTGGTAATGTTATATGTTTGGAGACAAAATTGTATCTGCTTACGGGAGGGCCAATTGGACATCGATCGTAACACAATTTCGGGATTCGCCCGCCGAGTAAGGAAGAACCTCTTGTTCGTCATGCAGGCCAAGGAACGTGGCGCTGATGTCCATGTCGTCACAGAATTGATAAATTCGATGCTAGGTCTACTTATTTTCCCGTACGAACATTTAAAGCGAGGCGGAATTAGTCAAATAGATGCGATTGATTTGAGTGAACTTCAGAGAAATGGTTGGCCAGCTTGGGATTTTCGCATCGGATCTTGTGAAAATCTTGGAGAACTATGCTATCACATCAGGAATTCACTTTCGCACCGGCGTGTTTATTTTTCGGGAGATGAGAGAGAGCTCAAGCAGGTTCGCGTAACGTTTTCTGATCGGCCGAAGAATGCCCCCGTCGACAATTGGTCGGTGTCAATAAGCGGGGCGGATCTCTTTGAGTTCATATTGCGATTTTCGGAACGCGTTGAGAATTCAACGTAGTGCTGAAATCAACTCGCCGAGGCGGCCGATCTCGTCCGTGGTGGTGGCGAAGCTGGTGACGAAGCGATAGAGCGCTTCGGTGCCCCGGACCTGGCCGGCGAGGGTCGCCGGCACATTCCAGTCGTAGAAGGCGGCACCGGCTTCGAGCGCCCTTGCCGCGGCCGCCCTGTCGATGATGGCGAACACCTCGTTGGCCTCGGGGCGCCAGGCGAGGCGCGCCACCTTCGAGCCGTCGAGCACGCCGGCCAGCCTGGTCGCCATCGCATTGGCGTGGCGGGCCGTCTCCAGCCACAGACCGGCGTCGAAATAGGCGTCGAACTGCGCCGAGATGAAGCGCGACTTGGAGAACAGCTGGGCCGAGCGCTTGCGCAGGAAGTGCATTTCCATGGCGCGGTCGAGGTCGAACATGACGATCGCCTCGGCGCACCAGCAGCCGTTCTTGGTGCCGCCGAAGGAGACGATGTCGACGCCGCGCTTCCACGTCATCTCCGCGGGCGAAACGTCGAGCGAGACCAGTGCGTTGGCGAAGCGGGCGCCGTCCATGTGCAGCGGCACGCCGTGGCGCTTGGCGATCGCCGAGATGGCCGAGATGTCGTCGAGGCCATAGACGGTTCCGACCTCGGTCGACTGGGTCACCGAGATCGCCGCCGGGCGTCCGCCATGGACGTTTTCCGAGGCGAAGCGGCCGACGGCGCGTTCGAGGTTGCCGATATCCATGCGGCCGAGCGGGCCGTCGACCGGGAAGAGCCGCGACCCGGCGGAGAGGAACTCGGGCGCACCGCACTCGTCCTCGATGATGTGCGCCTCGCGGTGGCCGAAGGAAATGCCGCCCGGCTTGCCGTAGGCGGCCAGCGCAAGCGAGTTGGCGGCAGTGCCCGTCGCCACGAAGAAGACCGCGACCTCGCGCTCGAAGACCTCGCTGAAGCGCTCGTACACCTTGCGGTCGAGGTCGCCGTCGCCATAGGCGCGGCTGAAGCCGGCAGCGCTCACCGAGAGCCTTTCCGCGATCCTGGGGTGGGCGCCGGCCCAGTTGTCAGATGCGAAAAACATGTCGTCCGTCCGTAACCTGGCTTTGGGAGAGTGTCCTGAGCTAGAGCGGATTTGACCGCCTGCATCAAGTCCGATGCGGTGAAATCGATTGTGGCAGCGGAAAAAGCGGACTTGACCGGGTGTTCAAAAATTACGCGGCATGCGCGTCCGTTGTAATTTTCTGTCTCTGGCGGCGCGGAAAATTCGTGAATCGGTCTTGTGCGTATTCAAGAATTCTGTCATACGAAATTTAGGACAGTAGTGCTGTCTTATTTATCTGCCCAAAGCGGAACGGATTTGGCGTATGATGACGCCACGTCCGTCTGCCGCCGCGAGCAGGGGTCAGTGGCCGAAGCGGAGCCTTTCCGCTCTGTCGCCCCGACTGGCGGTTCGGTGCCGGCCAACGGCACTGCGCCGCAAGCATATCGAAGCATATCAAAAGGTGAGCGGACCGGCACGTAGCCGTCCCAAAGCGAAATGCCCGGATCGGGCCGGAATGGAGAGAGAGACGATGACGGAGTTGACGCCATCTGTGACGACGGGTTTTGTGCCGGCCGCGCAGACGAAAGCGGCCAACAACAAAACCGATCATCTCCGAACCACCACCGGCTATGCAGCGCATGGCCTCTACGATCCGCGCAACGAGCACGACGCCTGCGGCGTCGGCTTCATCGCCCAGATGAAGGGCATCAAGTCGCACCAGATCGTCAAGGACGGGCTCTTCATGCTCGAGAACCTGACGCATCGCGGCGCGGTGGGCGCCGACCCGCTGGTCGGCGACGGCGCCGGCGTGCTGGTGCAGATCCCCGATACCTTCTTCCGCGAGGAGATGGCCAAGCAGGGCATCGAGCTGCCGGCGCCCGGCCAGTACGGCGTCGGCCACTGGTTCATGCCGCAGGATGCGGCGATGCGCGACCATATCGACGAGATCATCCGCGAGTCGGCGCAGTCGGAAGGCTTGCCGCTGATCGGCTTCCGCGACGTGCCGGTCGACAACGCCTCGCTGTCCAAGGCGCCCGAGATCGTGGCCGCCGAGCCTTACCACCGCCAGGTGTTCATCGGCCGCACGCCCGACATCGAGGACGACGAGGAATACGAGGCCCGCCTCTATCTGCTGCGCAAGGTGATCTCCGGCCGCATCTATGCCGAGAACAACAACAAGGACGTCGGCGCCTATTGCGTGTCGCTGTCGGCGCGCACCATCGTCTACAAGGGCATGTTCCTGGCCAACCAGGTCGGCGCCTATTACAGGGACCTCGGCGATCCGCGCTTCGAGACGGCGCTGATCCTGGTCCACCAGCGCTTCTCGACCAACACCTTCCCGTCGTGGAAGCTGGCGCATCCCTACCGCATGGTCGCCCATAACGGCGAGATCAACACGGTGCGCGGCAACAACAACTGGATGGCGGCCCGCCAGGCGTCGGTCGACAGCGAGCTGTTCGGCAACAACATCTCCAAGCTCTGGCCGATCTCCTATGAGGGCCAGTCGGACACGGCCTGCTTCGACAACGCGCTCGAGTTCCTGTTCCAGGGCGGCTACAAGCTGGCGCACGCCATGATGATGCTGATCCCGGAAGCCTGGGCCGGCAACAAGTCGATGGATGCCGACCGCAAGGCCTTCTACGAGTACCATGCGGCGCTGATGGAGCCGTGGGACGGCCCGGCGGCGGTGTGCTTCACCGACGGCCGCCAGATCGGTGCCACGCTCGACCGCAACGGACTGCGTCCGGCCCGCTACATCGTCACCGACGACGACCGGGTGATCCTGGCCTCTGAAGCCGGCGTGCTGCCGGTCGACGAGAAGAGCATCGTCAGGAAGTGGCGCCTGCAGCCGGGCAAGATGCTGCTGATCGACCTGGTCGAGGGCCGCATCATCTCGGACGAGGAGATCAAGTCCGAGATCGCCGCCAAGCACCCCTACAAGAAGTGGCTGGCGAACACCCAGCTGATCCTCGAGGAGCTGAAGCCGGTCGAGCCGCGCGCGCTGCGCAAGGACGTGTCGCTGCTCGATCGCCAGCAGGCCTTCGGCTACACGCAGGAAGACACCAAGCTGCTGATGTCGCCGATGGCGACGACGGGCCAGGAAGCGGTGGGCTCGATGGGCACCGACACGCCGATCTCGGCGATGTCGGACAAGTCGAAGCTGCTCTACACCTACTTCAAGCAGAACTTCGCCCAGGTTACCAACCCGCCGATCGATCCGATCCGCGAGGAGCTGGTGATGAGCCTGGTGTCGTTCATCGGCCCGCGTCCGAACATCCTCGACCTCGTCGGCACCTCCAGGCGCAAGCGGCTCGAGGCACGCCAGCCGATCCTCACCAACGCCGACCTGGAGAAGATCCGCTCCATCGGCCACACCGAGGAGAGCTTCGACACCAAGACGATCGACGTCACCTATGCCGCCAGCGAGGGCGCTGCCGGCATGCAGGGTGCGATCGAGCGCCTGTGCGAACGTGCGGAAGCAGCGGTTGCCGGCCGCTACAACATCATCATCCTGTCCGACCGCCAGCTCGGCCCGGATCGCATCGCCATCCCGTCGCTTCTGGCGACGGCCGCCGTGCACCATCACCTGGTCCGCAAGGGCCTGCGCACCTCGGTCGGCCTGGTCGTGGAATCGGGCGAGCCGCGCGAGGTGCACCATTTCTGCTGCCTGGCCGGCTACGGCGCCGAGGCGATCAACCCGTATCTGGCGTTCGACACGCTGACCGACATGCACAAGCGCGGCGAGTTCCCGCCGGAAATCGACGGCTCCGAAGTCGTCGGCCGCTACATCAAGTCGATCGGCAAGGGCATCCTCAAGGTCATGTCCAAGATGGGCATCTCGACCTACCAGTCCTACTGCGGCGCCCAGATCTTCGACGCCATCGGCCTGAAGACCGATTTCGTCGAGAAGTACTTCACGGGGACCGCGACCAACATCGAGGGCGTCGGCCTGGACGAGGTCTCGGGCGAGACCGTGGCGCGCCATACCTCGGCCTTCGGCGAGGACCCGGTGCTGCGCAACGCGCTCGACGTCGGCGGCGAGTACATGTACCGCATGCGCGGCGAAGCCCATATGTGGACGCCGGACGCGGTCGCCTCGCTGCAGCACGCCGTGCGCCAGGGCTCGTGGTCGACCTTCAAGGAGTTCTCCGCCCAGATCGACAGCGAGACGGCACGTGCCCAGCAGATTCGCGGCATGTTCCACATCAGGTCGGCGGAAGAGGGCGGCCGCAAGCCGGTCTCGATCGACGACGTGATGCCGGCGGCCGAGATCGTCAAGCGCTTCTCGACCGGTGCCATGTCCTTCGGTTCGATCAGCCGCGAGGCGCATTCGACGCTGGCCGTCGCCATGAACCGGATCGGCGGCAAGTCGAACACGGGCGAGGGCGGCGAGGAGCCGGACCGCTACCTGCCGCTGCCCGACGGTTCGGCGAACCCGGAGCGTTCGGCGATCAAGCAGGTGGCCTCGGGCCGCTTCGGGGTCACGACCGAGTACCTGGTCAACTCCGACATGATGCAGATCAAGGTGGCGCAGGGCGCCAAGCCCGGCGAGGGCGGCCAGCTGCCCGGCCACAAGGTCGACGCGACGATCGCCAAGACCCGCCACTCGACGCAGGGCGTGGGCCTGATCTCGCCGCCGCCGCACCATGACATCTATTCGATCGAAGATCTGGCACAGCTGATCTACGACCTGAAGAACGTCAACCCGGCGGCCGACGTGTCGGTCAAGCTGGTGTCGGAAGTGGGCGTCGGCACGGTCGCGGCCGGTGTCGCCAAGGCGCGCGCCGACCACATCACGATCTCCGGCTACGACGGCGGCACGGGCGCTTCGCCGCTCACCTCGCTCAAGCATGCCGGCAGCCCGTGGGAGATGGGCCTCGCCGAGACGCACCAGACGCTGGTGCTGAACGGCCTGCGTTCGCGCGTCGCGCTCCAGGTCGACGGCGGCCTGCGCACGGGCCGCGACGTCGTCATCGGCGCGCTCTTGGGCGCCGACGAGTTCGGCTTCTCGACCGCGCCGCTGATCGCGGCGGGCTGCATCATGATGCGCAAGTGCCATCTCAACACCTGCCCGGTTGGCGTCGCCACCCAGGACCCGGTGCTGCGCAAGCGCTTCAAGGGCACGCCCGAGCACGTCATCAACTACTTCTTCTACGTGGCGGAGGAGGTGCGCGAGCTGCTGGCCAGCATGGGCTACACCCATCTCGACCAGATCATCGGCAACAGCGACCTCCTGGAGAAGCGCGAGCTGATCAACCACTGGAAGTCGCGCGGGCTGGACTTCTCCAAGGTGTTCTACAAGCCGGATGCGCCTGCTTCGGCGACGCACTGGACCGAACGCCAGAAGCACCCGATCGACGACGTGCTCGACCGCAAGCTGATCGCGGAAGCGAAGTCGGCACTCGAAGCGCGCCAGCCGGTGAAGATCGAGACGACCATCCGCAACGTCGACCGCTCCGCCGGTGCGATGCTGTCGGGCGAGGTGGCCAAGCGCTTCAAGCACAAGGGCCTGCGCGAGGACACCATCTCGGTGAAGCTGACCGGCACCGCCGGCCAGTCCTTCGGCGCCTTCCTGACGCGGGGCGTGACCTTCGAGCTGGTCGGCGACGGCAACGACTATGTCGCCAAGGGCCTGTCGGGCGGCCGCATCGTCATCCGCCCGCCCGAGGGCAGCAAGATCGTCGCCGAGGATTCGATCATCGTCGGCAACACCGTGCTCTACGGCGCCATCGAGGGCGAGTGCTACTTCCGCGGCGTGGCCGGCGAACGCTTCGCCGTGCGCAACTCGGGTGCGGTCACCGTCGTCGAGGGCGTGGGCGACCACGGCTGCGAGTACATGACGGGCGGCGTCGTGGTGGTCATCGGCAAGACCGGCCGCAACTTCGCGGCGGGCATGTCGGGCGGCGTCGCCTACGTGCTCGACGAGGAGGGCGATTTCGCCGAACGCTGCAACATGGCGATGGTCGAGCTCGAGCCGGTCCCCGAAGAGGACGACATGCTGGAGAAGCTGCACCATCACGGCGGCGACATCGCCCACAAGGGCCGCGTCGACGTGTCGGGCGACATGACCCGCCACGACGAGGAGCGCCTGGTGCAGCTGATTTCGAACCACATGCACTACACCGGTTCGACCCGCGCCAAGCAAATCCTGGACGACTGGGCGAGCTACCGACCCAAATTCCGCAAGGTCATGCCGGTGGAATACCGCCGCGCGCTGATCGAGATGGAGCGCATGAGGATGAACGTCGCGGCCGAATAGCCGCGACCATCCGGCCGGCGGGGTGCCTGCGGGCGCCCGCCATCGCATGCTTCATTTGAAGTGGTGGAATTCTACGCCCGCGCCGAGACGCCGGGCACGACCGACGAGAGTTACGATGGGCAAGGTTACAGGTTTTCTCGAGATCGACCGGCAGGTGCACAAGTACCAGCCGGCTTCCGACCGCATCCGGCATTTCCGCGAATTCACGCTGCCGATGTCGGACAAGGAAGTGGAAAAGCAGGCGGCGCGCTGCATGGATTGCGGCATCCCGTTCTGCCACGGGCCGACGGGCTGCCCGGTCCACAACCAGATCCCGGACTGGAACGATCTGGTCTACAACGGCGACTGGGACAGCGCGATCCGCAACCTGCATTCGACCAACAACTTCCCGGAGTTCACCGGCCGCATCTGCCCCGCGCCCTGCGAGGAAGCCTGCACGCTGAACCTCGAGGACATCCCGGTCGCCATCAAGACCGTCGAGCAGGCGATCGCCGACAAGGCCTATGAGGGCGGCTACATCCGTCCCTATCCGCCGGAAAAGAAGACCGGCAAGAAGGTGGCCATCATCGGTTCCGGCCCGGCGGGCATGGCGGCTGCCCAGCAGCTCGGCCGCGCCGGCCACGAGGTCCATGTCTACGAGCGCGAGAGCCGTCCCGGCGGCCTGCTGCGCTTCGGCATCCCGGACTTCAAGATGGAGAAGCACTTTATCGACCGCCGCGTCGAGCAGATGGCGGGCGAGGGCGTGACCTTCCACTGCGGCGTGAATGTCGGCGTCGACAAGAAGGTGTCCGAGCTCTTGGCCGAGTTCGACGCCGTGCTCTACACCGGCGGTTCGGAAACCCCGCGCCCCGCGGGCATTCCCGGCGCCGACCTCGAGGGCGTGCACGACGCGATGCCCTACCTCGTGCAGCAGAACAAGCGCCTCGGCGGCGAGGACATCCAGTCGGTCGCCTGGCCGTCCGAGCCGATCGTCGCCGGCGGCCAGCACGTCGTCGTCGTCGGCGGCGGCGACACCGCTTCCGACTGCGTCGGCACGGCGTTCCGCCAGGGGGCGGTGCGCGTCACCCAGCTCGACATCCGCCCGCAGCCGCCGGAGAAGGAGAACAAGCTCTCCGTCTGGCCCTACTGGGCGACCAAGATGCGCACCTCGTCGTCGCAGGCCGAGGGCGCGCAACGCGAGTTCCAGGTGGCGACGCTCGAGTTCATCGGCGAGGAAGGCCAGCTGACCGGCGTGAAGTGCTGCGAGGTCGACGAGAAGCGCAAGCCGATCCCGGGCACGGATTTCGTCATCCGCGCCGACCTCGCCTTCATCGCCATCGGCTTCGCCGGCCCGATCGCCGGCGGCGTCACCAAGGAGCTCGAAGGCAAGCTCGAGATCACCACCGACGCGCGCCGCTCGTCCAACGTCGCGGCCAACGAGCAGGACTACAGGACCAACATCGACAAGCTCTACGTCGCCGGCGACGTGCGCCGCGGCCAGTCGCTGGTGGTCTGGGCGATCCGCGAAGGCCGCCAGGCCGCGCATGCCATCGACGCGGCGCTGATGGGCTCGACGGTGCTGCCGCGGTGACGACGACGCGGGCGCGTCCTTCGAGGCTCGCCCGCTGACGTCTATGATACGAAGCCCGGGGCTCCCCCAAAACCCTCATGGTGAGCCTGTCGAACCACGGGTTTTTGGGCAAGCAAAGTCTGGCGCCCTCGTGGTTCGACAGGCTCACCATGAGGGTTCGAGCCTTCGTCTGGCCTGGACACCTTCTCGGCGAGCCCCGAACGACGGTTACCGCTTGATCGCGGTCGTCGTCTCGCTGCCCGGCGATACCGGCAGCTTCTTCGGCGGCCAGGAGAAATCGTCGGCACGGCCAGGCGGTGCCGCCGGGGCGACGCCCTGCACCACCAGCTTCCCGCCCGGCGAATTCGGATCGCCCGGGGCCGCCGCCTGTCCGCCCATCAGTTCCGTGCCGCCGTCGAGCTCGGGGTCGGAGAGCGACACCGGCACGGTCCGGTCGATGTTGACCGGCACGTTGAGTTCGCCCGGCGTTGCCTGCGGCAGGCTCGCCGGCACCGCGACCTCGGTGCCCTGCGGGGTAATGCCCAAAAGCTTGTTCAGCGGCTTTTCGGCATAGAAGGCGAGCTTGCGCTTGCCGGCGCGGGTGACGTTGATGCCGTCGTCCGAGCGCAGGCGCACCGGCTGGCCGTTGATGTCGGGGCCGGAGGTGACGAAGGCGCCGTTCTCGTCGACGAAACCGTCCCAGACATCGACGAACTCCTTGCCGGAGGCTTCCGTCACGGTCCTGTAGATGTCGTTGAAGGCGAGCATGTCGGTGCTCATCTTCGACGACTTGAATGCCGGCATGCCGATCCAGAGGAACGGTACCTTGGTGTCGCTCAGCGTCTTTGCGAACTGCTCGGCGCGCGCCGTGTATTCCTTCATCCAGGCCGGGCTCATCGCCGGTTCGCGGTTTTCGCCGACCCGCATCTGCTGGCGGTCGTTGGAGCCGAGCATGACCACGACGACGGCCGGCTTCTCCTGGGCGATCAGCTCCTGGGCTTTCTCCGGCCAGTTGTAGTAGTCGTCGCGGACGAAGCCGGACGAACCGCTGGTCTTGTCGACGATGCGGATCTTGGCGTTCTCGGCGAAGACGGTGCTCAGCCCCTCGGCGATGCCGGCGCCGAGGAAGTCGCCGATCACCAGCACGACACGCGCGTCGGGCAGCTTCTCCACCACCGGCACGGCCGGTTCGGCCGGCTTGCTCACTGCAGCCGCCTTGGGCTTGCGCGGCGCCTTGCGGATGGTTTTCCGAGGCCTGACCTGCGGTTCCTCGTAGATGTAGGGGTCGATGCGCGGCTCGCGGCGCGGCAGGAAAAGGTCACGCAGCGACCAGCGCCGCAATATGCCCTCCTGGGCGAAGGCCGGGGAGGGCGCGGTCATGGCGGTCAGCGCGACCGCCACCGCGACCGCAGGCATCGTCAGGCGCAGAACGATGGTGTTCGGGCGACGCGTCGATGCCAAGCACAACCTCCGCTGGCTAATTCTGCCGCAGCTTCTTGAGCACTTCCATGCTCGGATGGCCGTCCTGCGTCAAGCCCAGCTGCGCCTGGAACGCCTTGATGGCCGAGCGCGAGCCTTCGCCGATCTTGCCGTCGGCCTTGCCGTCGTAATAGCCGCTCTCCGACAGCCGCTGCTGCAGTTCCTGCTTTTCGGCGAAGGACAGCTTGGTGAACGGGCGGCTCCAGTCCTGCACCAGCCCGCCATATCCGGCGATCTCGTCGGCAAGCAGGCCGACCGCGAGGGCGTATTTATCGGCGTTGTTGTAGCGCTTGATCACCTGGAAGTTCTTGGTCATCAGGAAGGCCGGCCCCTGGCGGCCGTCCGGCACCTTCAGCGTCGCGACATCCGAGCCGCGCCTGAACGCCTTGCCGTTGGCGCGCTCGACGCCGAGCGAGGCCCACTTGTCCAGCGTCGCCGAACCGCTGGGGAACTTGCGGCCCTCGGGCAGCACCACCTCGTAGCCCCAGGTCCTGCCGGCCTGCCAGCCGTTCTTCTTGAGCAGGTTGGCGGCGGTGGCGAGCGCGTCGGGCACCGAATTCCAGATGTCGCGGCGGCCGTTGCCGTCGGCGTCGACCGCATAGGCCTGGTAGCTGGTCGGGATGAACTGGGTATGGCCCATGGCGCCCGCCCAGGAGCCCATCAGGTTGCTTTCCTTGATGTCGCCGCGCTGCAGGATCTTGAGGGCGGCGATGAGCTGGGTGCGGGCGTATTTGGCGCGGCGCTGGTCGCCATAGGCAAGCGTCGCCAGCGAGCGCACCACGTTGCGCATCACCTTGTCGTTCTTGAGGATCTCGCCATAGTTGGATTCCATCGACCAGATGGCCAACAGCACGTAGCGGTCGACGCCGTAGGCGGCCTCGATGCGGTCGAGCCAGGGCTTCCACTTGCGCGCCATCTCGCGGCCGGTGGCGATCGACTGGTCATGCACGCGGTTGTCGAAATAGTCCCAGACAGGGGCGGTGAATTCGGGCTGGAAGCGCGCCTTTTCCAGCACTTCGGCATCGGCGGAGGTGATGCCGCGGAAGGCGCGGTCGTAGGTCGAACCGGAAATGCCGTTGTCGGCCGCGACCGAACGGAAGCTCGCCACCCAGCGCTGGAATCCCGGCTCGGCGGCGGCGGGACCGGCAGGCAGCAAAAGCGCGAATGAGATACCGGCGATTGCGGCGGCGCTGGCGAGGGCCCGGGCGGTCTTGCGAAGAGGCATTCTTTCCTCCTTGGAGAGATCAGAAAGTCGATTCATCGCCGAAGCCGGTTATCAATCAGTTTACCATAGTCCTCCGGGGGAACGAAAAGCCGCCTGCCGAATTGTCCAGGGCCAGTCAACTCGATCAAGTTCGCGTGATCGCTGGTCTTGCCCGCCGTCCCCGAATATGTGAACGCATTCAGTATTCATCAATTGGGGCGTGACAGTGTCCACGCCCGGTACATGCAACCATCGGACGAACACCCATGAAACGAGTTCGCAAGGCAGTATTTCCTGTCGCAGGTCTGGGCACGCGCTTCCTGCCCGCCACCAAGTCGATTCCGAAGGAAATGCTGACCGTCGTCGACAAGCCGGTGATCCAGTACGTCGTCGACGAGGCGCGCGAAGCAGGCATCGAGCACTTCATCTTCGTCACCGGCCGCAACAAGGCGGTCATCGAGGACCATTTCGACGTCCAGTTCGAGCTCTACGACACGCTCGCCCAGCGCGGCAAGGGCGAACAGCTCGAAAGGCTGCAGCGCCTGCAGCCGGCGCCGGGCCAGACCTCGTTCACCCGCCAGCAGGTGCCGCTCGGCCTCGGCCACGCGGTCTGGTGCGCGCGCGAGCTCGTCGGCAACGAGCCGTTCGCGCTGCTTCTGCCCGACATGATCATGCAGTCCGAGAAGAGCTGCATGCGCGAGATGGTCGAGCTCTACAACGAGACCGGCAGCAACATCATCGCCGTGCAGGAATGCGACCCCGCCGAGGCGCACAAATACGGCATCGTCGGCAAGGGCGAAACCGTCCATACCGGCTTCCGCATCGACGGCATGGTGGAGAAGCCGAAGCCCGGCACGGCGCCGTCGAACCTGTTCATCAACGGCCGCTACATCCTGCAGCCGGAGATCTTCGGCATCCTGGCCAACCAGGAGCGCGGCGCCGGCGACGAGATCCAGCTCACCGACGCGATGCTCAAGCTCGAGAAGCAGCAGTCCTTCTTCGGCTACCACTATCGCGGCCGCACCTTCGACTGCGGTTCGCCGGAGGGCTTCGTCGAGGCCAACGTCGCCTTCGCGCTGTCGCGGGCCGATATCAACGAGCGCATGGCGGGCGTCATCGAAAGCCTGCTCGGCGAGATGAAGCCGGCTCGCTGACCTTCCCAATGTCGCCCGCGCGTCAGAATTGGACGCGCGGCGCGGTGGTTTTCGGCATCAGTGCCGAGTAGACATGTCCTGCCAGGTGCCCGCAGCGATGCGGGAGAATCGGGAACACGGTGCAAATCCGTGGCGTGCCCAACGCTGTAAGAGGGACCGCATCGGCAAAAGCCACTGTCCGCAGGACGGGAAGGCGCCGAAGGCGGGCTGAACTCGAGCCAGAAGACCGGCCCGGCAGAAATCGTCCACCGCATGGTCAGGCGGCGGAAACCGATATGCTCGCCAGGGGACACGCGATGCCGGCCGACCATACCCATGCCGATACGGGCTGTTTCGATGCGGCAGCGCAGGATGCCGTGTACCGCGCCATCTTCACGCGCCGCGACGTGCGAAGCCATTTCCTGCCCGATCCGATCGAGGACGCCCTGCTGGCGCGCCTGTTGATGGCGGCGCACCACGCGCCCTCGGTCGGCTTCATGCAGCCGTGGAATTTCATCGTCATCCGCGACCCGGGCCGCAGGGAGCAGGTGCGCGACCTCTTCCTCGCCGCGCGCGGCGAGGAATTGCCGCATATCGCCGAGGAGCGGCAGGCGCTCTACCGCAAGCTCAAGCTCGAAGGCATCTCGGAAACGCCGCTCAACCTGGTCGTGACCTGCGACCGCAGCCGGTCGCGGCATTCGCCGCTCGGGCGCTGGCACAATCCCGAGATGGACCTCTACAGCACGGTCTGCGCGGTGCAGAACTTCTGGCTGGCGGCGCGCGCCGAAGGCATCGGCGTCGGATGGGTCAGCATCCTCGACCGCGAGGCGCTGAAAAGGCTGCTCGGCATTCCCGAGCACGTCACGCCGGTGGCCTATCTGTGCGTCGGCCGCGTGTCGGAGTTCGCGGCGCGGCCCGACCTGGAGCGGCATGGCTGGGCAAGCCGCCTGCCGCTCGCTGATCTTATCATGAGCGAGGTCTATTCCGGTGCGGGCGAGGACGTGCTGAAGGCCGCGGTCTCGACGATGTCGGACGGCGGGAAGCCCTAGCGCTGGACCCTCAGCCCGACGAACACGCTGTTGGTGCTGCTGTCGCGGCCGGCGAGCGTGCTGTCGAGCGCTTCGTGTCTCAACCGGCCGGTCAGGCCGGCGTAGCGGTTGAGCCACCAGGTCAGCCCGGCTTCTGCGGTGAGCGTCAGCTCGCGGTCGTCCGATCCGGCATAGTCGCGCCAGCCGGTGCCGACCGCGGCAAAGCCGGTGAGGTTGGCCCGCATCTGGCGTTCGACCGCGAGGCGCCCGGAATAGAGCACCGAGCCGCTCTGCCCCGGCGTCGTCGAGCCTTCCACCACGGTCGTGCCGGTGAGGCTGACGATGGTGCCGCGGATCGGCGACCAGCGGAGATCGGCCGCGAGCGTGGCTGCGGAAATCGTGTCCAGGCGGTCGTCGTCGAAGTCCTCGGCGATCCAGCCCGCCGAGACCTCGCCGCCGAATTTCTCGCCCATGTCGATCTCGACGCCGGCGCGCGCGCCGACGCGGTTCGACGAGCGCTCGAAGCCGGCCGTGTCGAACCTGAGGTCGTAGACGCGGCGGCCGAACTCGACCTCGCCGAAGGGCACGAGGGCCGGCGAAATCTCGTAGCCGGCGCGCAGGCGGCCGGTATAGAGCGTGGAATTCCGGTCTTCCTGCGACAGCGTGCCCCCGCCGGACAGTTCGGCGTCGTCGAAGCGCTCGTTGGTCACTTCACCGGTGGCGGCAAGCCGAACCTTGCCAACGTCCTTTTCCAGACCCAGGCTACCGTCGAGCGTGCGCCGCAGGGGCCGCGAGACAGTGTCCTCGATCACCACCGGCGACGTCGCCGATTCCGGCCTGACATTGTAGCCGAGCGTGCCGATGGCGCGGAAACCGTCGGTCAGGTCGAGTTCGAGCCGCCCGTCGATGCCGCCCGTGGCCTCCTCGAGTTCCTGCCCGGAGACGGATTTGCGGAAGGTGCCGTAGGCGTCGATCGTCGCCGAGTGGCGCTCCCAGTCGGAGACGGCGTTGAGGCGAAGCGCGGTTTCGGAAAGCACCGCCGACTTGCCGTTGGCGCTCGAATCGGCGTTCGACGTCGCCGTCACGCCCTGTTCCAGGCTGGGCCGCAGCACGAAGCTGCCGACGCGGATGCCGGGTGCCGCGAACGGATAGTCGTCGCGCGGCACGTAGCGTCCCTCGATCGCCGTCTGGCGGCGTGCCTCCGAGCCGCTCGCCGGGGCAAATTCCGAATCGACCGTGCCCTGGCGCACCGCGCCGGTGGTCAACTCGCCGTCCGGCTCCGTCGGCGCCTCCGGTCCGCTCTGCTGGGAGGGGCGTGCCGCCGTGCCCGCGGCGAGGCGCCTGCGGGCCTCTTCGGCGCGCTGCCGGGCCGTGGTCGGGGGCAGGGCATAGGTCGAGGCGGAGGTTTGGTCGGCGTTCGGCGGCTCGCTGAAGATGTCGGCCGCCTCGCCGGCCGGCTGGTCGGGAACGGCCCCGGGGCTCGCGGGCTGATATGTGTCCTGGTTCTGGTCCTGGGCAGCTGCGACCGGCTGGACCGCCGGGCGCTTGCGCCACATCAGCGCATCCCTGACCTGGGTTTCGCTGACCGCGCCGCGCAGGCCGGCTTCCTGGGCCTGGGCGGGGAGCAGGCACGCCACGGCCGCCACGCTTGCCGTCGCCAGCAAGGCGCATATGCGCGCACCGTTCGGCCGTCCTATTCGCTCCGGCAAGACCCGTTCCATCGCCACCAATGCCCCGCAGGCGCATGGGCGCCGTGCTTAGCAACTCGTAAATCGCCATGGTTAATGGAGCGTTTCGCTGGCGCGCCGACCGCGCAAACGGGGGGCGATAGTGATGGACAGCCGGCTTGGGACGCGCTAACGCATGCGCCATGCACGCTGGATCGCTGAAAAAAGAGCCGGACCCGCAGGCCTCGATCGCCTCGGCGCTTCGTACCATCGCCACCGAACAGGCCGGAATCGCGGCTCTCCTCGCGTCGCTGGAAGGCCCGCTGGCCGAGCCGTTCGCCCGCGCTGTCTCGGTGCTTGGCCAGCTGAACGGCCGCGCGATCATCACCGGCGTCGGCAAGAGCGGCCATATCGGCAGGAAGATCGCCGCCACCTTCGCCTCGACCGGCACGCCGTCCTATTTCGTCCATCCGGCGGAAGCCATCCACGGCGACCTCGGCATGATCACCCGGGACGATGCGATCGTCGCCATCTCGTGGTCGGGCGAGACGGCCGAGCTCAAGGGCATCGTCGGCTATTCGCGCCGCTTCTCCATCCCGCTGGTGGCGATCACCGCCGGCGAGACCTCGGCGCTGGCGCGCCAGGCCGACGTGGTGCTGCTCCTGCCGCGCACGCCGGAGGCCTGCCCGCACGGGCTGGCGCCGACGACCTCGACGCTGCTCCAGCTGGCGATAGGCGACGCGTTGGCCGTGGCGCTGCTCGAGGCGCGCGGCTTCACGCCGGATCATTTCCGCACGTTCCATCCCGGCGGCCAGCTCGGCGCCAGCCTGATGCCGGTCGGCGAGCTCATGCACACCGGCGACCGCATGCCCGTCGTCACCATCGGCACCAAGATGCCGGAGGCGGTCCGCACGCTGTCGCAGAAGCGCTTCGGCTGCGTCTGCGTGGTCGACGCGGACGGCAAGCTGGCCGGTATCATCACCGACGGCGACCTCTCCCGCAACCTCGACCGCAACCTCGTCGAGACGAGGGTCGAGGAGATCATGACGACGCGGCCCAAGACCGTCCCGCGCCAGATGCTGGCCGGTGCCGCGATCGCGCTCCTGAACGAGAACAACATCGGCGCGCTGATCGTGGTCGAGGGCGACCGCCCGGTCGGCCTCGTGCACTTCCACGACCTGCTCCGGATCGGCGCGGCTTAGGATCTTTTGATCTGAGGTGCCGTTTGGCGGCAACCTCCCAGTAGTCCCCATGGTGAGCCTGTCGAACCATCAGGGCTACCGGGGCGCTTGCGATCGGCGGCCGAATGTCCCGCGCCTCAACGGTGCCTCAGACCGCCTCCACAACCAGTTCCAGATCGGTGTCGCCGGCGGCGACGACGCGCACCTTGGTGCCCGCCGGCAGGTCCGGACCCGAGACGCGCCAGGTCGTGTCACCCAGCTTGATGCGGCCGCGGCCCTCCCTGATCGGCTCGGCAAGGGTCGCGGTGCGCCCGACCATCTGCGCGCCGCGCCGGTTGAGCAGCGGCTGGTCGCTGGCCTCGCCATTGCTGCTCATGATCTTCTTGCCGGCGTAGGCCGCGACCAGGGACAGGGCGAGGAAGACCAGCACCTGGACATGCCAGGTCCAGGCGGCCCAGTCCCAGAGCTGCAGCGACAGCGCCCCGGTCAGCAGCGCGGCAATGCCGATCCACAGCAGGAAGAAGCCGGGCAGCACGATCTCCAGGACCAGGAGGACGAGGCCCAGCACCATCCAGTTCCACGGTCCGAGTTCCGCAACGACACCGGCCAGCATGATCGCCTCCCGCTGCCCGCGCCGGTCAGTTCTGCTCCGGCGGAATCCTCGGCGTGCGCGACGCCGGGCGCTGGCCGCTCGGGGCGTCGCCGCCGAACACTTCCTTGGCGATGGCGCCGATGCCGCCGAGCGAGCCGATCAGCGACGAAGCCTCGATCGGCAGCAGCACGACCTTGTTGTTGTTGGCAGAACCGATCTTGGCCAGCGCCTCGGTGTATTTCTGGGCGACGAAGTAGTTGATTGCCTGCACGTCGCCCTTGGCGATGGCCTCCGACACCACCTGGGTGGCGCGCGCTTCGGCCTCGGCGGCGCGCTCGCGCGCCTCGGCGTCGCGGAAGGCGGCTTCGCGGCGGCCCTCGGCCTCCAGCACCTGGGCCGCCTTCAGGCCTTCGGCCTCGAGGATCTGGGCGCGCTTGTTGCGTTCGGCCATCATCTGGCGGGCCATCGACTCGACCAGGTTGGCCGGCGGGTTGATGTCCTTGATCTCGACGCGGGTGACCTTGATGCCCCAGGGGTGCGCCGCCTCGTCGACGACGCGCAGCAGGCGCTCGTTGATGGCGTCGCGGTTCGACAGCAGCTCGTCGAGGTCCATCGAGCCCATCACGGTGCGGATGTTGGTCATGGTCAGGTTGAGGATGGCGTTCTGCAGGCCCGCGACCTGGTAGGCCGCCTGCGGCGCGTTGAGCACCTGGTAGAAGGCGACGCCGTCCACCGCCACGATGGCGTTGTCGCGGGTGATCACCTCCTGCGTCGGCACGTCGAGCACCTGCTCCATCATGTTCATCTTGGCGCCGATGCGGTCGACGAAGGGAATGATCAGGTTGAGGCCGGGCGTCAGCGTGCGGGTGTAGCGGCCGAAGCGCTCGACGGTGTAGTTGTAGCCCTGCGGAATGGTCTTGATGCCGGTGAACAGCAGCAACAGCACCAGGATGACCAGGACCGGAATGATGATGTCGAGACCAGTGAACACCGTTCGGCACTCCCCCGCGAGTTGAGCGCTGCGATTCGGATGAACGCAGAGCGCGATGCCGAAAGACTTAAGGGCCTTTCAGCATCGATACAATGACATCGGGAGTGGAATGTTGTGGTGGTGCCGGGCGCCCGCGAAGGCGGGGGCTCAGACCCAGCCCATCAGCTCGCGGCGGGTGATCGCCTCGATCACCGCCATGCCTTCCGGACCGTCGTTCAGGCAGGGGATGTGGGAGAAATTCCTGCCGCCGGCATGGTGGAAGATCTCGGCGTTCTCGCCGGCGATCTCCTCCAGCGTCTCGATGCAGTCGGCAGAAAAACCCGGATTGACGACGGCGATCGACTTCACGCCTTCTTTGGCAAGCCGCTCGACCGTCTTGTCGGTATAGGGCTGCAGCCATTCCTGCGCGCCGAAGCGCGACTGGAAGGTGGTCATCAGCTTCTTGTCGTCCATGCCGAGCCGCTCGCGCAACAGCCGCGTCGTCTTCACGCAGTGGCAATGATAGGGGTCGCCCCGCTCGAAATAGGGTTTTGGGATGCCGTGGTAGGAGGCGAGGATCACCTCCGGCTCGAAGTCGAGCTTGGCCAGGTGCTGCTCGATCGAGCGGGCCAGCGCCTCGATGTAGACCGGCTCGTCGTAATAGGCGGGCACGGTGCGGATCGACGGCATGGCACGGATCTGCATCAGCGCGCGGAACAACTGGTCGCTGGCGGTCGCCGTCGTCGTCGCCGAGAACTGCGGGTAGAGCGGGAACATGACGATGCGGTCGCATCCCTGGGCGATCAGCTTGTCGACGGCGCCCGCGGTCGAGGGGCTGCCATAGCGCATGCCCCATTCGACCACGACGTCGGGCAGGTCGCCCAGCGCCGCGGCGAGCTTCTCGGCCTGGCCGCGGGTGTAGGTGCGCAGCGGGGATTCGTCGCGCTCGGTGTTCCAGATCTTCCTGTAGTTCTGGCCCGACTTCTTCGGCCGCGTGTTGAGCACGATGCCGTAGAGGATCGGGTACCACAGCACCTTGGGCATCTCGATGACGCGCGGATCGGACAGGAACTCGCGCAGGTAGCGCCACATCGACTTCCTGTCGGTGCCGTCGGGCGTGCCGAGATTGACGAGGAGCACGCCGACCTTGCCCTTGCGCACGGAGGGGTGGCCGCCGGGGAGGGGGCCGAGCGCCTTGGCCGATTTGTCGTCGATCGTCGTCGTCATGTCCATTCGGTGTCTCCGTTGACGGGATACCTAGTTGAACGGGGCGGCCGTTCAATGTCGCGTCTGGCCGCACCTTGGCAGGGGAGTAGGGTGTTAGGGCAGTAAGGGAGTAGGGCAGTGCGTTTGCCCTACTCCCTTACTGCCGTATTCCCCTTCCAGATACCCGGAATGCGAATGCCCGCCCGGCGTGCCGGGCGGGCTTGTCAGGTCAGGTCTGACCTATCAGTTGGCCGCCGGGATTGCCAGCGTGCCGCCGATCTGCAGGTCCTTGGCCTTTGCGTCCGGATTGGCGGCGGCGATCGCCTGCCACCTGGTGGGGTCGCCGAGATAGGTCTTGGCGAGGTCCCAGAAGGTGTCGCCGGCGGCGATCGTGTGCGTCTTGCCGCCGCCGGATGCGGCCTGTGCGGTCGCTGCTTCGGCAGGCTTTGCCGGTTCGGCCGTCGCGGGTGCCGCTTCCGCCGGCTTTGCCGGTTCGGCCGTGGCGGGCGCGGCGGCCACGGTCGCGGCGATCTCGGTGATGCGGCCGTCGAGCTTGGGCGTGAACGGACGGTTCTTGGCCAGATAGTCGGCGACCACCTGCTCGAGGCTCGGGCCGTAGTCGTAGGCCTTGGTGGCGTTGGCGGCAAAGATCTTGTAGCCGTCGCCGCCCTGGCGCACGTAGTTGTTGGTGGCGACGGTGTAGACCTTGGCGTCGTCGAGCGGCACCCAGGCGCCGCCCTCCATCGTCTCGATCGATTTCAGCCGTCCGCCGTTGGGCGCCACCGACTTGTCGAAGGAATATTTCAGGCCCGCCACCTGCGGGAACTTGCCCTTGCCTTCCTCGATCTCGGAGAGGCCCGCCTCGAGCGAGGCGCGCAGGTCGGCGCCGGAAAGCTGGAAGGTCGCCAGCGTGTTCTGGAAGGGCAGCACCGTCAGCACCTCGCCCATGGTCACCACGCCCTTGTCGATCGAGGCGCGGATGCCGCCGCCGTTCTGGATGGCGATGGTGACGCCCTGGTCCTTGACCCGGTCGAGGATGGCGTCGGAGATCAGGTTGCCCATGGCGCATTCGCGGGCGCGGCAGTTCTCGCGGCTGCCGTCGATCTGGTCGGTGGTCTCGGCGACTTCCTTGTTCTTCAGCTCCTCGATCGGGGCGCCGAGTTCCTTGATGCGGGCGAGCACCGCCTCGTCGGGCTTGATCGAATTGTCGAGATAGATCGGGTCGCCCTTGGCCTCCTTGACCACGCCGTTGTCGTCGAAGGTGACGGTGAACTCGCCGAGATATTTGGAATAGGACGCGGCCTGCGTCACCGGCACCTTGTAGCCCTCGGGGTTGTCGACCATCGTCGGGTAGGGCCCTTCGGCCTTGGGGTCGGTGTTCGACAAAAGCGAATGCGAGTGGCCGCCGACGACGACGTCGACGCCGGGGATCCTGGCGATCATCTCCTTCTCGCGCGGATAGCCGATGTGGGTGAGGGCGATGATCTTGTTGACGCCCTCTGCCTTCAGCTTCTCGACCTCGGCGGTGATGTTCTTGATGTCGTCCTCGATGGCGATGTTCGGGCCGGGCGAGGCGACTTCGGGCGTGTCGTTGGTGACGGCGCCGACGATGCCGATCTTCTGGCCGCCGACCTCGACCACGATCGACGGCTTGATGCGGTCGCCGACCTTGGACTGGGCGTTCGGCTTCACGTTGGCCGACAGCACCGGGAACTGGATCTTCTCCAGGAACGGCACCAGCGCGTCCTCGCCGTCGTCGAACTCGTGGTTGCCCACGGTCATGGCGTCGAACTTCATCTGGTTCAGGAACTCGGCCTCGGCCGCGCCCTTGTAGGTGGTGTAGAACAGCGAGCCCTGGAAATTGTCGCCGCCATTGAGCAAAAGCACGTTCTGGCCTTCGAGTTTCTTGCGCTCCTGGGCGATCGCCGTCACCAGGCGCGCCGCGCCGCCGATGCACTCGCCCTTGCCCTCTTCCTCGGCCGAGCAGGTGGATTCGAACTTGTTGTTGCTTTCGATGCGGCTATGCCAGTCGTTGATGTGAAGAATGGTCAATGTGTAGTCGGCGAAAGACGGCGCGACGGAATATCCGAACGCCGATGCCGACAAAGCCGCGATGGCAGCCAGTCTCTTCATGATGAATTCTCCCGAATGACCCCCGCAAGGCGTTTGTCACGCTTCGCTTGACCGGAATGTCGCACATTCCTGGCGATATGTTCACATTCCGAAAAATCGGATGCAAGGGGGAATTGCGGGCCTGCTTGCCGGCCTATTTCGAGTAGTCGCGCTCGTCGGCGATGACCTTGCCGTCATTGGGCAGGGCGCCCCTGGCTACCACCTCGACCTTGCCGCCGAGCTTGGTGATTTCGCGCAGCGTCGCCCCGATACGCTCCGCCGCCGGTACGTCTGCGCCGGCCGGCTCGACCTGGAGCACCATGGCGTCGCGGTCGCCGTCGCGGCTCACCACCAGCCGCGCCTTGCCGATCTCGCTGTGCCGGCTAACGAGCTCGGCGATCTGCCTGGGGTCGACGAACATGCCCTTGACCTTGGTGCGCTGGTCGGCCCGGCCCATCCACCCCTTGATGCGCAGGTTGGTGCGGCCGCACGGCGAGCTCCCCGGCAGCACCGCCGACAGGTCGCCGGTGCCGAAGCGGAGCAGCGGATAGGCGGGGTTGAGGCAGGTGACGACCAGCTCGCCGACCTCGCCGTCCGCCACCGGGTCGCCGGTGCCGGGGCGGACGATCTCGACGATGAGGTCCTCGTTGACGATCATGCCGGGATGGGGCGTGCCGTCCTCGGCGACACTTTCGTAGGCGATGACCCCGAACTCGGCGGTGGCATAGCACTGCAGGACCGAGACGCCGCGCTCGCGGTATTCCGCCCTGAGCGAGGGGAACAGCGCGCCGCCGGACACCAGCCCGATGCGGATCGAGGACAGGTCCTTGTTGGTCTCGGCTGCGCGGTCGAGCATCAGCTTGAGAAAGTCCGGCGTGCCGCAGAAGACGCCTGGCCTGAGGCTCGCCGCTGCCTCGACCTGCATGTCGGTGTTGCCGGTTCCGGCCGGGAAGACCGTGCAGCCGAGGGCGCGGGCGCCCTCGTCGAGCACGAAGCCGCCGGGCGTCATATGATAGGCGAAGGCATTGTGGACGACGTCGCCGGGACGCGCGCCGGCGGCGAAGAAGGCGCGCGCCGCGCCCCAGGGATCGGTGCCGAGGCCTTGCGGTTCCCACAGCGG
This sequence comes from Mesorhizobium sp. CC13, assembly GCF_039907765.1. NCBI lineage: Bacteria > Pseudomonadati > Pseudomonadota > Alphaproteobacteria > Hyphomicrobiales > Phyllobacteriaceae > Mesorhizobium > Mesorhizobium sp. CC13. The sequence continues at coordinate 216,397 of NZ_JARDJI010000004.1, read as the reverse complement.
ACCGGGCGAGTGGAAGACGCGGCTGCCGCGCAGCGCGGCAAGGTCGGCGAAGCCGCCGAAGGGCGGGCTCGCGGCCTGGAATTCCATGAGCTGGGCCTTGCGAAGCACCGGCAGCCGCGCCAGGGCGCGCCTGTCGGTCAAGGCCGCGACATCGACGCCGTCGAGCCAATGCGCAAGGCCCGGCGCGGCGACGGCGGCCTTGGCCAGGAACCGGGGGAGGGTGGCAAACAGCGCCGCTTCGCGCGCTTCCGGGACACGGGTTTCGCTGTCGTCGAAGTGCTCGGCCATGGAACCTCCCGTCGTGACAAGAGGGTTATCGCAACAGCCCCGTGCCCGCGCAAGCGGGCACAAAGTCGAGGGCTGGATGCCCGCTTAAGCGGGCACAAAGTCGGTATCAGGCGGCGCGGCGGGTGAGCGTGAACTGCTGGCCCGCGGAACTCGTGCAATTCAGCTGGTTCGCCGAGATCAGCAGGCAGTTGAAGCTGATCGGCGACTGGCGAATGAGCGAGGTGCCGTTGATCTGCACGGCGTTGGCGCCGGTCATGATGTAGGTGCCGTCGGACAGCCTCTGGCCGGTGTCGGTCGCAACCGTCTGGAACACGCCGTTCTGGAAGGTCGAGAGGCCGGTTCCCTTGGCGTCGATCCAGGCGCCTTCCACGCCGGTCGGGGCGGGCCGGCCGGGGCCGCCGCCGCCGGGGCCGCTGGTCGAGCAGGCAGCAAGTGCGGCCGCAAGCAGGGCAAGCACTCCGGCCGAATACAGTTTGCGCGAAGTCGTCATCAAGTAATCCTCTCCTCAGTCCGCATTTCTTCAATCGCCCGAATTGACGATGAAGGCAAGGCTCGGACGGGTCCGTTCGGCGCTCGCCGGCGCTCGCCGCGTCATCTCGGGAAAGACTGTTGACGCGCGGCAACAGCGTGCGATGCGCCGCCTGTACCGGACATGACGGCCGCACGCGATTGACATGAACGTGAATCCGGATAACTTTCGTATATTGCAATACACAAATGTTCTTGACTGATGTCGGGAACGGTTTCGGGGGGAGACAGCATGGATGCGTTCTTGGCCGGCCTCAAGTCGGCGGTGGACACGCTTGGGGCAACGGTCCTGTTGCCGATCGTCATTTTCATCATCGCCGTGGTTCTCGGCGCCAGGGTGGGCCGGGCGTTCCGTGCCGCCATCACAATCGGCGTCGCCTTTATCGGCATCAATCTCGTGCTCGGCCTGATGCTGGGCTCGATCGGCGACGTGGCCAAGGCCATCGTCACCAACACCGGCATCCAGCGCGACATCGTCGACGTCGGCTGGCCGTCGGCCGCGGCCATCGCCTTCGGCTCGTCGGTCGGCCTCTGGGTCATCCCCATCGGCATCGCCGTCAACGTCGTGCTTTTGCTGCTGCGCTGGACCCGCACGCTCAACGTCGACGTCTGGAACTTCTGGCACTTCGCCTTCGTCGGCTCGCTCGCCACCGCCGCCACCGACAGCCTGGCCTACGGCCTTGCCGTCGCGGCGCTGGTCGCCGCACTCGCGCTGCTCTTCGCCGACTGGTCGGCGCGCGCCGTGCAGCAATTCTACGGCATTCCCGGCGTTTCGGTGCCGCATCTGGCTTCGGCGCAGATCCTGCCCATCGCCATCGTGCTGAACTGGATCATGGATCGCATCCCCGGCATCAACCGCATCAACATCTCGACCGAGACCATCGAGAAGCGCTTCGGCGTGTTCGGCGAGCCGGTGGTGCTGGGCCTGATCATCGGCCTCGTGCTCGGCGTCATCGCCTATTACAACGCCGGCGACTTCGGCACGGTGCTGTCCAAGGTGCTCACCACCGGCATGACGCTTGCCGCGGTGATGCTGCTCCTGCCGCGCATGGTGAAGGTTCTGATGGAAGGCCTGCTGCCGGTGTCGGATGCCGCCCAGGAATTCGTGCGCAAGCGCACCGGCGACCGCGAGCTTTTGGTCGGTCTCGACTCGGCGATCCTGATCGGCCATCCGGCGGCGATCTCGTCGTCGCTGATCCTGGTGCCCATCGCCATCGTGCTTTCGGTCATCCTGCCCGGCAACCGCGTGATCCTGTTCGCCGACCTTGCCGTCATCCCCTTCATCGTCGCCATGACCGCGCCGCTGCTCAAGGGCAACGTCTTCCGCATGGTCGTCGTCGGCACGATCACGCTTGCGGTCGGCTTCTACGTCGCCAACGCGCTCGCGCCGCTGTTCACCAGTGCCGCCGTGTCGTCCGGCTTCGCCATGCCGGCGAACGCGGTGCAGATCACCTCGGTGGTCGACGGCTTCCTGTGGATCCCCTACGTCATCATCGAAGCCATCAAGTGGCTCGGCGTCGCCGGCCTGGTGCTCATCGCGCTGGTGATCGCGGTGCTCTTCGGCCTCTACCGCCGCAACGTGGCCGGCTGGGAGCGGGCGGCGGGCGCCGAGGCCGATGAAACCGAAACGGCGGCCGGCGAACTGCGGCTCGCCAACGGCTGATCGCGAATACGGAGCCGGCCCGTCCGCGGCCGGCTCCCCTGGAAAAGGAGACCCCGATGCCCAGAACCCTCATGAGCCACATCGACCCCGGGGCTGTCGCCCTCCGTGTCGAGGCAAGCAGCAGCGAGGAGGTGATCCGCCTGCTCGCCGGCAGGCTGGAGGCGCTCGGGTGCGTCAAGCCGAGCTACGCCGATGCCGTGGTCAGGCGCGAAGCCACCATGCCGACCGGCCTGCCGCTCGGCCGCGATGAGAACGTCGCGATCCCGCACACCGATCCCGAGCACGTGCTGAAGCCGGGGATCGCGCTCGGCGTGCTGTCCCGGCCGGTCACTTTCGCCAACATGGAGGACCCCGACGAGGCGGTTCCGGTGGGCATCGTGTTCCTGCTTGCCATCAACGACAAGGACAAGCAGATAGACATGCTGCAGGAAATCATGGACACGATCCAGAGCGAGGAGGCGCTGACCGGCCTCAAGAACGCCAGTACGCTCGAAGACATCGGCTCCATTCTGAATTGATAGACGGACGGGAAATTCTCGATGGCCAAACAGAAGACCATACTCTTTGCCTGCGGCACCGGCGTCGCCACTTCGACGGCGGTCAATTCGACGGTGACGGATGCCATGAAGGCGAGGGGGCTCAGCTTCAACGCCATGCAGTGCAAGGCGACCGAGGTGGCGAGCCTCGCCGAGAGCGCCGACCTCATCGTGTCGACGACGCCGATCTCCGCGTCGGTGAAGATTCCGGTGATCAAGGGCCTCGCCTTCCTCACCGGCATCGGCAAGGACAAGGCACTCGACGACATCGAGGCCGAACTGCGCAAGTGACGGCAGCTTTGACGCTTCAAGCAAAAAGGGCGCCTCGCGGCGCCCTTTCTCGTTTCCGGAATGCCGCCGTTCAGCGCACCAGGATGTTGCGGAACTGCCAGGGGTCCTCGAGGTCTAGATCCTCCTCGAACAGGCCGGGGCGGCCGTCGAGCGGGGTCCAGTCGGTGTAGTGGCCGTTGACCGGGCCGAGATACTGCTGCTGCACTTCGAGGCAGCGCTTGTAGTCCATCTCGTCTGCCTCGACGATGCCGGCCTCGGGGTTCTCGAGCGCCCAGACCATGCCGGCGAGCACGGCAGACGTCACCTGCAGGCCGGTGGCGTTCTGGTAGGGGGCGAGCTTGCGCGCCTGCTCGAGCGTCAGCTGCGAGCCGTACCAGTAGGCGTTCTTGTCGTGGCCGTAGAGCAGCACGCCGAGTTCGTCCTTGCCGTCGACCAGTTCGTCCTCGTCGAGAACGTGGTGGACCGGCTGCGGCTTGCCGGCTGCGCCGAACATCTCATGCATCGACAGCACCGCGTCGTTGCAGGGGTGATAGGCGTAGTGGCAGGTCGGCCGGTAGCTCACCTTGCCCTTCTTCGAGCGCACTGTGAAGAAGTCGGCGATCGAGATCGCCTCGTTGTGGGTGACGAGGAAACCATACTGCGCGCCGGGCGTCGGGCACCAGGTGCGGACGCGCGTGTTGGCGCCCGGCTGCTCGAGATAGATCGCGGCCTTGCAGCCCTTCTTGAACTTCCTGGCGTTCTTGGGCTTCCAGGTCTCGTGCGTGCCCCAGCCGAGTTCTGCCGGCTGCAGGCCTTCGGAGATGAAGCCTTCGACCGACCAGGTGTTCCAGAACACGTTCATCGGCTTGGGGTTCTTGGTGCGCTGGGTGTCGCGCTCGGCGATGTGGATGCCCTTGACGCCGGCCTTCTTCATCAGCGCGGCCCAGCCCTCGCGGTCGTGCTGCTCGGGTTCGTCGAATTCGTGGCCGAGGTCTTTCGCCAGGTTCACCAGCGCCTGCTTGACGAACCACGAGACCATCCCCGGATTGGCGCCGCAGGTCGAAACCGCGGTCGGGCCGCCGGGATGCTTGCGCTTTTCGGCGAGCAGCGTCTCGCGCAGCGCATAGTTGGTGCGGTCGGCGTTGCTCGCCTCGTTGTCGAAATAGAAGCCGAGCCAAGGCTCGACGACGGTGTCGACATAGAGCGCGCCGAGCTTGCGGCTCAGGTGCATGATGTCGACCGAGCCGGTGTCGACCGAGAGGTTGATGCAGAAGCCCTGGCCGCCGCCATTGGTCAGCAGGGGCGTCAGCAGCTCCTTGAAATTGTCCTTGGTTACCGCCTCCTGGATGAATTTGATGTTGCGCTCATCCGCGAGTTTCCGGTTTTCGCCGCTGGGATCGATGATCACCATACGCGACTTGTCGAACTTGAAATGGCGTTCAATGAGGGGGAGCGTTCCGCGGCCGATCGAACCGAAGCCGATCATCACAACAGGACCAGTAATCTCACCGTAAACGGGCCATTTTTCATTCGCCATTTTTTATGGCACTCCTTCTCACACCAAAAGAGCCGGGCCATGATTGGCCCGGCTTCAATGGCTAAACCATACATGCTTGTCACAATAAAGCGAATCCGGCTCACCAGATGCTGTGGGAACCGGACGTTATGCAGCTATGGTTAGCCGGCACGCACCATGCCGTTGAGGAAGGCAACCAGCCTGTCGCGGTCGGCGGTCAGCCCCTTGTAGTCGAGCTGGTCGCGGTCGAGACTGGTCAGTTGCTCGGCGAAGGACGCGGCGAGCGTTGCCCTGTCCGGGTGCCTTGCCAGCACCGCCAGCGGGTCGAGATGGATGCGGATGGTGAACAGGATGTCGCCCGACGCCGGCAGCTTGCGCAGGGTCTGGCGCTCGACGCGGATGAAGGCGTGGCCGGCCACGTCGGCGCCGGGAAAGGTAGAATCCGCCTCGGCCGAGCGGGCGAGGCGCTGGCGGTCGGAGAGCGGGTGGTAGAGCTCGCCATTGGCCTGGACCGACCAGTTGAAGCGCTCGACCAGCACGGCGAGCTTGTCGAACATGCGGGCGATCAGTTCGGCCATGCGGGTGCCCGGGCCGAAGCCGGGCACCGGGCCGTGGATGTTGTGGATCGCCTTTCCGAACTTCTCGGTGAGCCTCCAGGATGACGGAAAGCATAGCGAACCGGCGGCCAGCCGCCAGCCATCCTCGCCCTGCCGCATCAGGATCAGGTCTTCCTGCACCAGCTTCGAGGCAGCGATGAGCGGATTGTCGCCGGGAGCGGCGACTTCGACCGACCGTCCCGCGCCGGCGATCGCGCAGCGACCATTCTCCAGCTTGTAGGTCTCGGGGAAACGCTCGGTCAGATGCGCGACCAGAAGGTCGAGCACCTCCTGCTGCGCCGCCCGCGTGTCCGGCTCGGCGACGAACACCCTGTCGGGGATTTCCGCGTAGAGCCTGTCCTTCTCGGCCAGATAGGTTTCGAGATGGCCGTCGAGCTCGATCCAGTCGCGCGGCTCGGCCTGCTTCAGGCCGATAGCAAAGGGTTTCGAGGTGCCGTCGTAGGGGGTGTGGGCGGGGGACGCGTCGGGCAATTCAGGTCAATTCGAGCTTGGGGTTCGATCTATAGGTACACTTCTTGAGATGCTGGCCATCCGGACCCAGACCGCTCTCGAAGTGTATGAACCGTCCTTCGTTGGCGCTGTCGACGAACACGATCATCATTTCAAATTCCTCGACCTCGGAGATACGAAAGCCATTCTCCCGGAGCTCAACAAGTCGCGCCTTGTTTGCCTCGCTGACAGTGGCACCAAGCTTTTCCAGTTCATCCAGAGCGCTGTTGTAGCCGCCAAGGATGCAGGCTGCCTTCCAGCGACCGTCGTTTAAAAGCGTGAGGTTGACGCTGTTGTTCCCGAAGTCGCCTTTTGACCAGCGTTCCGCAATTGATGTGATCTGTTGCGTAAGAAAGTGATAGCGCGGATCGTCATCGTCGTATTGCGGCGTCCAACTGGTCGCGAAGACCATCAAAGCAACGAGCAAAACGATTGCGCTTCCACCGAGAAGTGCAACGACCAAGAATTTTAGCGCGTGTGAGGCCGGCCTGCGAATTTGTCACCTTCACTTCAGGTTGGCGTAGATTAGCCCGCGAAGAGAGTTGCCGACATAGACTGCATCGGCGGATCGCAGCATTTCAATACTCGTGACAGCCTCCACCGCCTCGCTCTTGTCGATCATCTCGCCGCGCAGCACCCCGGCAAGAAGGCCGCAGGCGAGGGCGGGGGTCTTCAGCGGGCCGCCGTCGCCTGTGTCGAGGAAGATGCTGGTGATAGTTCCTTCGCAGACTTCACCCGCCTCGTTGAGCAGGATCACCTCGTCGGCCGCCTCGCGGGGAAATTCGGCGCGCGCGGCCTCATAAGCCTGTCGGCGCGTCGTCTTGTGGCGCAGCAGCGCATCTGTCGAGGCAAGCCGCGTCGCGGCGATGCGCAGCGTCCAAACGGTTTCGGGCGAAAGCGGCACGAAGGTCTGCGCCGTCACCTCGGCCTTGCCGCCTGCCGAGAGCGCGAGCCGCACCCTGAGCGGCGCGTCGCCACCGACGGCTCTTGCCACGGCCTGCTCGACCACGGTCCGATCGAAGGCGAAGCCGAGTGCTGCGGCCGAGGCCGCGAGCCGGGCGAGATGACGTTCGCCGCGCAGGAAGCCGCTCTGCGGCTCCCAGCGCATCGTCTCGATCAGCTCGAAGCCGGCACCGATCCCGTCGCGAAGCGCGCTTTCAGAAGACATTCCGCATACTCCGCCTCCGCCGTCGAATCGAACACCACGCCGCCGCCGACATTGTAGACGGCCTCGCCGTCGGGGAAGAGCGTGATGGTGCGGATGGCCACGTTGAAGCGCATGGTGCCGCCGGGTGCCACCCAGCCGATGGCGCCGCAATAGACGTCGCGCGGGGTGCCTTCGAGATCGTGCAGGATCTCCATGGCCCTGATCTTGGGGGCGCCGGTGATCGAGCCGCAGGGGAAGAGCGCGGCGAAGATGCGCTCGATCGAGAGGCCCGGCAGGAGCTTCGCCCTGACCGTGCTCACCATCTGGTGCACGGTCGGATAGCTCTCGATGCGGAAAAGCTCGGGCACGTCGAGCGTGCCGACCTCGCTGATCAGCGAGATGTCGTTGCGCAGGAGGTCGACGATCATGCGGTTTTCCGCCTGGTTCTTCTCGTCGTTGCGCAGGAACTCCCTGAGTTCTGCGTCTTCCTCGGGCGTCCTGCCGCGCGGTGCGGTGCCCTTCATCGGATGCGTCTCGATCCAGCCGTCCGCGTCGATCTCGAAGAACAGCTCGGGCGAGCGCGACAGCACCACCGGCCCGCCGAGCGAGACGAGCGAACCGTATTTCACCGGCTGGCGGGCAATCAGCGCGTCGAAGGCGTCGAGCGGGGTGCCCGACCATTGCGCCTTCACCGGGAAGGTCAGGTTCGCCTGGTAGCAGTCGCCCTGGCGCAGGTGCTGGTGGAGGCGCCTGAAGCGGCTTTCGTAGTCGGCCTCCGACCAGGTGGCGCGGGCATCGAAGATCGGCCCGTTGGTGGCGGGCTTGCGGGCCGGCGGGCGCATGCGGTCCGACGGCTGGTCGAAGACGCCGAGGCTGACCAGCGGCGTGCGCCGTCCCTCGGGCAGCAGCGGCCGGAGCTTCGGCTCGAGCAGGTAGCCCGCTTCGTAGGAAAAATAGCCGGCGAGCCACTTTCCCCTATCATGCGCGGCCTGGGCTTTTTCGAGCGCAGGCAGAAAATCGCCGGCGTCATGCGCGACGATGATCTCGTCCGGCGCCTCGAACAGCAGTTCCTGGCCGGCGGGATCGTCCCGGAACAGGACGAAGGGTGAAGCAAGGTCTGTCATGATTTCAGGAGGCGAAGCGCCGGCTCAGTCCAGCGCTTCCAGTTCGTCGATGAGGCCGCTGATGACGGCGAGGCCCTTCTGCCAGAAGGCCGGGTCGGCGGCGTCGAGCCCGAAAGGCTTCAGCAGCTCCGAGTGGTGCTTGGTGCCGCCGGCGCGCAGCATCTCGAAATACTTGTCCTGGAAGCCGCGTTCGGCGTTCTGGTAGACCGCGAACAGCGAGTTCACCAGGCAGTCGCCGAAGGCATAGGCATAGACGTAGAAGGGCGAATGGATGAAGTGCGGGATATAGGCCCAGAACACCTCGTAGCCGTCGCGCAGCATGATCGCGGGCCCCAGGCTCTCGGCCTGCACCTCCAGCCAGAACTGGCCGAGCCGGTCGGCGGTCAGCTCGCCGTTCTTGCGCTCGGCGTGCACCTTGCGCTCGAACTCGTAGAAGGCGATCTGGCGCACGACCGTGTTGATCATGTCCTCGACCTTCTGGGCCAGCATCGCCTTGCGCTCGCGCCTGTCGGTGGTGCGCTCGAGCAGCGAGCGGAAGGTCAGCATCTCGCCGAACACGCTCGCGGTCTCGGCAAGGGTCAGCGGCGTCGAGGCCATCAGCGCGCCCTGGCCGGCGGCCAGCACCTGGTGCACGCCGTGGCCGAGTTCGTGGGCGAGCGTCATGACGTCGCGCGGCTTGCCCATGTAGTTGAGCAGCACATAGGGATGCGCCGACGGCACCGTGGGGTGGGCGAACGCGCCCGGCGCCTTGCCCGGGCGCACCGGCGCATCGATCCAGCGGCGGTCGAAGAAGGTGCGGGCGATATCGGCCATCTGCGGCGAGAACTTGCCGTAGGCGGTCAGCACCGTGTCCTTGGCCTCGCCCCAGCCGATGCTCGCCTGTGGCGTCTCGGGCAGGGGGGCGTTGCGGTCCCAGTGGTTCATCGTCTCCATGCCGAGCCACTTGGCTTTCATCGCGTAGTAGCGGTGCGACAGGCGCGGATAGGCCTCGCGGACGGCCGCGGCCAGCGCGTCGACGACCTCGCGCTCGACGCGGTTGGCGAGATGGCGTGAATCGGCGATGTCCTGGAACCCGCGCCAGCGGTCGGAGATCTCCTTGTCCTTGGCCAGCGTGTTGGTGATCAGCGTGAAGACGCGCAGGTTCTTGCGGAAGGTCGCGGCCAGCGCCTCGGAGGCAGCCTTGCGCACCTCGCCGTCGGGGTCCTGCAGCTTGTTCAGCGCCGGCTCCAGCGTCAGCTCCTCGCCGGCGACGTCGAAGCGCAGCTCCGTCATCGTCTCGTCGAACAGGCGGTTCCACGAACCGCGGCCGGTGATCGACTTCTCGTGGAACAACTGCTCGACGCGGTCCTCGAGCTGGTAGGGCTTGTCCTTCCTGAGGTCGAGCACCCAGGGGCGGTAGTGGCCGAAGGCGGGGTCGGCATCGAGGGCGGCGAGGACCAGCTCGTCGTCGACGAGGTTGAGCTCGAGCGCGAAGAACAGCAGATGCGCGCTGGCATCCGTCATCTTCTCCTGGATGTCGCCGTAGAGCTTGGCGCGCTTGGGGTCGGAGGTGTCGCCGGCGTAGATCAGGCCGGCATAGGAGACGACGCGGCCGATCAATTCTTCGAGCGCCTCATAGGCGCGCATCGCTTCGCCTAGGCCGCCGGACGCACCGCGCCCGGCCTCGACGGCGAGCGTGCCCTTCCACCTGGTTTCGAAGGCGACGGCGTCGGCGCCGGCCTTTTCGATGTCGCGTTGAAGGTCAGGCGATTCCATCCCGGCGTAGAGGTCGGAGAGATCCCATTCGGGCAAATCGCCGAGCGCGGCCGCACCCCTGGCGGTCGCGGCAGCCTGCATCTCCTGCCCGCAAATCCAACGCATTGCGACTTACCTTTCGCTTCCCTCGGCCGTCCGTTCAAATCCTAAGGGATTCGTTCACTGGCTTTTTTGAAACCTTATTTAGAACCCTGTGCCAGGATGATCCACATCCAATCGGCACCGACAGGCACATTCCGGACATACATGGCAGGTTCGATTCTCATAGTCGATGATGATCCGGTGCAACGTCGCCTGGTCGACGCCGCGGTGACGAAATTCGGCCATTCGGCGATCGTCGCCGAGGGCGGAGAAGCGGCGCTCCAGGTGCTCGACGGAGCGCGCGGCGGCGACGTAGGGGTGATGATCCTTGATCTGTCCATGCCGGGCCTCGACGGCATCGGCGTGCTCAAGGCGATGCGTGAACGCGGCATTTCCATCCCGGTCATCGTGCAGACCGCGCAGGGCGGCATCGACACCGTCGTTTCGGCGATGCGCAACGGCGCCTTCGATTTCGTGGTCAAGCCGGCCTCGCCGGAGAAGCTGCAGGCGGCGATCACCAGCGCCCTGAAGGTCGAGGCGGTCGAGGACACCGTCCGGCGTTCGGCGCGGCGCGGCAGCGGGCTGCTGACCTTCCGCGACCTGGTCACCAGGAGCCCGGCCATGGACCGGGTGATCCGGCTTGGCCAGAAGGCGGCGGCGTCGAACATCCCGATCCTCATCGAGGGCGAATCGGGCGTCGGCAAGGAACTCGTGGCGCGCGCCATCCAGGGTTCCGGCGACCGGCGCTCGAAGCCCTTCGTCACCGTCAATTGCGGCGCCATCCCGGAAAACCTGGTGGAGAGCATCCTGTTCGGCCACGAGAAGGGCTCGTTCACCGGCGCCACCGAAAGGCACACCGGCAAGTTCGTCGAGGCCAACAACGGTACGCTTTTCCTCGACGAGATCGGCGACCTGCCGCTCGACGTGCAGGTCAAGCTGCTCAGGGCGGTGCAGGAGGGCGAGATCGACCCGGTCGGCGGCCGGGCCACGGTCAAGGTCGACATCAGGCTGATCTCGGCCACGCACCGCAATCTCCTGGAGCAGGTCAAGGACGGGAAGTTCCGCGAAGACCTGTTCTACCGGCTCAACGTCTATCCGATCTTCGTGCCGCCGCTGCGCGAGCGCCGCGAGGACATAGCCCTGCTCGTCGGCCACTTCATTTCGCGCGTCGCGCCCGCCAGTTCGCATGGCCGGATTCCGGCGATCTCCGAAGGCGCGCTGACCTTGCTCCAGGCCTATGACTGGCCCGGCAACATCCGGCAACTGGAGAACGCGGTGTTCCGCGCCTGCGTGCTCTCCGAGGGCGACGTGCTCACCGAAGAGGAGTTTCCGCAGATCCGCGCCCAAGTCGAGGGTACCGTCGATCTCGGCGGCGAGGCGTCGCCGGCCGGCCGGGCGCCGCTCGCCAACGGCCATGGCCAAGCGTCGCAGCCGACACCTCCCGCTCCCGCGGCGTCTGTGCGGCCGGGAACGCTGCGCGCCATCGACGAGCGCGGCAACGTCCGGCCGCTGGCCGATGTCGAGTTCGAGATGATCCGGCTCGCGATCGACCACTACAACGGCCAGATGAGCGAAGTGGCGCGCCGGCTGGGCATCGGACGGTCGACGCTCTACCGCAAGCTCAAGGAGTATGGAATCGATCCCGAATCGGGGCGCTCGGCCGGGCTGGCGTCGTGACATTTTTCCCGCAGTTGCGGCGAATTGTGGCAACGCCTGCGGATAGGGTCTTGCCTGTCGTTTACATGACGCATTCGATCAGGCGTCGCCATGTCGCCGTTAATCGCCATTTGTCGCTATAAACCAGCGGTTTACCACAATGGCCGGCGATTCCCATTTGAGGCGGCTACGCCATGGTGTTACCGCATTTGGCCTTCAATAAGCAGGCATTAACCATTAGAATCGATATTCGGACGCGATTCAACAGCGTGTCCGGGCTTCAAATCCGGGGACAGATGGCAGCCTAACAGGGCCTTTTGATTTGAACAGGATCGAGAACACCGAAGGGCGTCACTCGAAATCGAATGTCTGGCGTAAGTGGCTCTCGGCCGCGATGCTCGCCGTCGGTTTCATGGCAGCTTCTCAGGCACCGGCAGCCGCTGAAGTGCGGACGCTCAAGCTCTATTACATCCACACCGGCGAGAAAGCCGAGATCACCTACAAGCGCAACGGCAAGTTCGATCCTGCCGGGCTCAAGAAGCTGAACCAGTTCCTTCGCGACTGGCGCCGCAACGAGCCCACCAGGATGGACCCACGGCTGTTCGACGTGGTGTGGGAGACCTACCGCGCCTCCGGCGCCACGGGCTACATCAACGTCGTCTCGGCCTATCGTTCGCCGGCGACCAATTCGATGCTGCGCAGCCGCTCCAAGGGCGTCGCCGAGAAGAGCCAGCACATGCTGGGCAAGGCGATGGACTTCTTCATCCCCGGCGTGCCGCTCAAGAAGCTGCGCGACTCGGGTCTGCGCATCCAGGCCGGCGGCGTCGGCTATTATCCGCGCTCCGGCTCGCCCTTCATCCACATGGACGTCGGCAACGTGCGCCACTGGCCGCGCATGAGCCGCAAGGAACTGGTCGCCGTCTTCCCGAACGGCAAGACGCTGCACGTGCCTTCCGACGGCAAGCCGCTGCCCGGCTTCGAGCAGGCGCTGGCCTCCTACCAGTCGCGCAAGCAGAGCGGCAACCTGGCGCTCGCTGCCGTTTCGTCGTCGCCGTCCTCTTCGTCGCGGAGCGGCGGTCTGCTGGCCGCGCTGTTCGGCGGAGGCGGCGCCGACGAGGAAGAGGATACCGGGGAATCCGAGGTCGCTGCGGTCGCCAAGCCGGCAGCACCCGCCCGGCAGGTGGCTTCGGCTAAGCCCAGTTCCGAAATCCAGATCGTTGCGCCGGAGAATGCCCGCCGCGCCGAACTGCCGCAGATCGCCGAGGAGACGCCGGCGGCCGACGAGGCTCCGGAGACCATCCTGGCCTCGCTGCCGGCGCGCAGCGTGCCGCTGCCTGGTGCCGCGCCGCGGCCGCAAGGCGAAGTCGGCATGGCGACGGCGCAGAACGTGCCGTTCGGCAACGCATCCGCGCCCTTGGACGAAGGCGAGCTCGCCGGCTCGGCCGAGGAGCAGATCGCCGCCGACGTGCCGCTGCCGACCTGGCGGCCCAAATACACGCCGCCGGCCGAACTGAAGCCGGAAGGCGAAATGCTCATGGCCCTTGCCGGCGACGATCAGCCGGCGATCGCCAGCGACGTGCCGCTGCCTTCGGCGCGGCCGGGCGCGATGACCGTCGAGGCAGCGCTTGCCGCCGCCGACGACATCCCCGCCGAGGATGAGGCCGAATTCGCGGTCGCATCGCTGAGCGAGCCGCGCTCGGTGTTCGACGAGCCGCAAGGTGCGGCCGCTGCCGCGCCGAAGCCCGCGGCGCAGGCCCTGGCGGCCGTGTCCGAGACGGCTGCGGCGGGGGTGAAGACCACCCGCAAGTCCTCGCGGCCGATGGCTGCGGAAGCCAAGCGCGATCCCAAGACGGTGGTCGTGGCCGCCGCTCCCGACGCCGCCCGCTGGGCGCTCCGCAGCAGCGAGCAGGTGGTCACCGTGACCACCAACACCAAGGCCCCGGGCTTCGCCTACAACATGGTCCGCACCGCGCCGAAGGAGGTCTATACGGCCGGCTTCCAGCAGGAGAACCAGATGGCGGAGGCCAACCGCTTCTCCGGCAGCGCCGTGAAGTTCCTCTCGGTGGCGCGCTTCCAGAACAACTGATCGGGACGCGCCGCCTCAGGCGGTCATGGTCCCTGACGAAAAAGCCCCGGGAAACGCTCGTTTCCCGGGGCTTCTTGCATTCAATGCCGAAGCTTCGGCCGACTGCCTCTCACCGGCGCAGTTTGTTGGCCTCGGCGGCCAGCGCCTCGATGCCGGCCCAGTCGCCGGCCTTGACCATGTCGTCGGGGGCCACCCACGAGCCGCCGATGCAGACGACGTTGGGCAGGGCGAGGTAGTCGCCGGCGTTCCTGGCCGAGATGCCGCCGGTCGGGCAGAACTTGACGCCGGCGATCGGCGAGGCGAGCGCCTTGAGGAAGGCCGCGCCGCCGGCCTGCTCGGCCGGGAAGAACTTGAGGAAGTCGAGGCCGGCCTCCAGCGCGCCCATGATCTCGCCGGGCGTGATGGTGCCGGGCAGCAGCGGCACCTGGCTTGCCGCGCCCGCGGCCACCAGTTCGCGCGTCAGGCCGGGGCTGACGATGAACTTCGAGCCGGCGGCCTCGGCCTGTTCGAACTGGCGCGCGTTGAGGATCGTGCCGGCGCCGACGATGGAGTCCTCGACTTCGCCGGCGACGCGGCGGATGGCTTCCAGCGCCTCTTCCGTGCGCAGCGTGATCTCGATGGCCCTGAGGCCGCCACGGGCGAGCGCGCGGGCCAGCGGCACGGCATCGGCGGCGCGCTCGATCTTGAGCACCGGAATGACCGGCTGGCCATCCAGCAGCGAAAGCAGTTTCTGGGTCTTGCTGGTCATGGCGGGGCACCTCTCCTGGATTTTTCAACCGATTTAACAGACCGCATCCGGCGAGTCCACGAAGCGTGGCAGCGACATGGTGATCCGCCGACCTGCCGCTATGGTCGCCGGAAGACCCCGTCGAGCCAAGACCTGACCGTACTCCAGAAACCGCGCGCCGGCGGCGCCGTCTTGATCGCAGCCTGGGTGCGCGGGCCGGCGATGCCGTCGGCCGCGAGCCCGCGATCCTCCTGGAACCGCTTCACCGCCGCGGCCGTGCCGGGTCCGTAGATGCCGTCGGTGTCGACCGGGTAGCCGCGCGCGAGCAGCGCTTCCTGCAGCTCGGCCACGGGTTCGCCGCGCGAGCCCATCTTCATCGTCTCTTCGCCATGCGCCGGGCCGTCGACCTGCCGCCGGTAGGCCTCGGCAAGCTTGATGTGGTAACCGTTCTTGCGGAAGCCGGGGCCGTTGTAGCCGTGCCCCACGGCCTCCCAGTCGTGCCGGTTGAGCGCCTCGGTCAGGCCGGCCTTGTCGATGTAGCGCGCCATCAGCCGGGCCTGGCCGGCGGCGCCGGAACGGGCCTCGGTCACGAGGCCGTCGACGTCGCCGAAGCCGAGCCATTGCCAGTGCGCGCCCATCACCTGGCCGAGCCCCCAGGAGGTCGATTCATAGGCGGCACGGCGATCGATGGCCGCCGCCCGTTCGATCATCTGCCAGCGCGCCGCCTGGCTGCGCGGATTGGCGACTTCGCCGGCCGTGGGCGAGGCAAGGCCGGCGGCCCGCGCCTGCGCCTGCCGTTCCCCCGAAAGCCGGCGGTCGAAATAGTGCCCCTCGAAGCGGATCAGTGGTTCCTTGCGTCCGTCGATCCTGGCGAACACCTGCCCGCCGCTCTCGATCTCGGCGATTGCCAGCAGCGCTGCGCCCTCGATCCCGAACTCCGTTGCCGCCTTGTCGATTTCCGCCGCCGTTTCTTTGCTGAACATCCCGTTCCGGACTCCGTTTGTCGGCGCAATTGTCACCCGGCCCAATAGGGGTGTTGAAAGGTTTTTTGCATTCCGTCAGCCGCGACACATGGCGCGACTCGGCAACCCTCTGCAATCGCAGCATTCCCGCCCGCATTGAAAAAGCCATGTCGAGGCGGTAGGGGCACAGGCATGAAAGATTTATCCACACCCGCGCCCGGCTTCCGCGTCGCAGCCCTCTACCGCTTCTGCCGGCTGGAGCGCTTCGAGGAACTGCGCCAGCCGCTTGCCGCCTTCTGCTGCGCGCGCGGCATCAAGGGCACGCTGCTGCTCGCCTCCGAAGGCATCAACGGCACGGTCGCCGGCACCAGCGAGGCGATCGCCGCGCTGGTGTCGCATCTCGAGGCGATCCCGGCATTCGCCGGCCTCGAAGTCAAATACAGCAGCGCCGCCGAAATGCCGTTCCACCGCATGAAGGTGCGGCTCAAGCGCGAGATCGTCACCATGGGCGTCGAGGACATCGATCCGCTCAGGAGCGTCGGCGCCTATGTCGAGCCGGCCGCGTGGAACGCGTTGATCTCCGACCCCGACACCGTGGTCGTCGACACGCGCAACGACTACGAGGTGGCGATCGGCACCTTCACCGGTGCGGTCGACCCGCACACCACGAGCTTCCGCGATTTTCCCGCCTGGGTCGAGGCGCATCGCGGCGAGCTCGAGGGCAAGAAGGTGGCGATGTTCTGCACCGGCGGCATCCGCTGCGAGAAGGCAACCGCCTATGTGAAGTCGATCGGCATCGACGAGGTGTTCCACCTCAAGGGCGGCATCCTCAGTTATCTGGAGGAAGTGCCGGCCGAGGAGAGCCTGTGGGCAGGCGAGTGCTTCGTCTTCGACGAGCGCGTTTCGGTCGTCCACGGCCTGGCCGAGGGCGAGGCCGAACTTTGCCGCGCCTGCCGCCATCCGCTCATGCCCGAGGAGCGGCAGTCGCCCAAATACCAGGCGGGCGTCTCCTGCCCGCATTGCCACGAGCTGCGCAGCGACGATGACCGCGCCCGCTACGCCGAGCGTCACCGCCAAGTAGAACTGGCCGAGGAACGCGGCTCCGGCCGCCACATCGGCAGTTGATTGCCGTGTCCCGCATGATCTTGCCAAATTTGGCGAGCGTCATTGTATTGTCGCGATCGTCCGCCTACCTCAACGCGACAGGTACAACCGGAGGCATCCATGCTCGACCCCAAGAAGCTGCTTGACGATCTCCTCGGCTCCAAGATCCCGGGGACGCAATCTACCGTGCGCGAAAAGGCCGGGCAGGCGAGCCAGCTCGCCAAGGACAATCCGCTCGCGGCGGGCGCGCTGGTGGCGGTGCTCCTGGGAACCGGCGCCGGCCGCAAGGTCACGGGCTCTGCCCTGAAGATCGGCGGCCTGGCGGCCATCGGCGGCCTCGCCTACAAGGCCTACCAGAACTACAAGGCGGGCAATGCGCCGCAGCCTGCGGCGCCGAACGCCGAGCCCGAACTGCTGCCGCCGCCGGCTGACAATTCCTTCCATCCCTCGCAGGCGCCGCAGGGCGAGACCGAATTCGCGCTGACGCTGATCCGCGCGATGATCGCCGCCGCCAAGGCCGACGGCCACATCGACGACTCGGAACGCAAGAAGATCGGCGACAAGCTCAGCCTGTCCGGCATCGGCTCCGACGCCGAGCAGTTCCTGATGGCCGAACTCGATGCGCCGCTCGATCTCGACGCCATCGTGGACGCCGCGCAGACCGACGCCCAGAAGCTCGAGCTCTATACCGCTTCGCGCCTGGCCATCGATCCCGACACCCGCGCCGAGCGCGGCTATCTCGACCTGCTCGCCGGCCGGCTCAAGCTGCCGGACGCGCTGGTCGACCATGTCGAGGCGACCGTTGCCAGCGTGAAGGTGCCCGCGTCCGAGCCGGCAGCGCCCAGCGCCAATCCGCAGGCCAACCCGCGCTGGTGACGCAGCCAGAGGAGCGGCGAGGCCTTTAGGATGCGGTTTTTCGCGTTAAGGATTTGTTAACCGAGCAGGCGCATCCTTTTCCTACTCGGATCGGCTCTCCTCCTCCCAAGCACGGTTCGACGGAAAACTGGGCGGTCGCCAATGACCGCCCTTTTTGTGTCTCTGGAGCAGCCGAACGTCATCGCGCCAACTGGTTTGCTTCAACCGTTGCGCTAGAATATTGGGCACCATGAATGATCCGCCCGCTGGCGATCGGTCATTGCAGGGGAGGAGCCTCATCATGGCGAGCAAGAAGGTTGCAGTCGTCACCGGCGCGGGCAAGGGCATCGGCAAGGCGGTGGCCACGGCCCTGCTGAAGGACGGATGGAACACGGTGTTCTGCGGCCGCAGCAAGAGTGGGCTCGACGACGCGATCGCCGAGGCCGGCAAGACCGACGCCAGGGCGCTGGCCGTGGTCTGCGACGTCACCAGGGCCGACCAGGTCGACGACATGTTCGAGACCATCACCGAGGCCTTCGGCCGCGTCGACCTGCTCTTCAACAATGCCGGCATGGGCTACAAGGCGAGCACGATCGACGAGATCCCGGTCGAGGCCTGGAACGACGTCGTGGCGGTCAACCTGACCGGCTCGTTCCTGTGCGCCCGCGCCGCCTTCGCCGCCATGCGCCGGCAGGACCCGATGGGCGGCCGCATCATCAACAACGGCTCGGTCTCGGCGCATGCGCCACGCCCGGGCTCGGTGCCCTACACCGCCACCAAGCATGCGATCACCGGTCTCACCAAGACGATCGCGCTCGACGGCCGACCCTTCGACATCGCCTGCGGCCAGATCGACATCGGCAATGCGCTGACCGAGATGGCCATGCCGATGACCGTCGGCGTCCAGCAGGCCGACGGCTCGATCGCGGCGGAGGCGGTGATGGACGTCGACCGCGTCGCCGAGGCGGTGGTCTACATGGCCGGCCTGCCGCTCGACGCCAACGTGCTGTTCATGACCGTGATGGCCACCAAGATGCCCTATGTCGGGCGCGGCTAGCGCATCTTGCATTCAGACCGAACCGTCTGGTGTCGCGCAGATGCGGCCAAGAAGAGCAGCTATTTCGCCAGGAACGCCTCGATCCGCTCCAGCGCGCGCAGGATGTTCTCCTCCGAATTGGCGTAGGACAGCCTGATGTAGCCTTCGCCGAGGATGCCGAAGTCGGGGCCGCCGATCAGCGCCACGCCCGCTTCCTCGAGCAGCGCCGAGGCCAGCTGCTTGGCCTTCCAGCCGGTCTCAGAGACGTTGGGGAAGGCGTAGAAGGCGCCCTTGGGCGTCACGCAGGAAATGCCGGGGATGGCGTTCAGCCCCTCGACCACGATCTTCCGGCGGTTGTCGAAGGCGCGCATCATCCTGTCGACGTCGTCCTGCGGGCCGTCGATCGCCGCGATGCCGGCATACTGGCTCGGCGCGTTGACGCAGGACCAGCAGTTGACGGCGAGCTTGCGCACCTTGTCGTAGAGGCGGCCGCTCTCGCGCCCGTTCGGCCAGATCGACCAGCCCATGCGCCAGCCGGTCATCGCCCAGGTCTTGGACCAGCCGTTGAGGATGATCAGCCGGTCGCGGATTTCCGGGAAGCCCAGCAACGACGCGTGGCTCTCGCCGTCATAGGTCATGACGTCGTAGATCTCGTCCGACAGGATCGCGACGTGCGGATGGGCTTCCAGGCCCTTGACCAGCTTGGCGATCTCGACCCGCGGCGTCACCCCGCCGGTCGGGTTGGCCGGCGAGTTGAGGATCAGCAGCCTGGTCTTCGGCGTGATCAGCGACAGCGTCTCCTCGGCCGAGAAGGCGAAGCCGTTGGCCTCGCGGGTCGGCACTGGCACCGGCGTCGCGCCGGTGAACTCGATCATCGAGCGATAGATCGGGAAGCCGGGATCGGGGTAGAGGATCTCGGCGCCGGGTTCGCCGAACATCAGGATCGCGGCGAACATGGTCGGCTTGCCGCCGGGCATGATCATCACGCTCTCGGGCGAAACCTCGACGCCGGTGGTGGTCAGCGTGCGCCGCACCACCGCCTCGCGCGTCGCCAGCAGGCCGTTGGCCGGGGTGTAGCCATGGTGGCCGTCGCGCAGCGCCTTGATCGCCGCCTCGACGATGTGCTCGGGCGTGCGGAAGTCCGGCTGGCCGATGCCGAGATTGACGATGTCGCGCCCTTCATGCAGCAGCGCCGTGGCGCGGGCCAGCACGGCGAAGGCGTTCTCTTCGCCGAGGCGGTCGAAGGCGGCGATGGTTTGGAGCATTCCGGCTATCCGTCTGGTTCTTTCGTCGAGCTTCGATTTTTGGGAGAGTGGGGCCGGCCATGTCAAACAGTTTGGAGTCTATCTTGTCCGATAACTTGCAGGAGTGGAAACCGCGGCCGCGCCCGGAACGCATCGTTCTCGACGGGCGCTGCGTCCGGCTCGAACCGCTCGACCCGGCCAAGCACGCCGACGGTCTCTTTGCGATGGCGACCGCCGAGGACGCCGAGGGCCGCTTCCGCTGGCTGTTCGACACCAAGCCCGGCGACCGCGCGGCCTTCCAGCCGTGGCTGGACAAGTCGGCGGCGAGCGAGGATCCGCTGTTCTTCGTGGTCGTCGACAAGGCGAGCGGCAAGATCGCCGGACGGCAGACCCTGATGCGCATTGACCCGGCCTACGGCGTCATCGAGATCGGCAACATCTACTGGAGCGACCTCGTCGCCCGCCGCCCGGCGGCCACCGAGGCGCAATATCTGTTCGCGCGCTACATCTTCGACGATCTCGGCTACCGCCGCTACGAGTGGAAGTGCAATGACCGCAACGAGCCGTCCAAGCGCGCCGCCGAGCGCTTCGGCTTCAAGTTCGAGGGTATCTTTCGCCAGCACATGATCGTCAAGGGCGAGAACCGCGACACCGCCTGGTATTCCATCGTCGACAAAGAATGGCCGGCGCTGAAGCGCGCCTACGACGCCTGGCTCGATCCGGCGAATTTCGATGCTGAGGGCCGGCAGAAGCGCCGGCTCGAGGACTTCCGCGCCGAACTCGGTGCCTGAGGGGCGCGGCATGCTGCCTCAATGCCTGCTTCTCGCGGTTGCAGGACGCCGCCGAGGCTTGCCAAGTGCCGTGGCATCCCGCATGCAACGCTGGCTCGGGTCCAGCGCCGGGGCAGAGAAGGAATGTCGCGGGGCCGGCACGGCTTCGCGAGGCAACGCACAGGACCGTCGTCCATGGACAGGAATACCCGCAACGCGGCCATCGCCGCCCTCTGGATCATGATCGCTTTCGGCGTGGTGGCATTCCTGATGCCCAAGATCATGCTCGCCGTCGGCGACTATTCCACCGTCGCGGCCGGCGCGATCGCGGTGTTTTTCGTCGTGGCTTTCTTCGGCGTCTTCTGGCTGCGCGGCCGCAGCCAGCGCAACAAGGGTAACTGAGATGCGCGTGCTGATCACCGGTGCGGCCGGCATGGTCGGCCGCAAGCTCGCCGCTCGCCTCGCCGCCGACGGCATGCTGGCCGGCAGGCGGATCACCATGCTCGACCTGCACGACATCGTGCCGGCGCCGGCTCCCTCCATCGACGGCGTCGCCGTGCGGACGCTCACCGGCGACCTCGCGGCAGCTGGTTCGGCGGAAGCGCTGGCCGCCGAGCGGCCTGACATCGTCTTCCACCTGGCCGGCGTCGTGTCCGGCGAGGCGGAGGCCAACTTCGACCTCGGCTACCGCGTCAACCTCGACGGCACCCGCGCCCTGTTCGATGCGCTGCGGCTCGCCGGGCATGCGCCGCGCGTCGTCTTCACCTCGTCCATCGCCGTCTTCGGCGCGCCGTTCCCCGAAATCATCCCGGACGACTTCCACCCGACGCCGCTGACCTCCTACGGCACGCAGAAGCTGATCGGCGAGGCGCTGCTTGCGGACTACACCCGCCGCGGCTTCTTCGACGGCGTCGGCATCCGCCTGCCGACCATCTGCGTCCGCCCGGGCAAGCCCAACAAGGCGGCGTCGAGCTTCTTCTCCGGCATCATCCGCGAACCGCTCGCCGGGCAGGAGGCACTGCTGCCGGTGCCGCGCTCGGTGCTGCACACCCATGCCAGCCCGCGTTCGGCGGTCGGCTTCCTCGTCCATGCCGCCGGAATCGACGGCGGCCGCGTCGGCCCGCGCCGCAACCTCACCATGCCCGGCGTCGCCGTGACCGTCGGCGAGCAGAT
Source organism: Mesorhizobium sp. CC13 (assembly GCF_039907765.1). Taxonomy (NCBI): domain Bacteria; kingdom Pseudomonadati; phylum Pseudomonadota; class Alphaproteobacteria; order Hyphomicrobiales; family Phyllobacteriaceae; genus Mesorhizobium; species Mesorhizobium sp. CC13. Next base: position 194,770 of record NZ_JARDJI010000004.1, on the reverse strand, counting down.
CGAGGCGCTGCGCCGCATCGCGGGCGAGACGGCGGCGCGACTGATCCGCGAGGTTCCCGACGAGACGGTCTGGGCGATCGTGAAGAACTGGCCGACGCAATTCTCGGCCGAGCGCGCGCATGCGCTCGGATTCCAGGCGGAGCAGAGCTTCGACGACATCATCCGCGCCCACATCGAGGATGGGATGGGCGAACATGCCTAGAGCGTTTCCGCCTTTCTTCGAATCGCGGAAACGCTCTATCTCCTTGTTTTGACGCAATTCCGGACGGAAAACCGCTTCGCGCTTTTCCTGGAATCGCTCTAGGCCTCGAGGCTGGCGGCCAGGAGCACGAGCCCGAGCAGCATCACCAGTGCCGCCCCGCCGATCTCGATGGCGTTGTGGATGCGGTTGCCGGCGCGGCCGTCGCCGGCGAAGGCCACGGCCCAGTTCTTGGCCGTCACCGCCGTCACGGCGAGCGCCGAGACGGTGATCGCGGTGCCCAGCGCCATGGCGAAGACGGACAGGACGCCGCCGGCCCAGAGCCCGTTGAGGAAGGCGAAGCTGAGCACGATCAGCGCGCCCGAGCACGGCCGGATGCCCACCGCCGCGACCGCCGACCATGCCGCCTTCCAGTCGAAATCCTTGCCCTCGAGCAGCTTCGGGTCGGGCGCGTGCGAATGGCCGCAGGTGGCGCAGGCCTCGCCTTCGCCGTGGTGGTGATGGCCATGGTCGTGGCTGTGATCGTGATGGTCATGGCCGCAGTTCGCATGGTCATGGTGATCATGCGCATGATCGTGCGCGTGGGCCGCCGACAGGCTGTGCACCGGCTGTGCGCCGCGCAGCATCGGGCGCAGCTTGCGCCACAGCAGCCAGGCGCCGAACGCGGCGATCAGGGCATAGCTCACGGTCTCCAGGAACCAGGTCGCGTTGGTCATCGAAACCGAGGTGCCGCGCAGGACCAGGAACACCAGCGTCATCATCACGATCGCGGTGACGCCCTGCAGGAAGGCCGAGACGAAGGACAGCATGACGCCGCGCCTGAGCGCCACCTCGTTGGCGAGCATGTAGGACGAGATCACCGCCTTGCCGTGCCCCGGGCCGGCGGCGTGGAACACGCCGTAGGCGAAGGACAGGCCGACCAGCACCCACACCCCCCCGCCGCCGTCGCGCATCGCCTTCAGCGCGCCGGTCAGCGAGCGGTAGAACTGCTGCTGCTGGAGATTGATCCAGTTGAGCATGCCGGAGAACATGCCGGTCGAGGGCACCACGGCCTCGTTGTTGCCGATGCCGAGCGAACTCTGGGCATGCGCATATCCGGCAAACAGCGTGAGCACATAGCCGAGCGCCAGCAGCGCGAACACCAGCCGGATCGTCGTCTTCTTCACGGTCTCACCCCTTGGCCTGGCAGGTCAGTTCCAGCTTGGTGGCGAAGATCTTGCTCATGTCCGTGCCGGCGGGATCGTTGAAGAAGGCATCGGTCAGGCTCGCCTGGTTCTGGGCGATCGCCTCGTCGGGATCGGGCCGGATCACCTGGCGCGTGCAGATCGCCGGCAGGTTCGCGACCGACATGTTGGCGTCGTCGGTGAAGTCCATCGCGGTGTAGAAGGTCGGGTCGTAGACGCCGAAGTCGAGCTTGCCCGCGAGCTGCAGCGGCTCCTTCGGTTCCGCCTCGAACAGGATGATGAGCTGCTGTTCCTCGAAATTGGCCATCAGGTTGGCCGGCGGCTTCATCGCCACGTCCTTGCCGTCATGGGTCACGACCTGGAAGTAGTTGTACTCGCCGATGGATTCGAAAACGGTCTTCGACACCTCGGCCAGCTCGCTGTCGTCCAGCTTGAGGTCGGCGTTCTTGTCGAACTCCATCAGCACCGTGCTCGAGAACAGGTCGTCGAAGCGCCACAGATGGCGCAGCGCCTTGACGGTGTCGTCCGGGTTGAGCACGACGTCGAGCCGCGCCTCTGCGAAGACGTGCGGATGCACGCTTGCCGGTATCGTGGTGGCGAGCAGGGCTGCTGCTGCCAGCGCCGTCCTACGGATGTTCAGAATCATTGCACCGGTCTGGAAGTTGGTCGAAGCCGACAGTTACCAGAAAGCTGGCGAAAGTGGGACCTTCATCCCGCATGCTTGGACTCGCAGGGATGGATCTTGAACCACTGCACCAGGAAGTCGACGAAGACGCGGACCTTGGCCGGCAGGTAGCGGCGATGCGGGTAGACGGCGAAGATGCCGCCGCCCGACAGCCGGCGGTCGTCCAGTACCGGTATCAGCCTTCCCGCCGCGATGTCGGGGGCGGCGATGAAATCGGGCAATATGGTGAAGCCCAGCCCCGCCACGGCTGCGGCGCGCGCCGCCATCGGGCTGTTGACCTCCATGGGGCCGCTCACCGAAACGGTCGTGGTGTCGCCGGTGTCGCCGCTGAAGGGCCAGTTGGACAGCCAGCGGCCGTTGGTGTCGACGATGCAGGGCACGTTGGCGAGATCGGCCGGGCGCTGGGGTATGCCGTATTTCTCGATCAGCTCCGGAGAGGCGCAAAGCCTGACGCTGAAAGGCGCGAGCCGCCGTGCGATCAGCGACGAGTTCTCCAGCCGCGAGATGCGGATGGCCATGTCGAAGCCTTCCTCCACCAGGTCGACGAAACGGTCGTCGAGGTGGATCTCGAGCACGATGTCGGGGTGTTCCTTGGCGAAGTCGATCAGCGCCTGGCCGATGGGCGCGTCGGCGAAGGTGCGCGGCGCCGACAGCTTGATGCGGCCGCGCACGTCGCCCGAGGATTCGCGCACGTCGTCGGCGAGGCTGTCGACCTCGCGGATGATCTCCGAGGCGCGCCGGTAGTAGGTATGCCCCGCCTCGGTCAGCGAGAACTGGCGGGTTGTGCGGTTGAGCAGCAGCGCCCCGAGCTCGTCCTCGAGCTCGCGCACATATTTGGACAGCAGCGCCTTGGAGCGGCCGATCTTGCGGGCGGCGGCGGAAAAGCCCTCGGCCTCGACCACGTCGATGAAGGCGCGCATGCGGGTCAGCGTGTCCATGCCGTCAGTCCTTTGAGGATGTGCCGGAGGCGGCAGCGATCACGCGGCGTCCGAGCGAAACGAGCGCCAGGTCGCTGCCGGCGGGGCCGAGCAGCGACAGGCCGAAGGGGGCAGCGTCGACCATGCCGATGGGCAGCGTGATCTGCGGAAAGCCCGACAAGCCCGACAGGCACAGGAGCTTCAGAGCGCGTTCGCGATAGGCGAGCAATTCGTCATGCGAGCCGGCCGCCAGCGGCGCCGCACCCGGAACCGTGGGCAGGACGAGGAAGCCGTCGTCGCCCAGGAGCACGGCCAGTTCCTCGCGGAAGGCATCGCGCCTTGCGGTTTCGGCGTCGTAGCTCGCCGCGTCGAGGCCAGCACCGTATTCGAAGCGCTCCTTGACGCCGGGCCCGAGCTTGCGGTCGGCCGAGGCGAGCCATTCGCCGTGTTCCTGCCAGGCCTCGTAAGCCTGCACCTTGCGGAAGCACCAGTAGAGTTCGTCCAGCGAGGCGCCGAACGCGGCTGCCGGCGCGACGTCGCCGATTGCGCTCTCGGCCATCGCGCGCATGCGCTCGTATTCGGCGATTTCGGCGGGACCGGCCAGCAGCGCATCGAGCATGTCGAGCCGCAGCGGGCGGGCGAGCTCGCCCGCATGCGCATCGCCAGCAATGAGCAGCTTCGCCACCGCCTCGTAAGCGTCGATGTCCCTGGCGAACCAGCCGAAGCAGTCGAGGCTCGGCGCCAGCCGCATCGCGCCGTCGAGCGAGATCAGGCCGTGGGTGGTGCGCAGGCCGATCAGGCCGCAGAAACTTGCCGGCGCCCGGATGGAGCCGCCGGTATCGGAGCCGACGGCGATGTCGGCGAGGCCTGCCGCAACCGCGGCCGCCGAACCCGAGGAGGAGCCGCCGGTGACGCGGTTCGGCGCGGCGGGATTGACCGGGTGCGGATAGTGGGCGTTCTGCCCCATCAGCGAGAAGGCCAGTTCGTCGGTCTGGGTCTTGCCGACGAATCGCGCCCCGGCATCGAGAATCACCTGCACGGAAGGGGCCGTCCGACGCGCCGGAAGGCTTTTTTTCGCCATCTCGGGATTGCCGCAGCCGGTCACCAGCGCGGCGACGTCATAGATGTCCTTCACGGCCAGCCGAAGTCCGGCCAGCGCTCCATTTTCCTTATTTGGAACAGTGACTTGCGGAGTTTCCAGGAAGGCGTTGAAAGGGTCGGACGTCACCAGCATTGTTTGAAACCTGTGTACGATCCGCTCAACATTGTTCGATGAACCGATTTTTTCAAGGCGGGGTTTGATTTTCGATTGATTGTGACGGGCGAGGTGCATATATCCCGGCTTGCCCAAAGTCGCACGTGCCTGTGGGCGTCCCCCGATCCTCGAATGGCGAGGCAATCGGGACGGTACCCGGGAAGTAACGAGCCCGGTCGGTTCAGCGGCCAACCGCAGATCCGAGGACGCCTTGAAGCAACGACGGTGCGGGCCTTTCTGGTGTCTGCCGATCGTCCATAGATCGGGGTTACTGAAGAGGCACACCTTCATTGCCGGCAGTGCGGACGGGTCTCCCATCCAAGCCAAGGCAGACAAAGCGAGCATACGCTGCAAGGCGTTCGCTCACCGCCGCGTGACAACGCGTTCATGGTTCCGGGTTCTCCACAGGCCGGGTTCGTGGGCAGTCGTCATGCACTTTGTCCACTGCGGGACAGACCGGTCGAAGCAACGACCGCCCGCTGCTTGAGCTTTGCGCGGACAGGCCCGCGCGAATGGAGAGACCTATGGCCACTCAGCGCATCCTCGATTTCCTCGCCACCCGACGTCCGTCCGGCCCCTGCCTCGTCGTCGACCTCGATGTCGTGCGCGACAATTTTCGCGCCTTCGAGAAGGCTCTCCCCGATTCCAAGATCTACTATGCGGTGAAGGCAAACCCGGCGCCGGAAATCCTGCGCCTGCTTGCTGCGATGGGCTCTTCCTTCGACACCGCGTCGGTTGCCGAGATCGAGATGGCCATGGATGCCGGCGCGCCGGCCGAGCGCATCTCTTTCGGTAACACGATCAAGAAGGAGCGCGACATCGCGCGCGCCTTCGAACTCGGCATCCGCCTGTTTGCCGTCGACAGCGTCGAAGAGGTGGAGAAGATCGCGCGCGCCGCTCCCGGCGCCCGGGTGTTCTGCCGCGTACTGACCGACGGCGAGGGCGCCGAATGGCCGCTGTCGCGCAAGTTCGGCTGCGCGCCGGCGATGGCCGTGGACGTCCTGCGCCACGCCAATTCGCTCGGCCTCGGCGCCTATGGCGTCTCGTTCCACGTCGGTTCCCAGCAGACCGATCTGTCGGCCTGGGACCGCGCGCTGGCCGACGCCAAGATGGTGTTTGCCAAGCTCGCCGAGGAAGGCATCGTGCTCGGTCTGGTCAACATGGGCGGCGGCTTCCCGACGCGCTACCTCAAGGACGTGCCGGCGGCGCAGGCCTACGGCCAGGCGATCTTCGAGTATCTGAGCAAGCACTTCGGCAACAACATCCCGGAGACGATCATCGAGCCGGGCCGCGGCATGGTCGGCAACGCCGGCGTCATCAGGTCGGAAGTCGTGCTGATCTCCAAGAAGGCCGACAACGACAACGTGCGCTGGGTGTTCCTCGACATCGGCAAGTTCGGCGGCCTCGCCGAGACCATGGACGAGGCGATCCGCTACCCGATCGTGACCGCGCGGGATGCGGACGAGAAGTCGCCTTGCGTGCTCGCCGGCCCGACCTGCGATTCGGCCGACGTCATGTACGAGAAGGCGCCCTATCCGCTGCCGCTGTCGCTGACCATCGGCGACGAGGTGCTGATCGAAGGCACCGGCGCCTACACGACCACCTACTCGGCGGTCGCCTTCAACGGCTTCGAGCCGCTCCGATCCTACGTGATCTGACGGCTCGAAACGGCGTAAGGCGCCGGAGCCGTTCAGATCACCCCGGCGGGCGCGCTTTTCAGTGCGCATGATCCTACCTCGACCCGAGGCCTCGGATACATGCGCGGGCAGCGCCCGATCGGGTTCGCTTGTGGAACAGATCTCCGCTCGTGAAGGATCGCGGAATGAACACCGAAGAAATCGCCAAAACCTCGCCCGACATCGTGATCGTGGCTGAAACCCATGCCGACATCGCCGCGCGCGAGACCCTGCTCGACCGTGCAATGGGCCCGAAGCGGCGCAAGAAGTCGTCGGAGAAGCTGCGGCGCGGCCGCCGCCCGTCCGAGGGGCTCGCCTTCGTCGCGCGCGACGAGGCCGGTGCCGTGGTCGGCACCGTGCGGCTGTGGGACGTGCGCCTGGGCGAGGGCGGTCCGGCGGCGCTGCTGCTCGGCCCGCTCGCCGTCGACCCGGCGGTGAAGAGCGCGGGCATCGGCTCGGCGCTGATGCGCCATGCCGTGGCCGAAGCCGGACGGCTCGGCCACCGCGCCGTCCTCCTGGTCGGCGATGCGCCGTACTACGCGCGTTTCGGATTCGATGCCGACAAGACCGGGCAGCTTTCGATGCCCGGCCCTTACGAGCGCGAGCGGTTCCTGGCTCTGGAACTCGTTGCGGGCGCGCTGGACGATGCCCGCGGCGTGCTGAAGGCCGCCGGCCGCAAGCTCAAGTCGGAGCGGACGCGGCTCGCTGCCTGATCGGGATTTCCACTTCGGGCGACCTGTCGTATTCGTGCGCGTTGCGATGAAACAGAGCCGGCGCTGCGGCCGGCCTTACCCTCCCCCTTGTGGGAGGGTCGATCCGCGCAGCGGATCAGAGGGGCTGCCGTCCGTGGCGCCGCCACTCATTCCCGAACCAGGTGTGAACCGATTGCTGTGGCGACGGGCTGCGCCATGGCGCAGCCCGGGCCGCGCTGTTCGCGATCAGCCGAGCAGCTTGCTCAGGCCCATGGCGACGCTCATGTCGCCCTCGACCTTGATCTTGCCGGTCATGAAAGCCATCGTCGGGTTCAGGTCGCCGGCGATCAGCGACTCCAGGTCGTCGAGCGACAGCTTGATCGTGCAATCTGCCGGGCCGTCGGTGGTCGAAAGGGTGCCGCCGTCGATGACGATGACGCCGTCGCCGCCGGTGTCGAACTTCACCGAACGGTCGAAGCCGGAGTTTTCCACCCTGGACTTGATCTTATCCGCGACTGCCTGAATGCCCATGGCTCTCTCCTGAACCTCTGAAAATAGGGCGTCTCGCGCCCGGCCTCCCCGAACCGATCCGGCAGCGCCGGCAACGTCACGGGACTGGTTAGGCTATAGCTGGCAGTTGACGTTTACGTCAACGTAGTTTTGACGTGCCTGTGGCGGTAGTGGGGATCGCAAGGATCAGTGCGACGTCGGCGGGGGCGCGGCCTTCTTGGCGGCCTCGGCTGCCGATGTTTCGCGGCGGCGGACGGCGTTGTCGCGAATGTCGTCGGGCGTCAGGAACTCGACCTGCTCGACCAGCACCTCCTGCACGAGCTTCTCGCCGATCCGGGCGTTGATGCTGTCGCGGATGCCGTTGCGGAACGCGTCGAGGTCGAGCCGGTCGTACTGGGTGAAGTCGATCAGCGGATTGCCGTAGAGGTAGGAATAGACCTGGTCGGAGATCAGCGCGGCCGCCGGCACCGACATCTTGGCGGCTTCCTTGGGTTCGACCGTGTAGACAAGGCGCGTGAGGAAATAGCCCTGGACGCGCTGGTCCTTGAGCAGCGGCACCGAGATGACGTCGGTCTTGACGTAGTCCAGGCCGCCGAGCATCGGCTTTGCCGGGTCGACGGGCGGCTTGTTGGCCGCGGCCTGGAACGAATAGAACACCGCGCCGAGCGTGACGGCGACAATCCAGAGGGCCGCCGCGACGAACTTGATCACCGCGCCCATCCGAATTCGCTGGCCGAGTAGGTGCCGTCTGCCTCGGAGCGCTGGATGGCGTCCTTGAGCAGGCTGGCGACCTCGCCGACGGCGCTGAGGTGAGCGAGGATGGCGCGCTCGTTGGCGACGAGCTTGTCGCGCAGGCGTTCGACGCCGATCTTGAGGTCGGTCGGGAATTCCCCTTCGAGGCCCTTGGTGGCGCGGGTCAACTCGTAGAGATAACGGCTCTTGCGCGCGTTCGACGCCTTGATGTCGAAGCGGACGTCGGTGCGGATGGAGGCGGTTTCCTCGTCCACCGCGTCCTCTATGCGGCTGATGATGGTCCCGAGATTGCCGGGCATCGCGGCGCTGGCGGCTTCGGTGGCGGCCAGGAGGCCGGGCCGGTATTCGGACATTTCCGACATGTCTTACCCTCTACAATTCGGTGTCACTGGCGGCAGAGACGGCGCCGTCTCCGGCGAGAGATTGCAGCATCTGCCGCTGCATTTGCTGGAGCAGCGCCGTCGCCTGGCTGGCCTGCTGGTCGAGTGCTGCCTGTTCGGGACCGCCGGTCACGACGCCGACCGGAACGGGCTTCTCTTCCTTGACGTAGTAGTCGCGCATGACCTGCTTGGCGATGCCGATGCCGCCGCGCTCGGCGACCGTGTCGGCGAGCCGCTCGGCCATCATGGACTTCCACATGTCGCCGGCCATGCCCTGGCCGTAGACGCTTTCGGTGTTCTTCGGCAGCATGTTCTCGATGAAGGTCTGCAGCACCATCGCCTCGAAGCGCTTCATGCTCTCGGCGGGCGCCGCCTTGTCCGGCTGGCGTTCGAGCCCGTCGGTGACCGTCTCGCGCGTCAGGCTGCCACCCGCGACCGCCGGCGTCTCGCCGAGCGAGAACGTGCCGGCCGCCGCACCGGTGCGGTTCGCAAGGGCCGCGCGTGCGGCCCGGACGCCGGCCGGCTCGGCGGCCTTGGCTACGTCCAGTACGATGTCGCTGGGTGGGGAGATCGCCAAACCGGCTCGCCTCTCTCGGGTTTCGTTATCGCTGATTGTGGTTGGTCAAGCTTGCGGCAACCTTACTTGTCTTCGCCTGACCTTCTCTCAATGATTTCCAGACGTTCCCGGTCGGCGCTGTGGCGCTCGTCCTGGCGGCGGACGTCACGGTAGGCGCGCTCGACCATGTTGGTGCGGGCGGTCGCCGTCGCCACCTTGGCGGCCTCCACGCCGGCGAGGCCCATGCTGAGCTGCTGCCTGGCAAGTGCTGCCGAGATGCGCTGGTGATAGAGTTCCGGAAACAGCTGCGGCATCGGGCTGTCGCCGCCGAAGGCTTCCGTCAGCGCCTGCGCCTCCGTACCGGCCGCGACGGCCTGCGCGACAAAGCCGGCGTGACGGGTCTCGTGCAGCGCCTTGAGCTGTTCCTGGACCTTCACCAGCTTCTTCAGCCTGTCCCTGCGCTGGGTCATTCCTATCTCCCGATGGTGATGTCGACGAAGCCGTCGGCAAACAGGCTGAGCATGGTGCCCAGGCCGAAATAGATGAGCACCAGGCCGCCGGCGACGACGAAGGGCAGCGAGATGAAGTAGACCGGGATCTGCGGCGTCAGCTTGTTGACGAAGCCGATCGTCAGGTTGACCAGGATCGCATAGGCGATGAACGGGCTGCCCAGCCTGAGCACCACCATGAAGCTTTCGGCGAGCGTGTCGGTGACGTCGACGAGGGCGGCCTGGGGATTGAACAGCATGTTGACCGGCGCGACCTTGTAGGAGGCGACCAGCGCGCGGATGACCTCGTGGTGGAAGTTGAAGACGAAGAGCAGCATCAGCGCCGAGAACGAAATGATCGATGCGAGCGCCGTCTGCGGCTCGTTCTCCTCGATGGCGCTGCCGCCGATGCCATTGAAGCCGATCAGCATGGCGATGGCCGAGCCGATGAACATCAGCGCCAGGATGTAGAGCCGCGCCATCAGGCCGATGAGGCCGCCGATCAGCAGCTCGGAGGCGATCATCGGCATCAGCACGCCGGGGCGTGGGTCGACGAAGGGCGCGATCTGGTCCCAGAGGTGGACCAGCAGCCCGCCGGTGGCGGCAAGCGCCACGAACAGCCGGATGTGCAGCGAGACGCGCGCGCTCGACAGGCCGGGCATCAGCATGAAGCAGGCGCCGATGCGGCAGAAGGCGAGGAATGCCGCAAGGACGAGACCTTGCGCGGCGGCGTTCACGAGATGGTCCCGAGCACGCGCAGTTCGACGCCCTTGGCGATCTCGACATGGCTGAGCACCGGCAGGGTCGGGAACAGCCGTTCGATGATCATGCGGACATAGGGGCGCGCGTCCGGCGCGGTGACGATGACGAAGCGCTCGCCGGCCTCGAGATGGGTGCGGATCGCCTTGGACGCGTCCTGGCCGAACTCCTCGAGCTGGCGCGGGTCGATGTCGAATTCGCGCACCTCGCCCTTGGCGTCGCGCTTGAGGCTCTGGTGGAAGGCGAGGTCCCAGCGGTTGCCGAGGCGCAGCACCTTGAGCGCGCCGCCTTCGCTGAGGTCGCCGCAGATCTGCTGGGCCATGCGGATGCGCACGTGCTCGACGATCTGCTCGGTGCGGCGCACATGCGGCGAGATCTCGGCGATGGCCTCGATGATGAGATGCAGGTTGCGGATCGACACGCGCTCGGCGAGCAGCAGCTTCAGCACCGCCTGCAGTCCGGGATAGGTGATGTGCGAGGAGCAGATCTCGTCGGCGAGCTTGCGGTATTCGGGGTCCTGGCGGTCGAGCAGCGCCTTCATGTCCTTGTAGGACAAGAGCTGCGGCAGGTTGTTGCGGATCACCTCGGAGAGGTGGGTGAGCAGCACCGACATGTTGTCGGCGAAGGTGAACTGCTCGCGCTTCAGATCCTCGGCGAAGGAATCGAGCACCGAGAAGGCGCGCATGCCGAAGGCCGGCTCGCGCACCTCCTCGCCGGGAATGTCGGGCATGGCGCGCGAGCCGAGCAGCACCATGAGTTCGCCGACGCGCATCTGGTACTCGGCGACGACGGTGCCGTGAATCTTGATCTGGTAGCTCTTGGGCGGGATCGAGAAATCGTCGGTGAGCCGCACCTCGGGCACGACGAAGCCGTACTGGGTGGCGAACTTCTTGCGCATCTTGGCCATGCGGAAGGCGAGTTCCTGGTGCGACGACAGCAGCCGCGTGGACAGTTGCTTGCCGATCAGGAGCTCGATCTCGGCGGTGGCGAGCGAGGCCTTCACCGAATTCTTCTCCTCCTCGACCTTGGCGTCCTCGGCCTGCTTCTTCTCGGCTTCGGCGGCGGCGACGCGGCGGTTGTGGCGCAGCGGGATGATGTAGCCGAGCGCGGCCATGGCGGCCGCCAGGGTGACGAAGGGGAACATCGGCAGGCCCGGCATCAGCGCGAGCAGGAGCAGCAGGCCGGCGGCGACGTAGAGCGCGCGCGGATAGGCGCCGAGCTGGCCGAAGACGGCCTGGTCGGCCGAGCCGCGGGTGCCGCCCTTCGACACCAACAGGCCGGCGGCGAGCGAGACGATGAGCGCCGGGATCTGAGTGACCAGGCCGTCGCCGACCGACAGCTTGATGAACACGTCGGCGGCTTCGCCCATGCCCATGCCGTGGCGGAAGTAACCGATGGCGATGCCGCCGACGATGTTGATGGCGGTGATAATGAGGCCGGCGACGGCGTCGCCGCGGACGAATTTCGAGGCGCCGTCCATCGAGCCGAAGAAGGAGCTTTCCTCCTCCAGCTCGCGACGGCGGAGCTGGGCCGTCTTGTCGTCGATCATGCCGGCCGAGAGGTCGGCGTCGATCGACATCTGCTTGCCCGGGATGGCGTCGAGGGTGAAGCGGGCGCCGACCTCGGCGATACGCGTCGCACCCTTGGTGATGACGATGAAGTTCACCACGATGAGGATCAGAAAGACGATCAGGCCGATGACGAAATCGCCGGACATCACGAGGTTGGAGAAGCCGGAGATGACGTAGCCGGCGGCCGCCGTGCCCTCGTTGCCGTGCGACAGGATCATGCGCGTGGTGGCGATGTTGAGCGACAGGCGCAGCATCGTCGCGATCAAAAGCACGGTCGGGAAGGACGAGAAATCGAGCGGCCGCTGGATCCACAGCGCCACCATCAGGATCAGCACCGAGATCGCGATGGAGAAGGCGAGGCCGATGTCGATCAGAAAGGCCGGGATCGGCAGGAACAGCACGGCCAGGATGACGACGATGCCGAGCGCGAAGAAGACGTCGCGGCCGTTGCCCTTGGGAGCGCCTATCGCCGATATGGATTCGCTGATCGCCATGACTTACCCGATCGAATGCCGCCGCGACCCATGCCACGGCCGCCTGACCCTAGTGCTCCAAGCTTGCGCGAGGGTGGGAGAGGGGGGCGTCGTCACGCGCTGCCTCGGGCGACCTCGCACCGATCCTCATGGGGCTGCCACGCCTCATCCTTCCCACCCCCCTCTGCCCTGCCGGGCATCTCCCCCGCAAGGGGGGAGATTGGCAGCTTCGGCGTCTCACCCTTTTCTGCCTCTCCTCAAGGTCGGGACCTTGATGAAGGCCCAATCTCCCCCCTTGCGGGGGAGATGGGCGGCAGCCCAGAGGGGGGTGCTGTCCCGCAAGCCTATCCGCACCTATCCATTGCCACGCTCGCTTTCGCGCCTGGCCATTGTCAAAGAACACTCCCTTTGCGGGAGGTGGTTCGGGAAGCGGGGCGCGCGGCCGAGCCGTCCGATAGATTGATACGTGGCGCGAACCCCGCGCCCCGCCCGGTGTCTGTCCCTCGGTCGGCCGGTCACAGGTCCGTCCCACGGTCTTTTCGTGGCCTGAACCCGCGGCTTCTCCGCATCCTCCGGCACCCGCCATTTGCGGCGCGCGCCGGACGACGCCGGCCTGTCGACGGGCCCTCGGAGCCACGGCTACCGCAGCCGTGGCGGGAGGTCACCGCCGCCCTTCCTGACACCCGGTGCGCACCAGGTCCCGACAAGGGCGATGGCACAAGAATACGGGAGGTTTTGCAGGGGGTGGAAAAACGCGCCGGTTTCTCCACGCCGATTGCTGACAGAGTTCCTGACAAATCAGTTCGGGGCAGGGCCGTTCCCGAGATCCAGTTCCCAGGTCTGGCCGACAAGGTCCTTGCCGAAGGAATGGTGGGGCGCCTCGTCGACGAGCCTGAACCCGGCGCGTTCGTAGAGGCGCCGGGCCGCGGCAAGCACGCTGTTGGTCCAGAGCACGAGCCGCTCGTCGCCGACGGCGCGGGCGCGCTCGATGCAGGCGTCGACGAGCCGGGCGCCGACGCCCACCCCACGCGCTTCCGGCTCGACATAGAGCAATCGCAGCTTTCCCAGCCTCGGCCGGTCGCCGCGCACCAGGAAGACCGATCCCACCACGCGGCCGTCGATCTCGGCCACCCATGCCGCGTCGTGGGCGGGGTCGAAGGACTGCACGAAATCGGCCAGGATGCGCGCGGCGAGCGCCTCATAGTCGCCGTTCCAGCCATATTCCTCGGCATAGAGGACGGCCTGCCGGTGGGTGATCCAGCCGAGGTCGCCGGGTTTCGGGTCGCGCAGCAGCATTTCGCGGGCACTCGCAGGTTCGAATATCCGAGTGATGTCCTTGACGGCCGAGACCAGGCCCTTGCGCTGATCCGGCGGCAGGCCGTCGAGCAGGGAGCCCATCGCCTGGCGCGCGCTGCGCTCGAGCCCGGCGAACGCCTTGCGTCCGGCGGCCGTCAACGAAACCGGACGCCGCCGGCCGCCCTCGGGATGGCCTGCCGTCTCGACCAATCCGCGACCGGCAAACCGCTTCAGCGTGCGGCTGAGCTGGCCCCGATCGAGGTCGAGGGCGCGCATGACCTCGGCCGCCGTGGGGGGCGTGCGATGGGCCAGCTCGTAGAGGATGCGCGCCTCGGTCAGCGTGAACGGGCTCTTGTCGAGGTGGGCGTTGAGCAGGCCGAGGCGACGGGTATAGAGCCGATTGAAGGCGCGAAGTGCGGCTATGTCGGGGTGTTCGTCGGTCATGTGCGGTTGTCCGGTATGTGTTGACCAAGTCAACAATGATTTGTTGATTGAGTCAACACGAGGTTGGGAGGCGGAGTTGCGACCGGCGCGGTACCCCCACCCCTAACCCCTCCCCACAAGGGGGAGGGGGATTCTGTGGCCCGCCGTCACGCACCAACTGGCGAAGATTTTGGCGACAACGGCGGCGAGCACGTCCCCCTCCCCCTTGTGGGGAGGGGTAGGGGTGGGAGTATTCACAGACGATGCGGCTGAACGGTCGTCGGCGTCTCATTCCTTCCCACCCCCCTCTGGGCTGCCGCCCATCTCCCCCGCAAGGGGGGAGATTGGCAGCTCCGCCGTCACGGCCTGGAAGAAAATTGTCCCGCCGTGGAGAAGCTGTCCACGTGCAAAGGGGGCATGGCATGGATCCTGGGGTCTCCGCGACGGCGCTGCGCGCCTCGCCGCCCCGGGATGACGACCGAGTGCCTCAGCCCCTTCAATGCAGGTCGATCGGGCCCTTGGGGGTGACGACGGCGGCGGCGAGGGAGGTGGGGCGCTCGATGACGCGGCGGACGCGCGGCGGCTGCGGGCCGCTGTGCAGCGCCCGCAGGCGGTCGCCGATCTCAGCGTCGGCATGGGTGGCGCGCTGGTTGTGGCGGACATATTCGAGCCAGGTTGGGGTGTGGTAGCTCTCGACCCAGACCTCCGGATTTTCGATGTCGCGGGCGAGCGTCCAGTGGCGGGCGCCGTCGCGGCGGCGGACGCGGCGGCGTTCGGCCATGGCCTCGAGGAAGGCCGGCACGTCCTCCTCGCGGATGATGAACTCGATGGTGATCTCGATGGGGCCGCTGCGCGGCTGCACGTCGAGCGCCAGATGCGGCTCGCGGAAGCGGTTGAGCGGGTCGAGGTTGAGCACGGTGTGCTCGGGCAGCGGCAGGAAGAGCCCGATGGCCGCGCCGACCAGCATGACGAGGCCGGCGGCGACCAGTGCCGCGGCAGGACCCTGGCCCTCCGCGACGAGGCCCCAGACCCAGCTGCCCAGCGCCATGCCGCCGAAGGTGGCCATCTGGTAGATCGACAGCGCCCGGCCGACCACCCAGCGCGGCGTCGACATCTGCACCGAGATGTTGAAATGCGACAGCGCCAGCACCCAGCAGGCGCCGCCGATGAGCAGGCCGGCGCTGGTCAGCCAGGCGTTCGAACTCCAGGCGGCGATCCAGCTCGACAGGGCGAAGCCGATGAAGGCCGAACGCACGATGGCCTCGCTCGACATGCTGCGGCGGATGCGGCCGCTGATCAGCGCGCCGCCGACTGCGCCGATGCCGAAGGCGCCGAGCATGATGCCGTAGGTGAGCGGGCCGCCGGCGACGAGGTCGCGCGCGACCAGGGGCAGCAGCGCCTGGATGACAACCGCGGTGAAGCCGAAGGTGAAGCTGCGCAGGAGCACCTTGCCGATGTTGGGCGACATGGCGATGTAGCGCAGCCCGGCGCCCATGGCCTGGCCGAGCGTCTCGCGCGGCAGCGTGCTCCCGGGATAGTCGGGGCGCCAGCGGAACAGGACGAAGATCAGCGCGAAATAGCTCAGCGTGTTGACGGCGAAGGCGGCCGCGGCGCCGGCCGCGGCGACGATGATGCCGCCGATGGCCGGGCCGACGCTGCGCGTCATGTTGAAGCCCATGGAGTTGAGCGCGACCGCAGCCGGCACGACCGGGCGGGGCACCATGTCGCCCACCGAGGCCTGCCACGAGGGGTTGTTGAGGGCGGTGCCGCAGCCGATGAGGAAGGTGAAGGAGAGCAGCAGCCAGGGCGTGATCAGGCCGAAATAGGCGACCAGGGTGAGCAGCGCCGAGACCGCGAGCATGAAGCACTGGGCGGTGAGCATGACGCGGCGGCGGTCGTAGCTGTCGGCGAGTGCGCCCGAAGCGAGCGAGAACAGCATGATCGGCAGCGTGATCGAGGCCTGGACCAGCGCCACCATGTCGGAGGAGGTGGCGATCGAGGTCATCAGCCAGGCGGCGCCGACGGACTGGATCAGGCCGCCGAAATTGGAGCCGAGGCTTGCGAACCAGACCGAGCGGAAGATGCCGTGCTTGAGTGGCTCGAGCGCCGAGCCCTGCTCGATCTTGTGGTCGTCCATGCGCCACAGCCGGCCCAGCCGGCTGTCCTCGTTCTGAATCGCGTTCGGACGACTAGACCACGATCGGGCGGCGGGGTGAACCCATTTGTCGGCCGCTGCATGGGCCAGCGGGACCGCTGCTGCGGGCCAGCCGCGTCAGAAGCCGGTTTCGATGCGCTCGAAGATGACGTTGGTGAAGGACGAGATCTGGGCGCCGATGAACGGGCCGGTGAGTGCGGTGACCAAAAGGATCGCGACGATCTTGGGCACGAAGGTGAGGGTGATTTCCTGGATCTGGGTCAGCGCCTGGACGAGCGCGATGCCGACGCCGACCAGCATGGCCACCGCCACGGCGGGTCCCGAGGCGGTCAGCACGGTCCAGATGGCGTACTGGACCAGGTCGAGGGCATCGGCCTCGTTCACGCCGGCGTGGCCTTGATCGAGACCCCGGGATTGATGACGACCTGCTTGCCGTCGGTGAGAACGGCGACGACGCCGTCCTTGAACAGGCGCACCTCGGCGACGACGCCGGAGGTCTTGCCGTCCGGCGAGGTGACCGTCCGGCCGATCAGCGCGTCGGCCTGGGCGAGCGCCGAGCCCTGCAGGATCTGGTCCAGCCGCGAGTTCATCTGCACCGACTGCTCGACCTGCGAAAAGGTGGCGAGCTGCGCCACGTATTCGGTCGAGTCCATCGGCTTGGTCGGGTCCTGGTTCTTCATCTGCGCGACCAGCAGCTTCAGGAACGAGTTGTAGTCGACCTGCGCCTTGGACGCCGCCGACTGGGTGCCCGAGGCGGTCTTGGTGCTGGTGCCGACGGGCGGGGTCGTGGTGTAGTCGATGGCCATCAGAATGTGCCTCCGGCGGCGACGCGTGCTGTCGGCTGCTCGGCTTCGGTGCCGGCCATGACGCGCCGTTCGAGGGGATAGAGCGAACGTATGGTCCTGAGCGCCTCGTAGACGTGATCCTCGGCGACGAGGCGATCGACGTGCTTGAGGCTCGCCAGGATCTCGGGGTCGTCGAAGGTGGCGAGCAGCAGCGGCAGCGAGCGCCGGAACATGTCGCGCGCATCGCCGGCGCCGTCGGGATCGATCAGCATCACCTGCAGGATGAAGTAGAGCTGGCGCAGCGGCGTCGACGCCTGCTCGGGCTGCAGCACGTGGCCCTCGAGCAGGAACTGCACGTCGTTGAGCAGCTCGAGCGAGACCTTGCGGTCGACGCGGATGACCGCGCCGTTGACGTAGATCTTCTCGTTGGCCTTCAGCGAGATCTTCAGGGTGTTCTTCATTGGATGCCGTCGCGGATGATCTGCGAGACTTCGATCAGGCCGTCGAAGCTGTCGCGGCGGCCCTGGCGAATGTCCTCGGCCTCGCGCAGGAGCCACAGGCCGATGGAGATGAGGTTGGCGCGCAGCTCCTTGGGCAGGGCGTTCTCGGGGTTGCCGAGGTCGTCCATCAGCGAGGTCCAGATGCGGTTGGTGAAGTTGAGCGCCTCGACGGCCTCGCGCGACTTGGGGCCGGCCTCGTTGGCCTTGATCAGCAGCTCGACCGAACGGCTGAGCAGCTGGCGTTCGCGATCCCGCGCGTCGGCGACGGAATCGGTCTGAATGTCGGCATAGGAGAATTGATACATATGCGTCTCTTTGGCTTGCCGTTCAGGACAGGTAGTTGAGGATGCTCAGCTGCTGGATGCGCGCGGTGATGGCGTAGGACTTCTCGATCTGCGAGAGCAGTTCCGAAACCCGGTTCGAGGCCCGGTAGGGATCGACGCCCTCGGTGTCGAGGATGTGGCGCTCGAACAGGTCCATCTGCATCTTGATGCGGTCGGTGGCGCTGCTGACGCGCTGCTCGATGATACCTGTCTGCGCCTCGAGCTGGCTGATCTCGCCGATGGCGGCGCCGATGGTCGAGACGGCGCGGTTGACCAGCGCTTTGCGGGCGGCATTGCCGACATTGCTGTCGAGCAGGTCGCCGACCACCGCCGACATCATGGCGATCTTGCGGATGCCCTCGTCGTTGGCGCTGACCGAGGTTTCGGTGGTCTCGTTGAGCGTGATGCGGCTGGTGATGCCCTGGTCGGTGGCGTTGGACCAGGTGCCCTGCCAGCCGGCGCCGAGGAACATCGGCTCGACGACGGTGGTGAGGAAGTCGTCCATCTGGGCGGCGGTGATGCCCTGGGCCGCGGGATCGTCCTTGGCGAAGGTGAAATAGCCGGCGAAGGCCGCGTCGAAGGCCGCCTTGGCGGGCGAGCCCGGCTCGAAATCGTTGAGCGGCCTGACGTCGGTGTTGGTGCCGGCGAACAGGTATTCGCCGTTGAGGCTGGTGTTGAGCACCGAGGTCAGCGTGTCGAGCGTGCTGCGCGCGCTCTTCTGGGTCAGCGCGTAGGCCGCGTCGCCGGAGGCCGAACTGGTGAGGCTCGACAGGAACGACTGGGCGGCGTCGCCGATCTGGATGAGGCCCTTCTGCGTGGCGGCCAGCCGCGACGAGACCAGCCCGTTGGAATCGACGATGCCGGAAAGCCGCTCCAGGTCGCGGTTGAGGGTGACCGACTGGGCCGTGCGGGCGCCGAGCGCCAGCCCCCTGTCGGCGACGAAGCCGGTGGTGGCCTCCTTCTGAACCCTGGTCAGTTCGGCCTGCTGGCGCAGGATCGAATAGCGCAGTGCGCTGGAGACCGCCGAGGACGAGACGAAGGTGGTTTTCATCGACTACCTCACCGCCGCGAGCAGGGACTGCAGCATGTCGTCGACCGCCTTGATGAGGCGCGCCGAGGCCTGGTAGGCCTGCTCGAGATCGAGCAGCAGCGACATCTCGACGTCGACATTGACGGCGGTCTCGTTGGACAGCGCCTCGGCGGTGCGCACGGCGAGCGCCTCCTTGGTTTCAGAAGCGGCCGAGGCCTGCTTGCGCATGCCCTCGAACCAGCCGATGGCATTGGTGGTGAAGTCGCTGAGGCTCGAATTGGTGCTGATGCCGGCCGCCGGATCGAAGGCCATGGGCTCGCCGATGCGATCGCCATAGGCGATCAGCAGCTCGGCGTAGGAGGCGTTGTTGGACGGGTTGCGGTTGTAGGCGGCGCCGTTGATGCCGCCGTCGCGCAACAATTTCGGATTGCCGCCGGCGAGCGGATCGACAGCCAGGCTGAGGCTGATCGAGCCGGCGAGGCCGTTGACCAGCGTGCCGGCGGGCGGCACGGCGGGCGAGCCCGGCCAGGTGAACAGGCCGGTGGCGTCGGGCGATCCGGCCGCCGTTTCGCGGAAGGCGGTGATGAGGCCGCGGGCCGTCTCGTCGAGCTGCGCCTGCATGGTGACGGCGACGCTGTCGCGCAGCTGCAGCATGGCGGCGAGCTTGCCGGCCGCGTCGGTGTTGGCGCCGGTTCCGGGCTGGAGCGGCACGCCGTCGATATAGACCTTGTTGCCGGGCGCGCCCGGGGCGTAGCCGGCCGAGGGCGAGAAGCTGACGGCGCGCGGCACGGTCTCGAACAGCGTGATGCCGTCGGTGGTCGTGATGACCATGTCGTTGTCGCCGCGGGTGAAGGTCGAGACCGGCACGATCTCGGATATCTGCTTCAGGATCGCATCGCGCTGGTCGAGCGAATCGTTGACGTCGCGGCCGGTGCGCGTGCCGGCCATGATGGCCTTGTTGGCCTGCTCGAAATCCGAAAGCAGCTTGTTGAGATCGTAGACGGCGGTGGCGATGTCGCCGTCGGTGCTGGTGCGGAAGCTCTGGATCGCGTCGCTGCCGTCGTTGAGCGTGCGCACCACCTGGCGGGCGGCGTCGATGGCCGCCACGCCGAGGTTCTGGTTGGAGGGGGCGGCGGAATAGAGCTGCATCGCCTCCTGGAACTTGCCGAGCACGGTGGCCGGCGAGGTGGCGTTGTCGCTGCCGTTGACGTCGAGCGTAAGCCGCTGCAGGCCGGCGAGCAGGGTGCTCTGTCCGGAGAAGGAGGCGAGCGCCGAGAGGTTCTGCCGGAACAGCAGGTCGTTGGTCACGCGCTGGATCGCGACCACCCGCGCGCCGGGGCCCGTGCTCGAAAGCAAGGCCGTTCGGCGCGCATAGTCGGGGTTCTGCGCTTCCGAGACGTTGCGGGAAACGGTGCTGGTCTGGCGCGAGGTGTTCTGGAGCGCCGATTGGGCAATGCTGAGAGCAGACGTCAGGGACATGCGCAGTCTTTCGCGGGCCTAGGGCCCGTCAATCCTATCTCTTCAGGTTGACGAGGATATCCATGAGGTCCGCACCAGTTTGGAAGACCTTGGAATTGGCGGTGTAGTTGCGTTGGGACTCGATCATGTTGGTGAGTTCCTCGGCGATGTCGACATTCGAGTTCTCGAGCGCGCCCGAGACGATCTTGCCGCTCTTGCCCTCGGTCGGCCAGCCGATGCTGATGGCGCCCGAATCCGCGCTCTGGCCGAAGACGTTGCCGGAGATGACGGTCAGCTTGTCGGGGCTAGGCACGTTGGCCATGGCGATCGAGAAGATCGCCTTCATCGAGCCGTTGGCGTACTGGGCGTAGACGGTGCCGTCCTTGTCGATCTCGATGCGCTCGATCTTGCTCAGCGGGCTGCCGTCGAGCACGGCCTTGGAAACGCTGTAGGGCGCGTCGGCCTGGGTCATGCCGGACAGGTCGATGGTCAGCGGGGCGCCGCCCGGCACCGTCAGGGTGATGTCGGTCGCACTGCCCGCGGCAAGCTTGCCTGCCACGTCGAAATCGAGCGTCTCGGTGCTGAGGGGGCCGCTGGCATAGGGGAAGCCGCCGCCGGCTGCCGCCTGCGCCTGGTCGAACACCGCGACCTCCCACTCGCCGGCCGCCGTCTTGGTGAGGTAGACGTCGAGGATGACCTGGCCGCCGCCGCTGTTGTAGGCGACGAGCGAGGATTTGGCGGTGTAGGCCGGCGTGGCGCCGCCCGCACCGTTGGCGGACGGCAGGTTTGCCGCGGCGACGGCGGTGGCACTGCTCGGCAGGTTGGCCGCGAACTTGCCGTTTTCGCTGGCGGCCCATTGCGGCGTGGTGTCGTCGATCCTGATCGGCGCGATGTCGCCGGGGTTGACCGGCGCGTCGGGACGCGGGCCGTTGGCGAGGTCCCAGCCCAGCAGCCTGTAGCCGGCGGTGTTGACGAGGTAGCCGTCCTTGTCGGGCACGAAGGCGCCGGCGCGTGTCAGGAACGAGGTGCCGCTCGGGTCCTGGACCACGAAGAAGCCGTCGCCGTCGATGGCGAGGTCGGTCACCGAGGTGGTGTACTGCAGCGCGCCCTGCTTGCTGATCGAGTTGATCACCGTGGTGGTGACGCCGCCGGAATTGTAGCTGCCGGCGGTGCTGGGCAGCACCAGCGAGGAGAACTCCGTCGAGGCGCGCTTGTAGCCGGTGGTGCTTGAATTGGCGATATTGTCGGCGACCGTCGAGAGCCGGTTTGCCTGGGAGTTCATCCCCGACACGCCGGTCCGCATCATTCCGTAGAGGCTCATCGATGGTCTCCCCAAATCTCATGCCACGAGAGCAAGCTACGTGGCATGTCTTGCGCGAGGCTGGCGGCTCAGGTCAGACGATCAGGCGGTAGCCGAGGAAGCGCTTGGAATCGATCGGGTCGTGGCCGAGACGCTCGCGCAGCTTCTTGCGAAGCTTGCTGATGTGGCTCTCGACGACGTTTTCTTCGACTTCTTCGTCGAAGACGCCATAGATGGCGTTGAACACCTGGGTCTTGGTGACGCGGCGGCCGCTGTTGCTTGCCAAGTATTCGAGAATGCGGCGTTCGCGGCGCGGCAGAGGCAGCGGCTCGCCGTCGATCTCGGGATCGCGGCCATCCATGAAGATGCGCATCGCGCCGATCTGGGTGAAGCCGGTGTCCTCCTGGGCACGGCGGCGGATCGCCGAGATGCGCGCCAGGATCTCGCGGATGTGGACCGGCTTGCGAATGACGTCATCGACGCCGGATTCGAAAAGCTTGAGGGTGTTTTCGAGGTTGTTCTGCTCGCTGAGCGCGATCACCGGCGCCTTGGTGCGGTCACGCAGCTGGCGCGGCGAGATGGCGCCCTCCCGGCAGTCGCCGATGAGGAAGGCGCGAACCGAGCGGAGATCCTCGTCGGGAGCGCTCGAAACCCATTCGCCGAATTCGGTGGAGCGGAAACCCGCGCAAGCCACGCCTTCCCGGTCGAAAAGCGAATTGTATCCCTTGGTGACGAGCTCGCGCTCGTCGACAACCACTATCATCGGCCCCGCCTCCGAATCGAAAAGTTAATGCCCCGTTAACCAATCGGTAGCGGTCGCCGGCGGGTGTCTCCAATCGCGAGATCTTGCCTATATTTTTTGGGGAGTCGTGAATCGCGCAGGTTGCAGCGCTGCACGACATGCGTGCAGCGGCAATGCGGTTCGAAAAATGCGGTCGACGGCCCGGCGGGCGGCCGGGCGTTGGGGTCAAGACGCCTAGGAGTTGCAGAAGCTCCTGGCGTTCGAGGTCCATTGGCCGAAGCCGGTGGCGACCATGTTGGCGATGACGCGGCAGACATAGCGCTTCTGCGCCGGGTCGTTGTCGGGGCCGGCGTGATAGCGGGCGACGGCCATCGACCAGCTCTCGTGGCGCTTGCGCAGGCTGACGAGGAAGCGCGCGGCGTAGTCGACGTTGAGGCGCGGATCGAGCATGTCGCGGACGCTGCTGAACTCGGCCGCGTGGTAGCGGAAGTTGATCTGCATGCAGCCGAGGTCGATCAGGGTCTTGCCTTCGCCGCGCGCGGCCTCGAACGCCGCGAGGGCTTCGGCCGGATTGCGCGGAAACACCGCTTTTCCTTCTATATTCAATGCATTGGGCTGAAGACTGCCCTTCTTGCCGGTCTCGGTTAGGCCGACCGCATAGAGGATGCCGACCGGCACGCCGTAGCGATCGGCGGCGCGCAGGATCTCCGGCTCGCACGGATTGACGGCGGCGGATGCCGAGGCCAGCGAAACGCTAGATATAGAGGCTGCTGCCAGGACGGCCAGGGTCAAGCGTCGAGATATTGCGCAGGTTGCCATCTTCATCCGGTGCTCTCCGTCCTGCCTGGCCGCTGCCCGACCCGCCGCTCTCGCTGCCCGTGCCGCCCGACTGGAAGGCCGGCTGGTCGCGTCCGCCCGCCCCACCCGCGAAGGCCGAACCGTCGTTGCGGGCCGGGGTGCCGGCGTTGGCCTGGGGCTGCTGGATGGTGAGGCGATCGACCTCGAAGCCGAGACCGCGCAGGGCACTGGTGAGCGCCTCGCGATCGGCCGAAAGGCGCTGGTAGGCCTCTGCGTTCTCCACCTCGATCTCAACGCTGAGTTGCTCTCCGGAGAGGCGCAGGCTGGCAGTGACCATGCCCAGCTCGACGGGCCGCAACTGGATCTTCAGAACATGGGTCGCGCCCGGCGCGGAAGTGCCATCGTGGACCTGCGCTGCGGCGGCGGCAGCCGACCTGCCGGGGGCTGAGGATGCGATGGCGAGCGCCAGTGCGCCGGTCGTCCCGCTCGGGCCGGGGGAAGCCGGTGCCGGAATGAACTGCTCGGCAACCACGGAGACGCGGGCAGGGGCGGCCGGCTGGTCCGCCTGGCCGGACTGCTGAGCGGGCCGCGGCCTCTCGGCATCGACCACGATGTCCTTGACCAGCTGGCCGGGGGCTTCGCCGGGGGTTGCGCCCGGCTTCTCCGAGCCACGCGCCTCGGCCGACACGGCCATGCCCGGCGGCGGCGAAATGCCGTCGGAGGGATTGCGCGGCTGCAGGCCGGCGAGCACGAGCGACGGGCGGCTGGCGGCGGGCGTGTCGCCCGAAGCGCCGGGATGTCTTTCGGCGGCGGCCTCGCCGTCCTCCGAAGCGGCGTCGGCCGGCTGGCTCGCAGCCTTGCGCAGTTCGCTAAGCGCTATGAGCAACGGCATGGCGGCGCCCGGCGCCTCATCCGCCGCCTTGGGCTCGGCGTCGGCTTCGGCGACGGCAGGCGAGGTCTCGTCGGACGGAGTTGCCTCGCTCTCCTCGACCGCGGCGGCGGTCGCCAGCGGCTCAGGCGGTTCGGCGGCGGACGATGCTTCGGCCAGCCGCTCGAGCAGCTGCTGCAGGCGCTTGCCGTGCGGCGCTTCGGCGCCGGCCTGGCTTTTGGGCGACTGCCTGGGCTCGAGCAGGGCGCTGCCGAAATCGGCGGCCTCTTCGTCGCCGGCGAGGGCGGAACGGCCGGTTGCGGGCGCCTGCCTGGCGAGCGGGCCGGCCAGCGCCGGGCGGATGGCGTCGGTCATTTGGGGGAGCCTCCGAGAAGTTCGTCGATGGCCTCGAGCTTGCGGCGGGCGTCGATGATCCTTGGATCGCCCGGCTCGGCGGCGGCCGGCTGCGCGGCAATGGGGGCGGGGTCGGCGACGGCCGGCACGGCCGGTTCGCGGATCGTCGCGGGCGCGGCCGCCGTGGCCTCGGGCACGGGCTCCATGGCGTCCGGCACCATCGGGTCGGCGGGAGCGGCGGTGTCGATGTCGATCGAGGCCGGCGGCAGGTCGCCGATGTCGGTGGGCGGGGCGCCGGTCGGCGAGCCGGTGGGCACGCTGGAAACCACCTCGGAGGCCACCGCCTCGGCGGCGTCGAGGAGGGCACGGTCGCCCTTGGAGAGCTTTTCGCGGTCGATGCCGCCGAGCTTGCCCAGCATCTCCTCGACCGAGCCGGAGGTGACGGCGGACAAGCCGGAATAGAGCTGGGTGCGCGGGTCGGCGTCGTTGCGCTGGCCGTCGCGGCCCTGCTCGGCCTTGCGCGAGGCATAGGCGGAAAGCTCGGTGAGGCCGTCGATGGCGGCGCGGCGGGCGATGCGCAGGTAGACGACCTTCTCCTGCTCGGCGTCCATCATGGCGGTGATGTCGGCCAGCGCGTCGAGATTGATCTGGCCGTTAAGCGCGACGACGCCCGCAACGAAGGCATCGGCGAACTGGCTGGCGTAGGGCGAGCGCAGATAGGCGCGGACATATTGGGTGGAGTTGCGCAGGAAGCGGCCGCCGTCGGCGAGCCGGGGGGCAAGGCCGACCGAGCGGCGCAGCGCCGCCTCCTCGACGAGCGTGCCGGGGGCGAGCAGGCGCGCCTGGTCGAACAGCTCGACCGCCGTCTCCGGCGTCTCGGTGATCGCCACCGAGCCCTTGACCAGGGCGAGGAAGGCGCCGAGCTCGGAGGTCTGCGCCAGCGGCTCGACGGCTGCCAGCGCCGCGATGGTGCCCCTGGGCTTGCCGCGCAGATAGTCGATGACGCCCTGGGCCATGGTCCGGTCGGCCTCCTCGAGGGTGAGGCGCGACACGACCTGCTCGATGGTGACGGGATTGCCGCCGCTCATGGCGTAGATGAGCAGGGCGCGGAAGTTCTTCTTGTCGCTGAACTCGCCGGGTTCGGCGGAGCGCATGCGCTGGTCGGTCAGCTCCAGCAGCTTGCGTTGCATCGGCAGCGAGGCGAGGTCGCCGGCGGCGATGCGGTCCTGCACCAGCTGCAGGCAGCGCACCATCTGGTAGGGTTCCAGCGCCGGCGCCTCGGCGGCGCGCGCAGCGCCGGGCGCGCCGGCGGCGAACAGCGCGACAAGGGCAGCGGCGCCGGAGAGGGTCGCCACCAGCCTCATTCGTCGTGCTCCAGCAGGATCTCGATGCGTCGGTTGACGGCCGCGTAGGGATTGGCCGGGTCCTTCAGCTTGCGGTCGGCGAAGCCGGCGACCTCGACGATGCGCTTCTCGTCGAGCCCGGCGCGGACCAGCATGTAATAGGCCGAGTGGGCGCGGGCGGTAGAAAGCCGCCAGTTGTCGTAGGTGCCGCTCTTGAACGGGCGCGCGTCGGTGTGGCCGTTGATCGAGACCTTGCCGTCATGGGCGGCGATGGTCTTGGCGATCTTCTCCATGGCGTGGACCAGCTCGCGGCGCGGCACGGCGGAGCCGATCTCGAACATGCCGAAATCGAGCTGCTCGGTGACGGAGATGACGACGCCCTTGTCGGTGGCGACGACGGACATGCCGTCGGGAAGCTGCTCGCCGGGCTTGAGCGCTTCGGCCAGCTCGCGGCGGATGGCGTCGGCCTGGTCGATCGTGTCCTGGGTCGGCCGGTCGTCGGGCTTGGCCCCGGGCTTGGCGGGTGCCGTGGCTAGGGCCTCGGCTTCGGCGGCATCCGGGTTGGGCGCGTCGCCGGCCGTCTCGGCCTTCTCGCGCGCCGTCGCGGTCGGCGCCGGGGTCGCCGGCGGAACCTGTTCGGCGGCGGCTCCGGGCTTTGCCTCCACGGCCTTCACGGCCGGCGGGATCTCCGAGCGGGCGGCCTTGTCGCCGGGCTTGGCCGGCTCGCCCTCGAGGGCGGCGCGCTCGGAGCTCGCCTCGGCGGCGGGCGTCGCCACCTGCTCGGTCCAGAAGTCCGGCGCGAAGGGATCGCGATAGGCGTCGCCGCCCGAGGCGCCGGTCGCGGGGCCGGCCTCCTGCGCGCCGCCGTCGCCCTTGTCGGAGACGTTGGCCTTTTGACCGGTGTCCTGCGCGATCTCGGCGAGCACGGCATAGGGGTCGCTGAACAGCTGCTCGTCGGAGCGCTTCACCGTGTCGGCGGCATCGACGGAATTCTGCTCGGTGGAGGGGCCGGCATTGCCGCGGCCGTCGGTGCCGGCCTTGTCGCTCGCCTGCTGGGGATCCTCGGCGGTGAGGCCGACGGAATTGGGACCGTCGCCGAGCTCCTCGATGCCCTTGCGGCTGGCGTTGCGGTCGACCAGCTTGACCGGATTGAAGTAGCTCGCGACCGCCGCCTTGGTCTGCTCGTTGGCGGCGCTGATCAGCCACATGACAAGGAAGAAGCACATCATCGCCGTCATGAAGTCGGCGAAGGCGATCTTCCAGACGCCGCCATGGTGGGCCTCGTCATGGTCGCCATGGTGGCGCCTGACGATGACGATCTCGTGCCGCGGTTCACTGTCGTTGGCGACGCTCATGGCAGGGTCTCGGAAAGGGCGGCGGACCATTCGCCGAGCCGGGTCTCGAACAGGCTGTCGTCGATGGCGACGCCGAGGTCGAAGCCGGCGGCCTCGGTGAAGTCGACGGCTTCGGCGCGGTCGCCGAGGGCGGCGGCGAGCGCGTCGAACATGAATTGCGGCCCGCTGACCTTGATGCGCACGGCGTCGCGGTCGGCCAGGGCCGCGAGAACGGCGGCGGCGAGCGCATCGATCGAACGGCTGCGGATGTCGTCGCTGACCAGCCCGGCGATGACGCGTGCCGCCGCATCGGTGGTGAGGTGGACGAGGCGCGCCTCCATGTCGCCGATGCCGGCCATGATGACGGCGCCCGCATCGGAGCCGAGGCGGGCGCCCAGTGCCGCAAGTTCGGCTCCGTGGCGCTGGCGCTCGGCCTCGAGCGCTGCCTCATGCTCCTGGGCAAGTCGCGCCGCGAGCGCGGCCTCGGCCTCGGCGACGGCCGCGGCGACCAGGGCCGGAACGTCGAGGTCCGGCACCGGCTTGGGATAGGCGGCGCCCGCCGGCCGCGCGGGCTCGGCATCGCGCGGGGCGTGCGGCGCGAAGTCGGTCAGCCGTTCGAACAGTGCGGCGATGGACATCAGGCGGCCTCCGCGGCGGCCCATTTGCGCAGGATGAGCGCGGTGCGTTCCTCATTGAGGTCGACCATGCGGGCGAGCCTGTCCTGCGGCGCGGGGCGCAGCTTGTTGCGCAGGTCGTCGATGGCGTTGGGGCGGGCGCCGGGCAGGGCCGGCGGCGCCTCGGCGGCGGCCTCCGGCGTCGGCAGCGAGCGCTGCACCTCCTCGAAGCTCGGGCCGGCCAAAGCGGGCGTCGCCGGCTTGGAGAGCGCGGTCGCCATCGGCCTGAGGCCGAAGAAGGCGACGAGGAAGACGACGACGATGAAGGCGGCGGCATTGATCATGGTGCCGGCGTACTGGCCGATGGAGGCGAGCACGCCCGGTCCGGAGACCTCCTCGCCCTCGAGGCCGTCGATGAACTCCACCGCCGAGACGTTGATGCTGTCGCCGCGCTTCTCGTCGAAGCCGGTGGCGGAGGCGACCAGCTTCTGGATGTCGGCGACGCGGGCGGCGATCGCCTCGGGCGTCGCGTTCTGGCCGAGCACCGCGGCGAGGCGCTGCTGGTTGACGACGACGGCAATCGACATCTTGGTGACGGTGTAGCCGTTGGAGACGGTGGCGATGCGCTTGGAGTTCATCTCGTAGTTGGTGATCTCTTCCTTGCGGTCGCTGGCCGAGCTCGACTGCGGCCCCTCGGTCGCCGTCGCCTCGGCATCGGGCAGGTTCTGCTCGACGGTGGTCGGGGTGGCCGACTGCTTCTGGTTGCTGTTCTCATTGGCGCGCACGACCTGGACCGAGCGTTCGACGCGCGAATCGGGATCGAAGATGGTCTCCTCGGTCTGGCGCGAATCGGTGTTGACCTCGGCCTTGACGCTGGCGCGGAAATTGTCCGAGCCGAGATAGGCGGCGAGCGCGCGGCGGATGTTCTCCTCGATCTGGGTCTCGACGGTGCGCTCGACGCCGATGGCGCGGGCAGCGCTCGAATTGCTGGGATCGTCGCCCGAGGCGAGCAGGTTGCCGCCGGCGTCGAGCACGGTCACGCGCTCGGCGTCGAGCCCGGGGACAGCGGCGGCAACGAGATGGCGGATCGACAGGGCGGACTTCTCGGCGTCGGCGTTTGCGGCGCGGATGACCACGGAGGCCGAAGGCTTCTGCTCGTCGCGGCGGAAGTTCGCCCGTTCGGACATGACGATATGGACGCGGGCCGCCTTGATGCCCTCGATCGACTGGATGGTGCGGGCGATCTCGCCTTCGAGGGCGCGCACGCGGGTAACCTGCTGCATGAACGAGGTGAGGCCGAGCGAGCCGACATTGTCGAACAGCTCGTAGCCGGCGTTGGCGCTGGTCGGCAGGCCCTTCTCGGCGAGCAGCATGCGCGCCTTGGCGGTGGAGCCGGCGGGGACGAGCACGGTGGTGCCGTCGGAGGCGACGTCGAAGCCGATGCCGGCCTCGCTCAGCACCATGCCGATCTGGTTCACGTCGGAGCGCTCGAGGCCGACATAGAGGGTCTCGTAGGCGGGACGGTTGAGATAGACCGACGCCACGCCGACGATGGCGAGCACAAGGGCGGCGATGCCGCCGAGAATCGCGAGCCGGCGCGGGCCGAAGCTCTGCAGATTGGCGACGATGCTCTGGATCTGTTCGGGCACGTGCGAAGGCTCCCCGCAATATCTTCCACGGAGACCCTAGAACTCGAAGCTTGTGCGAAAATGAAATGGGCCGCGCGAGGCGCGGCCCACAGAGATGGGATGCGGGTTCGGGCGGCCGGTCAGCCCTTGAACAGGGAGAGGATCGCCTGCGAATTGGAGTTGGCGATCGACAGCGCCTGGATACCGAGCTGCTGCTGCACCTGGAGCGCCTGCAGGCGGGTCGATTCCTTGTTCATGTCGGCGTCGACGAGCTGGCCGACGCCGCGGTCGATGGAATCCATCAGCTTGGAGACGAAGTCCTTCTGCAGGTCGATGTGCGACTTGGCGGCGCCGAGCTCGGAGGCGGCCAGGGTCATCGACGTCAGCGCCGTCTCGATGTCGGCGAGGTAGCCGTCGATGTCGGCGTCGGTGCCGTTGGTCTCGACGTCGATGGCCATGATGTCGGCGGTGATCGGCTTGGGCGTGCCGTTGGCGGCAAAGAGCGTGATGTTGGTTATGTCGATCGAGACCTTGCCGAGGGTGACGGTGCCGTCGGCGGCACGGTTGTAGGAGGAGACGATCTCGACCGGGCCCGGATCGTCGGTGGCGAGCATGTTGGAGCCGGCATAGCTGGCGCCGACCGCCGCGCTCTTGAGGTGGACCTGCAGGGTGGCGATCTCGCCCTGGATCTGCTGGCGGATGTCGAGGCCCTGGCCGCGCGCGGTGATCAGCTTCTGCTTGACGTCGTCGATGACGCCGATGACGTCCTTGAGAGCGGTGTAGGCGGTGTCGACCTTGCCAGCGCCGAGGCCGAGGGCGTCCTGCACGGACGAGTTGGCCTTGTTGTCGGAGCGCATGGTGGTGGCGATGGACCAGTAGGCGGCGTTGTCGGACGCCTCGGCGACGCGATAGCCGGTGGAGATGCGCCCCTGGGCGACCTGAAGCGCCTTGTTGGTGGAGCTCAGGCTTTGAAGCGCGGTCATTGCCGACGCGTTGGTCATAATGCTGGACATCGAATGGGCCCCCTCTGTCGATCTGCGCGCCGCCTCGCGGGCGCGTGCCGATTGCGGTTTCAGTCCGCTCCGCCGATGACGCGGGCCAAACCGGCAATGCAATTGGTTAACCACGACTAAACAACTATGGTTAACGGCGAATTAACGACGACGCGGCACGCGCCAGCGCACGCGCACCGTCGGCGGGAATTTACCGGAACCGAGCTTGTGCGTGGCTATCTGGGAGCGGGGAGGCGCGGAGGCATGCGCGGGCGGCGACCTGTCGGGCGCAGGATGCGACCGGGGCCAGCAGACAGAGCAAGGCCAAAAAAGAAAACCGGGCCGCACCTTGCGGTGCGACCCGGCCTTCGATCCACATGCCTGAGACGGCTCGGATCGATATCGATGCGGGCGCGGCGAACCGCGCCCGTCCGGTATTGTTAGCCGCGGAACAGCGACAGGAGCGACTGCGAGCTCGAGTTGGCGATCGAGAGCGCCTGGATGCCGAGCTGCTGCTGGGTCTGCAGAGCGGCCAGACGTGCCGACTCCTTGTTCATGTCGGCGTCGACCAGCTGGCCGATACCGCGGTCCATCGAGTCGATCAGCTTGCTGGTGAACGACTTCTGCGAGTCGACGCGGGTCTTGGCCGCGCCGATGCCGGCGGCGGCGGTCTTCATCGCGTCCAGGGCGGTCTCGACGGTCATGGTGTCGGTCGCGGCAGCCAGCGCGGCTTCGAGATCGTAGGCGGCAACCGTCATCGTCGTCGGAGCGGCGCCCGGCTGGTAGCCGGTCACGATGTTGGCAGCCGTGCCGCCGGTCTCGAGCATGTTGACGCCCTGGAAGTCGGCGTTCTGGGCGATCGAGGTGACCTGGGCCTTCAGCTGGGTGATTTCAGCGTCGATGGCGGCGGTGTCGGTGCCCGGCGTTGCGCGAGCAACGTACTTGGCCAGGATTTCCTTGGTCTTGTCGATGGCCTCTTCGAGAGCGCTCGAAGCGGTGTCGAGGATGGCGGCGCCGAGGCCGAGGGCATCCTGCACGGCGCTGAGGGCGCCGGTCTGCGAACGCATGCTCGTGGCGATCGACCAGTAGGCCGCGTTGTCGGAAGCGGTCGAAACGCGCTGGCCGGTGGCGATGCGGTTCTGGGTGGTCTCGAGGTTCTTGTTGGTGCTCGCGAGGGTCTGCAGCGCCGTCATTGCGGACGCGTTGGTGAGAAGGCTAGCCATGAGCCCTGTTCCTTGTACACAAATTTTATGAGGAACATGCCGGAAAACCACCGGCTCGGGCGAAGCGGCATCATGCCTATGGCCATCTGTCGTGGCCAACTCGCCCTGTACCGCGATCTAACGGGCGACTTCCTACCAAAGGTCTAAATAGTATGGTTAACCCGCGTTAACCTGCTGATTTTTTTACAGGAATGCACGTTTTGCGCGCGGCGGTGCAACCGTCGCGCGACCTGACTTTCGGATGTGCGGGGGAAGAGCTCGGCTGAGCTACGCGAAGGATCTCACCAGGCTGCCGACGAGCAGGTTCCAGCCGTCAATCAGCACGAAGAACAGGATCTTGAAGGGCAGGGAAACCACCGTCGGCGGCAGCATCATCATGCCCATGGCCATGGTGATGGTGGCGACGATGAGGTCGATGACGAGGAAGGGCAGCACGATCAGGAAGCCGATCTCGAAGCCGCGGCGGATCTCGGAAATCATGAAGGCGGGAACGAGGATGCGCAGGTCGACCTTCTCTTCCGACACCGCCTGGCCGCGCTCGCGGGCGAGGTCGGCGAAGAGGGCGAAGTCCTTGTCGCGGACGTTGCGCATCATGAAGGTGCGGAACGGGTCGGAAATGCGGTCGACCGCCTCGGCCTGGGTGATCTGGTCGTCCATCAGCGGCTTGACGCCGTTCTGCCAGGCCTGATCGAAGGTCGGCGCCATGACGTAGAAGGTCATGAACAGCGACAGCGAGATCAGGATGAGGTTGGCCGGGGTGGACTGCAGGCCGATGCCGGTGCGCAGGATCGAGAACGCGATGACGAAGCGGGTGAAGCTCGTCACCATGATGAGCAGGCCCGGCGCGACCGACAGCACGCTGAGCAGGCCGAACATCTGGATGATGTAGCCGACGGTGGCGCCGTCGGCCTTGCCGATCGCGCTCAGGTCGAGCTGCTGGGCGCCGGCGGGAAGGACCGTGGCGGCCAGGATGGCGGCGGTAGCCAGAAATTTCTTCATTCGAACAGCAACGTCCTGATCAGGACTTCCTTGACCTTGCCGCCGCTGCGCAGCGCGGCGCGCTCGTCGAGGTCGGTCTTGAGCTGGCGGAGCGCGCTGGCGCCTTGGATCTGGTGGATGCGCAAGGTGCGGGCATAGGCGAGCAGATCCTGGTGGACGCGCTCGGCCATTTCCGGCGGCTGCGGCTCGGTGAGCACCAGCGAGACTTCGAGACGCACCCACATGGTGTCCGGGGCGGCCAGGTTGGTGGTGATCGGGGCGAGCTGCACCAGCGTGCCGTTGGCCAGGCGCTGGTCGCCGCCTTCACCGGACTTGTGCGACGGCGATTCCGCGGCCGGCTTTTCGGCCGGCTTGCCTTCGCCCTGGAGATAGGCGCCCGACAGCCAGCCCATGCCGACGGCGGCGGCGGTCATGAGCACGAGGATGCCGATCTGGACGACCGCCGAGGGGCCGGTCTTGCGCGGGAGGGGCTGTTCGACGGTCGACATGGGCGCGCCTAGAACGGGAGGACCTGGTCGAGGAACTGCTGGCCGTAGGGTGGCTGCTGGACCTCGGTCAGGCGGCCGCGGCCGCCATAGGAGATGCGCGCCTCGGCGATGCGCTCGTAGGGAATGGTGTTCTCCGGCCCGATGTCGGACGGGCGCACGATGCCGGCGATGGTGAGCACGCGCAGTTCGGCGTTGACGCGGACCTCCTGCGAGCCGCGGATGATCATGTTGCCGTTGGGCAGCACCTCGGTCACGACGGCCGCGACGAGGAGGTCGAGCTTCTCGGAGCGGGAGGTGGCGCCGTCGCCGGCGAACTTGGATTCGGAATCGACGTCGGCATCGGCCGAGCCGCCGGTGCCGGCGCCGTCCCATTCCATGTCCATGCCGAGCCCGATCTTGCGATTGGAGGTGCGCGAGCGCTCCGACTCGTTCTTGAAGCGGGCGCGGTCGTCGATCTGGATCCTGACGGTCAGGATGTCGCCCGGCTGCAGGGCGCGCGGATCGGTGAACATGCGGCTCTGCTTGTCCTGCCACAGCGAGAAACGCTTGACCGGTGCCGTGGGCGCCTCGGGATAGCGGTACATCGCCGAGCTGCTGTCGTCGATGCCGGAGCCGACCGCCGACATGGTGGGCTCCTTGTTGATCTCCTTGAGATTGGCGGCGCAGCCGGCGAGCACGCCGGCGAGCGAGGCCGCGAGAAGGGCGTTTCTGGTCATGAGGGGTCTTCCCGGCGCGTGGCGCTCGCCATGACGCGGGTGAGCTCCGCGGCCGACTTGCTTTCCATTTCGTTGAGGATGACGCTCGACTTGCGGGCGTCGAGCTTCATCAGGATGGCCGAGGCGAGCTCGACATTGAGCTCGGAAAGGCGCTCGGCGGCGGCGTCGGGTTTCATGCGCGAATAGATCTGCACGAGGTTCTCCTCGGCGCGGGCGAGGAACACCTCGCGGCGCTTGAGCCAGGTCTCGTATTCGCTGCGCTTCTCTTCGAGGGCGGCGAGGCGCTGGTCGACGTCGGCCTGCAGCTTCCTGAGCTCCTCCGCCTGGATGGCATAGCGGCGGTCGCGGGCGGCGTCGGCGATGTTGGAGCAGAAGCGCTCGACCTCGCTGGGCGCGGTGGGAGCTGCGCGTTCGCCCGAGGCCTCGGGGCCGTCGAGCACCTGGCGGACCTCCTGGGCGTGCGACGGGGCACTGCCCATCAGCACCGCCGCGACGGCGGCCGCGGCGAGCGCCCGGCTGCGGAGTGGAAGGGGAAGAACGTTCGCCATGACGAGCCCTATTGCACAACCAGGTCGGCCTGCAGGGCGCCTGCGGACTTGATACCCTGGAGGATAGCGATGATGCCGTCGGGCTTGACCCCGAGGCGGTTGAGGCCGGCGACCAGGGTCTGCAGGTCGGGGCCGTTGAGCAGGCCGACCTTGGAGCCGGGACGCTCGGCCTCGATGACGGTGAAGTCCTCGACCGCCGTCTGGCCGCGCGAGAAGGGCTCGGGCTGGACCACCCGCGGCTGCTCGGTGATACGCACGGTGAGCGTGCCGTGGCTGATGGCGACGCGCGAGACCTTGACCTCGTTGCCGATGACGATGGTGCCGGTGCGCTCGTCGACGACGACGCGGGCGGGCGCATCCGACTTGACGAGCAGGTTCTCGAGCTCGGCGTAGAAGCGTGCGGTGGAGATGCCTTCGGGCTTGCGCACGATGACGGCGCGCGAATCCTGCTCGCCGGCGACGCGCTTGCCGAAACGCTGGCGGGCGTAGCCGTTGATGGCGTCGGCGATGCGCACGGCGGTGGAGAAGTCCGGGTTGAGGAGCTGCAGGGTCAGGACGTTCTCGTCGACGAAGCGCGCCTTGACCTCGCGCTCGACGATGGCGCCGTTGGGTACGCGGCCGGCGGTCGGGGTTCCCTGCGTCACGGATTCGGCCGCGCCCTGGGCGTTGAAGCCGCCGACCAGCATGGAACCCTGCGCCACGGCGTAGATCTCGCCGTCGGCCGCCTTGAGCGGGGTCATGACGAGCGTGCCGCCGGCCAGCGACGAGGCATCGCCGAGCGAGGAGACGTTGACGTCGATGCGCGCGCCTGCCTGCACGAAGGCGGGCAGGTTGGCGGTGACGATGACGGCGGCGACGTTGCGGACGCGGGCGCGGCCGTCCTCGGAGGCGACGCCGAGATTTTCGAGCATCGCCCTTATCGACTGCTCGGTGAAGGGCGAGTTGCGCAGGCTGTCGCCGGAGCCGTTGAGGCCGATCACCAGGCCGTAGCCGACGAGCTGGTTGTCGCGCGCTTCCTGCAGGACGGCGATATCCTTGATGCGGACGCTGGCGAGGTTGCCGCCGCTGTTGAGCGTGGTCAGCCGGCCGGGGTCGTCATAGGCGCCGGCCAGGCCGTCGCGTTCGCCGAGACCGGCGTAGTCGTTGCCGCTGCCGCCGTTGCCGACCGGCTTGCCGCCGGGCTCCTGCAGCTCCGATATCGGCGTGCCCTCGGGACCGTCGGCATAGGCTGCCTGGAGGCCGAGGACGGCGACCGCCGCGAGTACCAGCCTGCGGATCATGTCGCACCTACGCGGATGGAGCCGTCGGCCATGACGGTGCCGGTGAGGATCTTGCCGCTGTCGACGTTGCGCACCTTGACCTGGTCGCCGGCGGAACCCGGGTCGAGGGCGACGGCGGCGGCCGAAATCGTCAGCGCGCCGGCCTCGAAGACCACCTGGACGGCGGCGCCGCGGTCGACCAGCCAGGGCTGGCGCAGCGCGCCCGCCGCGACGTAGCGGCCGGGCAGCAGCGTGCGCTTGGCGACCTTGCCGTCGAGCTCCTCGGCGCGTGTCGCGACCCCGTCCGGGCGCACCTTGCCCGGCTTGAGCGTGACTTCCCGGAGCGACGACATGACGACCGTCTCCCCGGGATAGATGACGCGGTCGGGGACGAGAACGACCTCCTGCGCCCGGGCCGCGCCGGCGCCGCCGAGCATGGCGAGCGCGAGCGCTGCCGCGCGGATGCGAGGGAGGGCGTGGCGCTGCCGCATCATGCTCACCGGATGTTCTTGGAGACGACGGCGGCCATCTCGTCGGCCGCCTGGATGACCTTGGAGTTCATCTCGTAGGCGCGCTGGGCCGAGATCAGCTCGGTGATTTCCTTGACCGGGTCGACGTTGGAGTTTTCCAGATAGCCCTGCTTGACGGTGGCGAAGCCGGGGTCGCCGGGGATACCGTCGATGGCCGGGCCGGAGGCCTCGGTCGCCTGGAACAGGTTGTCGCCGAGCGGAGCGAGCCCCGCCTCGTTGGCGAAGTTCGACAGCATCAGCTGTCCCTGCTGCACGAGATCCGTCTGGCCGGCGACGCGGGCGAAGACCTGGCCGGAATTGTTGACGACGACCTCGGTGGCATTGGGGTCGATGGTGATGCCGCCGGTCACGACATAGCCGTCGACGGTGACGAGCTGGCCGGTGGCGTTGGTGTTGAAGGAGCCGGCGCGGGTGTAGAGCGTCTCGCCTTCGGGCCCGTCGATCTGGAACCAGCCCTTGCCGGTGAGCGCCATGTCGAACTGGTTGCCGGTGCTGGTCAGGCCGCCCTGGACGTGGACGTTGCGGACCGCCGCGGTCTTGACGCCGAGGCCGATGCTGACGCCTTCCGGCACGATCGCGGCGTTGGCGCGGCTGGGAACGCCCTGCATGCGGTCGACCTGGTAGAGCAGGTCGGAGAATTCGGCGCGGGCGCGCTTGTAGCCGGTTGTGTTGATGTTCGCGATGTTGTTCGCGATCACCTCGAGATTGGTCTGCTGGGCGTTCATGCCGGTGGCGGCGATGGAGAGGGCTTTCATCGTCGTGGTCCTCAGATGCCCATGCGGCTGACTTCGAGATAGGCGGTGACGATCTTGTCGCGGATGGCGATCGCGGCCTGCAGCGACTGCTCGGCGGTCATCACCGCGTCGACCACCTCGCGGGTGTCGGCGTGACCCTGCATGCCGGCGATGGACATCTGCTCGGCCTGGCGCAGCGTGGCCGCGGTCTGGGTGGCCGCGTCGGCAAGGGCTGCGGCGAAGGAGGACGCGACGTCGCCGGTGGCGGCGCTGGCCGCTTCCGAAACGATGCTCGTCGGCTTGCTAAGTGCCTGCGGGCCGAGCGGGCTGATGGTACCGATCACGACTGGCTCCTCATAAGGTCGATGGTCATGGAAATGAGATCGCGCGCCTGCTTGATGACCTGCAGGTTGGCTTCATAGGACCGGTTGGCCTCGTTCATGTCGGCCATCTCGATCAGCACGTTGACGTTGGGCATCTTGACGTAGCCGTTGGCGTCGGCGGCCTGGTTGCCCGGCTGGAATTCGAGCGGGAACGCCGACTGGTCGTTGCCGATGGCGGCGATCTCGACGGTCGAGCCGCCGGTCGCGCGGTCGAGTTCGGCGGCGAAGCTGATGGTCTTGCGCCGATACGGCTCGGCGCCGGGCGTATCGCCGGTCGACTGCGCATTGGCGAGGTTTTCCGAAACGATGCGGAGCCGTTCGGACTGGGCGCCGAGGCCGGAGCCGGCGATCTTGAGTGCTGCGCTCAGCGGATCCATGGCATTCAGGCCTTGCTGCTCAACATGACCATGCGGTGGAAGGCCTTGACGATGGCCGTATTCAGCTCGAACGAGCGGCGCACCTCGCCGGCCTTGATCAGTTCGCTCTCCAGCGCCACCGTGTTTTCGGAGGGAAGGACAGCGGTTTCCGGTTCCTGCTGGCGGACGGCGTAGTTGGCATCGGTGGCGCCGCCGCCGAGATGCCCGGCCTGCGTCGCCGTCATCGCCACCCGCGTGCGGTCGAGAACCTGCTCGAAGGGCTCGACGTCGTTCGCGCGGTAGCCGGGCGTGTTGGCGTTGGCGACGTTGCCGGCGATGGTCGTCTGGCGCACCGAGAGCCAGCGAGCCTGCTGGGCGGCCAGATCGAAGAGGTTGACGGGGTCCATGGAAATCTCCGAGCAGATTTCCAAACACTATTGCCCCAGTCTTGCGCGGGCCTTGCGCGCGGCCGCAAGCCCCGCGGACGGTCAGCGCTGGAGCTCGACCACGTCCTCGCGGGAGGTGACGAGCACCCATTTTCCGTCGCGCTGCTCGATGGAGGCGACGCGGCTCGAGTCGGGCAGGACGGAGCCGCGCTGCACGACCCAGAGCCCGGTCTGGTCCTGAACCATGGCGCGGCCGTTGGCGACGTGCACGAGGGTGAAGTTGACCGTGGGGCCGGGGAAGGGCTGCTGCTCGACCCCAGGCACGCCGGGGCCCCCGTCCTCGTCGCGGCGCAGCGAACCGGTGGCGAACAGGTCCAGCTGCATCGGCGGGATGTCCTCGACCGACATCGGCGCGCCGACGCGCTCTACCTGCTGGCCGAGAGCGAGCGGAACCGACTGTTCGCTCTGCCCGTCGCCGGCGAACTTCAGCGCGCGCACGCCGAATTTTTCCGGATTGAAGAAGATGTACCAGGGGAAGAGCGCGCTCGCGAGGCCGATGGCGATGCCCAGGCCGGCGATCATCAGGTCGCCGCGACGGTCGTTTCGGCGCGCCGGCGGGGCGAGAATGACGGTGCGGCGCTTCATCCCGAGGCGTTCGAGCAGGGTGGCCGGCTTCTGGTTCGAGCCGATCATGTCCAGCAGTTCGCTGGCCGGATCATTCCGTCTGAACATTGGCTCTATCCTTGGCTTTCAGATGACGGGCGAGATCGGAGAACGGGTCCGGCGCGGAGCCGTCCGACGGCGACTGCGCCAGCGCCTCGTAGATGACCGGGACCTGGCGCACGGCGAGATCGAGCTCGGGGTCCGCGCCGGGCTGGTAGGCGCCGAGCAGGCGGATGTCGCGCGTGTCCTCGAAGCGCGAGATCATCGCCTTGAGCTTGCCGACGAGCACGCGCTCGTCCGCGGTCCAGGCCTTGCCGGCGAGGCGCGAGATCGACGACAGCGGGTTGACGGGCGGGTAGCGGCCCTGCTCGGCGATCGAGCGGTCGAGCACGATGTGGCCGTCGAGGATGCCGCGCACGGAATCGGCGACTGGGTCGTTGTGGTCGTCGCCGTCGACCAGCACCGAAATGATCGCAGTGATCGACCCCTTGCCCTCGACGCCGGGTCCGGCGCGTTCGAGCAGCTTGGGAAGCTCGGTGAAGACGGATGCCGGATAGCCGCGCGCCACCGGCGGTTCGCCCGCGCCGATCGCCACCTCGCGCAGCGCGTGGGCGAAACGGGTGATGGAATCGAGCACGAGCAGGACACGGTCGCCGCGGTCGCGGAAGTGCTCGGCAACGCGCATTGCGGTGTCGGGGGCGCGGCGGCGCATCATGGCGCTCTCGTCGCTGGTGGCGACGACGGCGATGGTCTTGGCCATGGAGGCTGCGCCGATCGTGTCCTCGAGGAATTCGCGCACCTCGCGGCCACGCTCGCCGATCAGGGCGACTACGACGGTGTCGAAGGCATCGGCGCCGGCCAGCATGGCGAGCAGCGTCGACTTGCCGACGCCGGAGCCGGCGAAGATGCCCATG
Organism: Mesorhizobium sp. CC13; assembly: GCF_039907765.1. NCBI lineage: Bacteria > Pseudomonadati > Pseudomonadota > Alphaproteobacteria > Hyphomicrobiales > Phyllobacteriaceae > Mesorhizobium > Mesorhizobium sp. CC13. The sequence goes on along the minus strand of NZ_JARDJI010000004.1, from coordinate 155,530 downwards.
CGCTGGCCGAAGCAGAGCGGAGCGAAGATGTCGATGACGCGGACGCCGGTGCGGAAGCCGGTGTCGACGCGCTGGCGGGCGAGCGCTGCCGGCGGCGCCACGGCGGCACCTTTCTGCGAAGCGCTGCGGATCAGCGGCGGGCCATGGTCGATGGGGCGGGCGAGCGCATCGATGGCGCGGCCGCGCCAGCTCGGATGCGGGGTGACGGCGATCGGGCCGCGGGTGAAGACGGCATCGCCGACGCCGACGTCGCCGCTGCTCTCATAGGGCGCGACGAGCACCTCGTCGCGGCCGATCTGGACGATCTCGCCGCGGCGGCCGAGACCGTGGCCGCCGTGCTCGACGATGTCGCCGAGGCGGGCGCTGGCGGAGAGGCCGCGGACCTTGTAGTGCGTCGGCGCGATCTCGGTGACGCGGCCGCCGCGCCGGACGAGCATGCGGTCGTCGGCGAAGCGGCGCCGGACTTGTTCCAGCGCCTCGAGCCGGTTGTCGTGTGCCGGGGGCAGGTCGGTGCGGATCGCGGGCAGGGGGGTGCTCAACTGGCGGCCTACTTGGACCCGAGGGTCTTGATGGCGTCGGTGAAGGAGGCGTCGGTCTGGCGAATGAGCGCGGCCGTGTTCTCGAAGGCGCGCTGCACCATGATGAGCCTGGTCATCTCCTTGACCGGGTTGACGTTGGATTCCTCGACGAAGCCCTGGGCGACGCCCGCTGCCATGCGGTCGACGACCGGCTCGGGCGTCCCCGGGGGCACCACGCCGGAATTGCCGTAGCGGACGAAGTTCGGGCCGGGGTTGAATTCGTAGAGGCCGATGGCGCCCACCAGCCGCCCGTCCTGGCGCAGCGAGCCGTCGGCGCCGGCTTCCGGCGGGCCGGCCCGCGGATCGAGCTGCATCGGCGCGCCGCCGGCGTCGAGCACCGGATAGCCCTCCAGCGTGACCAGCTGCCCGTCCTGGGTGAGCGTGAAGCGCCCGTCGCGGGTCATGACGGTGCCGGCCGGCGTCTCGATGCCGAACCAGGCGTCGCCGCGGATGGCGAAGTCGAACGGATTGGCGGTCTGGGTCAGGCCGCCGCTCTGGGTGGAGAGATAGGTATCGCCCGGCGAGGTGAAGGACACCGACTTGTCGCCGATGCCGGAGACGACGTCCTCGAACTTCACGCCGGTGGCGCGGAAGCCGACGGTGGACGAATTGGCGACGTTGTCGGCGATGGTGTTCAGGCGCTTTTCGAGCGCCACCTGGGCCGACAGCGCGACGTAGAGACCGTTCTGCATGATGTCCTCAGAACCTCAGCTTCTGCATGGCGAATATGAGGTCGGTAGAGACCCCGTAGGAAGCCGGCCGGCCGAACAGGATGCCGGCCGACTGCTGCACCGGCGATGTCGGGTTGGCGATCTCCCACATGCTGGTGAAGCGCTTGAGGAAATCGCCGAGCTTCTTCGGATCGGAGAAGTCGGTGACCTTCAGCCGCTGCTCGAAATGCTTGACCTGCAGGTCGACGTCGGCGGAGGCGAGCGAGTCGGGCAGGCCGAGCGCGGTGCGCACGACCTTGGCCAGCGCCTTGTCGGCAAGCACCTCGTAGAAGTTGGTGAGGGAAGGCGCCTTGCGCTGGAAGTAGAGGGCAAGCCGCACGCCTTCGTTGGTCTGGCCGGCGTCTTCCTCGAGCGTCTGGCGGACGAATTTCTCGGTCGCCGGCTTCTGCGCCGGATTAGTGGTGGTGGCGTCGGCGCCGTAGGCCTCGAAGTTGAAGGCCGCGGCGAAGGCGGCGTAGCGCTTGTCGGCCATCTGGTTGGCGAAGCTCTTGGGGTCGCGCACGCCGCCGACCAGCACCTTCTCCATCATCTCCTTGTTGGGGATGGAGGATTCGAGGCCATAGGCCTTCATGGCGAAGGTGTAGAGCCGGGTGTCGGCCATGAACTCCTTGGCCGATTTCACCTTGACGATGTTGTCGAGGTAATACTTGACCTCCTGCTGCACGGCGGCGGCATTGGGATCGCCCCCGCCGAGCTTGACCGCGGCCAGGTATTTGTCGACCGCGCCCTGCTGGGCCTTGTTGTAGACGGTGGCGCGGGCGCCGAGGTCGGCGAAGTTGAAGCTCTTGGCGAATTCGACGTAGCGCTTGTCGGACAGCTTGTTGGCGAAGCTGTCGGGATCGGTGACGCCCTCGCGCAGCACCTTGGCCATGAAGGCCTTGGCGTAGGCCATGTCCTGCAGGCCGAAAGCCTTCATGGCGTAACGGAACAGCCGGTCGTTCTTGACGAACTCGTCGACGCTTTTCACCTTGGTGATGTTCTTGAGGTAGTACTCCGTCTCGCGCTCGACCATCGGCCGGGACTCGACGCGGTCGAGCGCCTTGTTCAAGTCCCTCGCGATCAACTGGTAGCTTGAATAGGTATTGAGCACGCCCTGGCCCCTTCCGCCGCAGGATAGTCGGGGAAGACTATGCGCGAATGCTTGCGCGAGGCTGAATCGGGTCGCAGCGCCATTTCAAGCCTCACACAAGGCACGACCGCTATCGCTGTCTGCGTATTGCTTTCAATGCGGAAGGACCTGCGGTGGGCATTCTAATCGGACTCGTCGTGACGCTGGGTTGCGTGCTGGGCGGCTTCATGGCCATGGGCGGCAAGGTCAGCGTGCTCATGCAGCCGTGGGAAGCCGTCATCATCGGCGGTGCCGCGCTCGGCACCTTCCTGGTCGCCAACCCGATGTCGACGGTCAAGGACACGGGCAGGGGCATCGTCGAAGCCTTCAAGCAGTCGGTGCCGAAGGAGCAGGACTACCTCGAAACGCTCGGCGTGCTGCACAGCCTGATGCGCGAGCTCAGGACCAAGACGCGGTCGGAGGTCGAGGCGCATATCGACAACCCCGAGGAATCGGCGATCTTCCAGGCCTTCCCGACGGTGCTGAAGAACCACGACCTGACGCACTTCATCTGCGACTACTGCCGCATCATCATCATCGGCAACGCCCGCCCGCACGAGATCGAGGCGCTGATGGACGAGGAGATCCAGACCATCCGCTCGGACAAGCTGAAGTCGTACCACGCGCTGGTCGCGGTCGGCGACGGCCTGCCGGCGCTGGGCATCGTGGCCGCGGTGCTGGGCGTGGTCAAGGCGATGGGCGCGCTCGACCAGTCGCCGGAAATCCTCGGCGCGCTGATCGGCGCGGCGCTGGTGGGCACCTTCCTCGGCATCTTCCTGTCCTATGCCCTCGTCGGCCCGATCGCCGCCAAGATCAAGATGGTGCGCGAGAAGAAGAACCGCCTCTACATCATCGTGAAGCAGACGCTGCTGGCCTACATGAACGGCTCGCTGCCGCAGGTGGCGATCGAGTTCGGCCGCAAGACGATCTCGTCCTACGACCGGCCGTCGATCGACGCGGTGGAACAGAGCACGCTCAACACCGGCAACCTCGAGAAGAAGGCGGCCTGAGCCGATGCCGGACGCTGACGAAGGGCATGTGAAGTCATGAGCACTACCGCGAGCCCGGCGGAATCGCGGGACCTGATCATCGAGCGCCTGCTTGGCGACACCGGCGAGCCGGCCAAGGTGCACTCGGCCGCCCGCCGCCTGGCGGAGCGCTCGGCGCCGGCGATCGCCCGGTTCCTGACCGAGATGCTGCCCGAGCAGGTCTTCGTCGAGGTGGCGGAGGTCAAGCTCGGCCGCATGGCCGACGCCAAGGCCGGCAAGGCCAACCAGGCGATGGCGGTGGCGATGACCCCGACCTCGCCCGATGGGCTGGTGATGACGCTCGACCCGCAGGCGATCGCCATCCTCGTGCACGTTCTGTTCGGCGGCGACCCGAGCCGCGAGGTGGCGCCGATCGACCGCGACCTGTCGTCGATCGAGCTCGGCGTCGTCACCATGGTGTTCCAGGACATCGGCCGCGCCGTCAACGCCCAGGGTCCCGACGGCGGGCTCGGTGTGAAGCTGCCGGTCGCCGACGCGATGACCGGCACGGAGATGAAGAAGCACGTGTTCCGCGACGGTCCGTCGGCGCGCGTCGTGCTGTCGATCTCGACGGCGGCGTCGCGCGGGCTGCTGACGCTGACACTGCCGCAGCGCATCCTGATCGAGGACAAGCGCGGCAAGGCCGAGAAGGATGCGGCGTCGCCGCCGACGACGGAGTGGCGCTCGCGCTTCTCCGACGAGGTGATGCGCTCGACGGTGCGGCTCGAGGCGTCGATGCCGCTCGGGCGCATGACGCTCGGCGAGCTGACGCGGCTCGTGGCCGGCCAGGTGATCGAGCTGCCGCAGGACGTGCAGTCGAACGCGGTCATCGGCACGCGCGGCAAGACGCTGTTTGCCTGCGAGTTCGGCAAGCTCGGGCAGAACTACACCGTCCGCATCCGGCGTCCCGCCGACGCGGACGACACGATTGAAGGGATCGTCGCGGGCTGAGGCGGATCGCCGTCTACCGTGACCGAGAGAACTGGAGAACATCATGAGCAAGGCGCAGCCGAAGCCCGAGGTCCAAAAGCCTGAAGCCGCCGTCGAGGACGAGCAGCTCAACCGCGCCATCGAAGAGCTGCGCGGCGTGCTGAGCGAAGAGGAGAAGCGCCCCGAGGCGCTGCGCAACGCGCCCTCCGGCAGCGTCATATTCGACATCCCGGTCGAGGTGCAGATCGTGCTCGGCAGCACCGAGATGGCGGTGTCCGACCTGATGACGTTGCAGAAGGGCTCGACGGTGGCGCTCGACCGCCGTATCGGCGAGCCGGTCGACGTCGTCGTCAACGGCCGCCGCATCGCGCGCGGCGAAATCACCGTGCTCGAAAGCGATCCGTCGCGCTTCGGCATCCGCCTGACCGAGATCGTGGCCGCCACCAAGAGCGCCTGAGGGAAATCGGGCGTGCTCTTCCAGCTTTCGAGAAAGGCCTGCGCATGAATCCGCTGTCGACGCTGACGCGGCCGCAAAAGGCAGCAGCCATACTGGTGGCGATGGGCAAGCCGTCGGCGAGCCGGCTGCTCAAGTTCTTCAAGCAGGACGAGCTGAAGGCATTGATCGAAGGCGCCAGGCTGTTGCGCACCATCCCGCAGGCCGACCTGGAGCGGATCGTCGCCGAGTTCGAGGCCGAGTTCACCGAGGGCGCGGGCCTGCTCGATTCGGCCGACAAGATGGACACGATCCTCAACGAGTCGCTGTCGCCCGAAGAGGTCAACGCGCTGATGGGCAAGGGCAAGCCGGTGGTGGAGAAGGACACCACCCCGCCGGTGTGGCCGCAGCTCGAGAAGCTGGAGCCGGCCCAGATCGGCACGTTCCTCGCCAACGAGCACCCGCAAACCTCGGCGATGATCCTGTCGAACCTGGCGCCCGGCTATGCCGCGAGCGTCGTGCTGACGCTGGAAAAGCCGCTGCGCATCGAGATCATCAAGCGGATGATGGAACTGGCCATCGTGCCGGAGGCGGCGACCAGGCTGGTCGAGAACCAGATCCGCAGCCGCGTGCTGACCGAAAGCGCCCAGAAGGACACCTCGGCCGGACAGACCCGCGTCGCCAGCGTGCTCAACGAACTCGACAAGTCGCAGCTCGAGGAAGTGATGAGCGACCTCCAGGAGGGCGGCCTCAGCGACCTCGACGCCATCCGCGCGCGGCTGTTCTCGTTCGACGACATCCCGCTGATGACGCAGAAGGCCCGCGTCGCCCTGTTCGACGGGCTGTCGACGGAACTGGTGACGCTGGCGCTCAGGGGTACCCCGCTGCAGATCGCCGAGGCCGTGCTTTCGTCGATCGGCGCGCGCTCGCGCCGCATGATCGAATCCGAACTCAGCCAGGGTTCGGAAGGCATCCAGCCGGCGACCATCCTGCAGGCCCGCAAGACCATCGCCTCGACGGCGCTGCGCATGGCGAACGACGGGCTGCTCGAGCTGCCGTCGGCGCTGGACGCCGCCTGAGCCTCCGGTCTCTCTGAGCCATGTCCGACAGCGTCGACAAGGATTCAAAAACCGAAGAGGCCACAGAGAAGAAGATCCGCGACACCATCGAGAAGGGCCAGCTGCCGCACTCGAAGGAGATCGCCATCTTCACCTCGTTCGTGGCGATCCTGGTCTACACCGTCTTCTTCGCCGGCGAGGCCGTGGCCGAACTGGGCGCGTTCCTGTCGAACTTCCTGGAAAAGCCGGAAGCCTGGCCGCTCGGCACCGAACGCGACGTGATCGAGCTCTACCGGGCGGTGATGATGGAGATCGGCCGCGCGGTCGCGAGCCTGCTCATGCTTCTCGTCGTCGCCGGCGTCGGCGCCTCGATCTTCCAGAACGTGCCGCAGTTCGTCGGCGAGCGCATCCGGCCGCAGGCTTCGCGCATCTCGCTGTTCCAGGGCTGGAAGCGGATGTTCGGCGTGCAGGGCTTCGCCGAGTTCCTGAAATCGCTCGGCAAGCTCGTCCTGGTCATCGTGGTGCTGACCTTCGTGCTGTCGGACGACCACCGCCGCCTGCTCGCGGGCATGATCACCAGCCCGGTGGCCTTCGCCACCGTGATCCGCGGCATCGCCGTGGACATTCTGGTGGCGATCGTCTTCGTGATGGCGGCGATCGCGGTTGCCGACATCGTCTGGTCGCGCTTCCACTGGCGCGCCGACCTGCGCATGACCAAGCAGGAGGTGAAGGACGAACTGAAGCAGTCGGAAGGCGACCCGATCGTCAAGTCGCGGCTGCGTTCGCTGGCGCGCGACCGCGCCCGCCAGCGCATGATGGCGGCGGTGCCGCGCGCGACGCTGGTGATCGCCAACCCGACCCACTTCTCGATCGCGCTGCGCTACGTGCGCGAGGAGGATTCTGCACCGGTCGTGCTGGCCAAGGGGCAGGACCTGGTGGCGCTCAAGATCCGCGAGATCGCCCGCGAGAACGGCATCCCGGTGTTCGAGGACGTGGCGCTCGCACGTTCCATGTACAAGCAAGTTTCGGTGGATAATGTCATCCCACCTCAATTCTACCAGGCGGTCGCTGAGCTCGTTCGCGTCGTCTACGGAAACAAGGGCCAACGCAGGACATCATGAATCGTCAGCCACATGCAACGTCCCGGGAAATGATCGTCGCAACCGCCATCCAGCCCGTGGTGCGCGAGTTGCGCCTTGTCGACATCGCCGACTACATCGCCTTCATCCGCCTGGAGCATTTCGCCTGCCTGGCCGACCTGGTCGATTCAGCGGCCGAGATGTACTTCATGCCCGGCGCACTGCGGCTCGGCCTCGGCGGCGAGGCGCAGGTGTGCTGGACCGGCAGCCCGCGCATCGTGCTCGACCTCGAGCTCAGGCCGGCAGGGGCGGCGGTCTATTTCCAGCTGTCGATGACGGCGAACAACGCCTCCGTCGAGGTCCACTACGTGTCGTTCGAGAAGCCCGACCCGGAGCCGGAGAAGAACACCGAATATCTCGCCGCCGCGATCGAGCAGGCGATGATCCGGCGGACGCCGCGGGCCGAGGCGGCCTGAGGGGAGGCTGGTGCATCCAGCTTCCAGGCGGAACCAGGCGAGACGGGAGAAGGCTCTACGTCAAAGATCTGGAGTGACGTCGGCGCGTTCGTCCGAACGCGCGGCGCTCAGTCGATCAGGCCCAGGCGCAACGCCTTGGCGACCGCGTGCATGCGGTTGACGGCGTTGAGCTTCTGCGTCGTCTGGGTGAGATACTGGTTGGCGGTGTGGACCGAGAGCTTGAGCAGCTTGGCGATCTCCTCGCTGGTGTAGCCGCGCGAGGTGAGCTTGAGGCACTCGAGTTCGCGCCGCGACACCGACGGCAGCTTGCCGTCACGGGTTGGGCTCATGCGTGCGACCGCCTCGAACAGCGAGAAGCAGTGGGCATGCAGTGCGTGCAGCGAGCGGGGGGCCGGAGCGAGGTCGGGTCCGCCGAAGATGAACAGGCCAGCCTGGCCGCGCTCGGCGTAGACCGGGAAGGCGATGCCCCGGCCGATCTGGGCCAGCGGCTCGATGCGGCTTGCCCATGCAAGCGCTGAAAGGGATGCCTCGGCGGCCGCGTCGTCGGCCCACCAGCACGGCGCGGTGGACTGGCGGGCATGGCGCAGCAGGTGCTCGCCGATGCCGCCGCCGAGCAGGCGCGCGGCCGACATGGTGCCGGGGTAGTCGGAATCGAAGCAGGGCACCAGCCGGCTGCTGTCGGACGACGTCCCGGCCAAGCAGAGGGCGAAGTCGCGGGCGCCGAGATCGGCGGCGATCCAGCGGCAATACCTTACCGCGTCGGCAAGCGTGACAATGCGGTCGGCCATCGGGTTCGCCGGGCGGCCCGGGTGCTGATCTTGGACGGGCCGTGCTACGGAGGCGAAGTGTCGGGCGTGGGCGTAGGTCAAATGATGCCACTCCTGATCGCGGTCGCAATCGCCATGGCGCGGTTGCTGGCCGACAGCTTCTGGATCGCGTGGGTGATGTAGCTGTTGACGGTGTTGGACGAGACGCCGAGGATCAGCGCCACTTCCTCCGTCGTCTTGCCTTCCGACACCCAGAACAGGCACTCGCGCTCGCGGTCGGACAGCGGGTCGCGCAGCGTCGCCGCAGCAAGGATGCCCTGCGCCTGGGACAGGGCGTAGCAGCATTCGATCTGGGCGCGCGGCATCAGCGCCGGGTCGATCCGGCCGGCCTCGCCGGCGGAGAGCAGCATGAACAGGCGCTGGCGCCCGACATGCAGGCGCAGGGCGAAGATCTCGGCATGACCGAGGATGTCGAGCAGCTTCGCCTCCTCGCCGCCGAGCAGGGCGGGAGCCTGCGAAGCGATCAGCCCCTGCGGCTGGACGCCCGGCGCGCTGGCGAAGGGTCCCTGTGCGAGGCTGGCGATGAGCGCGTGGCCGGCGATCTGGATGGCGTCGTAGATCCAGTTGGAGGCGACGATCTGCAGGTTGTCGCGGTCCTGGTCCTGGGAGATGGCGACGAGCATGTAGCCGTCGGCGCCCACCTCGTCGGCCAGCCCCATGAGGAAGGCGGTGAGATCGCTGCGCGATGCGAGCCTTGCTGCGACGGTCGTCTGTTCGTGGCGGGCTGCGAGGGCGATCATTTCAGAACTGGGCCGGAATCCGTGGGAGGCCGGAAAAGGCCGCTGCCCCTTCCGGTCGAAAACGCTTCACTTGAGACGAAAAAACGCCACACCAGCGCCTGGGGCGCCGATCGGCCGAATCCGTGCTGGTCGCGCGAAACCTGACGCGCTCTCACCCGAGGAAAACCTCGGTTTTTCAGAGAGTTGGTGGTTCGCCGCGCCCCCCGTGGACCGGCTGATTCGGGTTCAATTTACCTGCTCGCGAATCGCTCCGCAAACGGAATTGACAAAAAGTTAATTCAGAGTCCGTCACGAGACTCAGGGGAGGGTTTTTCGCCTGCCGGTCGGCTCTTTCGCTGCCCCCTCACGGTCTCGGGGCTTCCGCTCGCAGGGTTTGCTCGGCGTGCCGCCGACCCTCCCCACGAGGGGGAGGGCAGGTCAGCCGCGTCAGCGGCCCTCGAAGCCGGTGAGCACGCCGACGGCGTTGACGCCGATCTCGTCGACGGCGTAGCCGCCCTCCATGACGAACAGCGTCGGCAGACCGAGCTGGGCGATGCGGGCGCCGATCCTGGGGTAGTCGGCGCTGGTCAGCTTGAAGTGGCTGATCGGGTCCTTCTCGAAGGTGTCGACGCCGAGGGAGACCACGACGACGTCGGGCGCGTAGGCGGCGAGCTTGCTGCAGCCGTCGTCGAGCGCTTCGCTCCATTTGTCGAAGGAGGTGCCGAAGGGCAGTGGATAGTTGAGGTTGAAGCCTTCGCCCTCGCCTTGGCCGCGCTCGTCGGCGTGGCCGAGGAAGAACGGGTACTCGGTCATCGGGTCGCCATGCAGGTTGATGACCTGGACGTCGGCGCGCGAATAGAAGATCTCCTGCGTGCCGTTGCCGTGGTGGTAGTCGACGTCGAGCACCGCGACGCGCCTGGCGCCCTGGTCGCGGAACCATTGGGCCGCGACTGCGGCGTTGTTGATGTAGCAATAGCCGCCCATGAAGGCAGCGCCCGCGTGGTGCCCCGGCGGACGGCAGAGCGCGAAGGCGGCGCGCTCGCCGGCCTTGACCAGGGCAGCCGCGGTGAGCGCCACGTCATAGGACGACTTGATCGCCTCCCAGGTGCCCTTCACGAAGGAAGCGCCGCCGTCGAAGGAATAGAAGCCGAGCAGCGCCTCGATGGTCCTGGGGCGGACGTCGCCGCGCAGGCCGCTGGTGGGCCAGGCGAAGGGGATGGCCGAGCCGGACTTGCCGGCGGCTTCCCACTGCGGCCAGACGGTCGGCAGGAAGTCGATGTAGTCGGCCGCGTGCACGCGCTTGGCGGCCGCGAGGTCGTGGACCTCGGGCGCCAGGATATCCCCCAGCTTCTGATGTTCGATCCGCGCCCTGATGATCTCGGCACGCGAGGGTTTTTCGAAACCGGGAACGATGGCACCGGCGACAAGCTCCATCTGGCCGCTATGGCCGGCATGGAGCGGCGAAAAGACTGTCTTCATGAAAATCCTTCCTGGCTTTGGTTGAAATCGAGATAGGGGGCGACGAGGGCGAGCCACATGGTCTTGACGTCGTCCTGGATGAGGTCGAACGCCTTGCGGTCGCGCTTTAGGCCGATGAGGCGGCAGACGTGGCCGACCTCCATCATCACCACGCCCAGCCGGCTGGCGACGTCGTCCTGGAGCGCCGGGTTCACATGGCGCAGCCAGGCGGCGTAGAGGGCGATGATCTGCTCGTCATATTCGTTCTGGATCGGCCGGAGGTCGGGATTGCCGGTGATGGCCTCGATGACCGGCATCAGGTTGGCATTGTCGAGATAGAGCCTGGAGGTGTCGACGAAGAGCTTGTCCACCTCCCGTTGGAACTCGTCGCGGCTGGTGGGGCGGGGAGCCGCGATGCGCTTGGCGATGACTTCGGGAAAGGCGCCCAGCCAGCGCCGGGCGAGATCGAGAAGGATGGCTTCCTTGTTGGGGTAGTACTGGTAGACCGAGCCGACCGACAGGCCGGCGCGCTGGGCGATGGCGAGCGTCGTCGGCGTCTTGGTCCCTTGCTCCCTGGTCAGGGTGAGGGCGGCATCGAGAATCCTGTCGACGACCTTGCTCGACCGCTCCTGTCGCGGCTTCTTGCGCGGTTTGAGCGCCGTCGTGGTCTTCCAGTTGACACTGCGATTCACGGAATGACTTCTCGCTCCCTGCTCGCCTGCACCATGCACGGGCTGCGTCCTCCACAACGCATCCAACAAATCCCGCATATTGACAAACGCGAATAATTAGTCGCATTTTTTCTCGGCGCTGTCTTTAGGGAAACTACTGGAATTCCTTGGGCGGCGGACGGCTTCAGGCTTGCTGTCGGATTGCGCCATTCCGTCGGAATGGCGGGCGACCGATGCGGGTCCGAGCGGTCCCAGTCAGTCAAGTGCGCGGAGTCGCGATGTCTGTCCAAACGGTTGGCAAAGCCGATCTGATCGTCATCAACGGCCGCGTGTTGACCATGGACGCGACCCGGCCGGCGGCCGAAGCGGTGGCCATCAAGGGCGGCCTGATCGCCGCCGTCGGCGACAACTCCGCGATCGAAGCGCTGCGCGGCCCCGACACCAGGGTGATCGACGCGCGCGGCGGCTCGGTGGTGCCGGGCTTCATCGAAGCGCACATGCACCTGTTCTCGGGCGCAGCCGAACTCGCGCATCTGCAGCTTCTGGGCGTGCACGGCTTCGAGGCGCTGCGCGAGGCGGTCCAGGCCTATGCGGCGGCGCGGCCCAACCAGCTGATGCTGGTCGCCCAGGGCGCCGACTACACCATCCTCGGCAGCGAGCGGGTGACGAGGCATCACCTCGACGCCATCCTGCCCGACCGGCCGTTCGTCATGGCGGCACCCGACCACCACACGATGTGGGCCAACACCAGGGCGCTGGAATTGGCGGGCGTGCTGCACGGGCTGGAGCTTACCCCCGGCAACGAGATCGTCATGGGCGCCGACGGCCTGGCCGCGGGCGAATTGCGCGAGAACGAGGCCTTCAACCCGGTGCTCAAGCTCGCGGGCGAAGGGCGCGTGCGGCTCGGCCTGTCGACCGGCGGCGAGCCAGACCCGATGCCCTCGGCGGAGGAGCGCGCCGGCGACCGCGCCATCATGCGGCGCGGCCTCGACTGGTGCGCGCGCCACGGCATCACCTCGATCCAGAACATGGACGGCAATTACTACCAGCTCGAGCTCCTGTCGGAGATCGAGGCCGAGGGCGACCTGACCTGCCGGGTCAAGGTGCCGTTCCACTACAAGAACTTCATGACGCTCGACATGCTCGAAAAGGCGTCGGACATGGCCGAGCGCCATGCCGGCGAATGGCTGTCGTCGGGCATGGTCAAGCTGTTCTACGACGGGGTGCTGGATTCCTGGACGGCGGTGATGATCGAGCCCTACGCCGACCGGCCGGACTGGGTGGGCGAGCCGCTGTTTTCGCCGGAGGAGTTCAAGCGCATCGCGGTCGAGATCGACCGGCGCGGCCTGCAGATCGCCGTGCATTCGATCGGCGACGGGGCGGTGCGCGCCGTGCTCGACGGCTACGAGGCGGCCGCGAAGGCCAACGGCAGGCGCGACAGCCGCCACCGCGTCGAGCATGTCGAACTGACCACGGCGACCGACATCGGGCGCTTCGCCGATCTCGGCGCGATCGCCTCGATGCAGCCTCCTCACCCGCCCGGTGCGATGACGTTCCCGCTGGAGCCGACGGTCTCGCGCATCGGCCGCGAGCGCTGGCCCTACGCCTATCCGACGCGCAGCCTGATCGAGGCCGGCGCGCATGTGGTGTTCGCCTCCGACTGGCCGGTGGCGCCGATCGATCCGATCGAGGGCATGCAGGCTGCGATGCTGCGCAAGCCCTGGGCAGACGATATGCCAGACCAGAGCGTTTCGCTGCACCAGGCGCTCGCCGGCTACACGGTCGAGGGCGCCTATGCCGAATTCATGGAGGACAGGAAGGGCAGGCTGAAGCCGGGCTTCCTCGGCGACCTGGTGGTGCTTTCCGGCGACATCGAGGCGACCGATCCGGCCGTCTTGCACGAGGTGCGGCCGGTGACGACCATCTGCGGGGGCAGGGTGACCTACCAGGCCTGACGGGGTGCCGGCGGCCTGGCGAGCGAAAGAGAGCCGTTGTTGCCAAGCCCTGCGGGCTGTGGTGACAATCGAACGGGGAACAAGTTCCGCCAGCAAGGCGGACAAGACAATGGGGCGTATTGCGTGCCGGACACACCGGGTAGGAATGCGATCGAGGTTCGCGGAGTTCGCAAGGTCTACGGAACGGGGGAGGCGCAGGTTGCGGCGCTGGATACCGTCTCGGTTTCGATCAGGGAAAACGAGTTCTTCACGCTGCTGGGGCCATCGGGCTGCGGCAAGACCACGCTGCTCAGGCTGATCGCCGGCTTCGACTTCCCGTCGGAGGGCGAGATCATGCTCTACGGCCAGGACATCGCGCCGCTGCCGCCCTACAAGCGGCCGGTCAACACGGTGTTCCAGTCCTATGCGCTGTTCCCGCACATGACCGTGGCGCAGAACATCGGCTTCGGGCTCGAGATGCTGGGCAAGCCGCGCGCCGAGATCGACGCGCGCGTCGCCGAGATGCTGAAGCTGGTGCGGATGGAAAAGCTCGCCAAGCGCCGCACCAGCCAGATCTCCGGCGGCCAGCAGCAGCGCGTTGCGCTCGCCCGGGCGCTTGCCCCGCAGCCCAAGGTGCTGCTGCTCGACGAACCGCTGTCGGCGCTCGACTACAAGCTGCGCAAGGAGATGCAGATCGAGCTCAAGCGCCTGCAGCACGAGACCGGCATCACCTTCATCTTCGTCACCCACGACCAGGAGGAGGCGCTGACCATGTCCGACCGCATCGCGGTGATGTCGTCGGGCAGGATCCTGCAGGTTGGAACGGCGCGCGAGATCTACGACCGGCCGGCCGAGCGCTTCGTCGCCGACTTCATCGGCGAGACCAACTTCCTCGAGGCGCGCATCGTCTCGGTCGACGGCGGCAAGGCGAAGGTGACGCTGAAATCGGGCGCGACCATCGCGGCCACGCTGCCCGAGGGCTTCAAGCCGGACGGCAGCGCGACGGTGGTGATCCGCCCCGAGCATGCCAGGGCGGTGAAGGACAAGGGCGACATCTCGGGCGTGGTCGAGAACGTCGTCTATTTCGGCACCGACACGCATGTGCACATCAAGCTGGACGACGGCGCGATCTTCACCGTGCGCCAGCAGAACACGCGCGGATCGGCGGCGGACTTCGCGCGCGGCGAGCGCGTCGGCATCGTCATCGGCGACGATGCGGCCCAGATACTCAAGGACTGAGCCATGGCGACCGCAGCCGAAATCGAAAAACAGGCGGAGGCGCGGGAGACGAGAAACCGCTGGCTTCTGTCGACACCGGCGCTGATCATCATCCTGCTCGCCGCCTCCGGCCCGCTCTTGATCGTACTCATCTACTCGTTCCTGACGCCCGGACCCTATGGCGACGTCGAGTGGAAATTCTCCACCGAAGGCTGGATCTCGGTCTTCCTCGAGCGCGACATCTTCGACGACACGCTGGCGCTGGCGAGTTCCCACCTCACCATTTTCTGGCGGTCGCTCAGGCTCGCGCTGATGGCCACCGTGGCGACGCTGATCTTCGGCTTCCCCACCGCCTACTTCATCGCCACGCGGTCGGAGCGGACGCGCGACGTCTGGCTGTTCCTGATTACCATCCCGTTCTGGACGAACCTCCTCATCCGCACCTTCGCGGTGCTGCAGGTGATCCGCAACGAGGGCATCATCAACACGGCGCTGATCAATCTCGGCATCGTCGACCAGCCGATCCAGATGCTCTACACCGACTTCGCCATCATGGTGGGCATGGTCTATGTCTACCTGCCGCTGATGGTGCTGCCGCTCTACGCCAGCATGGAGAAGCTCGACTTCCGCCTGGTCGAGGCCGGCTACGACCTCTATGCCTCGCGCTGGCAGGTGCTGAAGCGCATCATCTTCCCGCTCGTCAGGCCCGGCGTGGTCGCCGGCTCGATCCTGGTGTTCATCCCGGCCATCGGCGCCTATGTGACGCCGAGCGTGCTGGGCGGCGGCAAGAACATGATGTTCGCCAACCTGATCGAACTGCAGTTCGGGCAGGGGCGCAACTGGCCGCTGGGTGCTGCGCTATCGATCACCGTGATGGCGATCGTGATGGTCGCGCTGCTCGTCTATGTCCGCAACACCTCGAGTTCGGAGGTGCGCCATGGCTAAGCGCTTCTCGATCCGGCAGCAGACCGGCTTCACGGCGATCGCCACGGCCTGCTTCGTACTGCTCTACGCGCCGATCCTGGTGCTGGTGGTCTATGCCTTCAACGAGTCGACCTCGGTGACCGACTGGGGCGGCTTCTCGCTGCGCTGGTTCGTGTCGGCCTGGGCCAACCAGCAGGTCGTCGACGCCTCGTGGCGGTCGCTCAAGATCGCCTCGTCGGCTGCCGTCATCGCCACCATCGCGGCGACCATGGCAGCACTTGCGACGACGCGGACGCGGCCCTACCGCGGCCTCACCTTCAAATACGCCTTCATCAACCAGCCGCTGATGGTGCCCGAGATCGTCACCGGCGTGGCGCTGCTGATCTTCTTCTCGCAGATCAAGATCGCCAGCGGCTACACCGGCCTGGGCTACCTGATCGCGGCGCACACGGCCTTCTGCATCCCCTTCGCCTACCTGCCGATCCGGGCGCGGCTGGAGAACATGGACCTGACGCTCGAAAGGGCCGCGGCCGATCTCTACGCCACGCCCTGGCAGGCGTTCCGGCGGGTGACGCTGCCGCTGTTGTGGCCCGGCATCATCGCCGGCCTGATGCTCGCCTTCGTCATCTCGCTCGACGACGTGGTCATCACCGAGTTCGTCAAGTCGGGCGGGCAGGACACCCTGCCGACCTACATGCTGGGGCAGATCCGCCGCGGCATCACGCCGGAGGTCAACGCGATCTCGACCGTCTTCCTGCTCTTGTCGGTCGTCATCGTCACGCTGTTCTTCTTCTTGAGCAGGAAACGGGACTAATCAACGGGAGTGCAATGATGAACCTGAAATCCATGTCGATGGCCGCCGGCCTGGCGCTGCTGGCTTCGACCAGCCTCGCCTCGGCGGCGGGTGAACTCAACATCTACAACTGGGGCAACTACATCAGCCCCGACATGATCAAGAAGTTCGAGAAGCAGTACGACGTCAAGGTGACGGTGACCGACTACGACTCGAACGACACCGCGCTCGCCAAGGTGCGCCAGGGCGGAACCGGCTTCGACATCGCCATGCCGTCGCAGACCTTCATCCCGATCTGGATCCAGGAAGGCCTCATCCAGGAGACCAACCCGGGCCAGATGGAGAACTTCAAGAACGTCGCGCCGGAATGGGCGAACCCCGACTTCGACCCCGGCCGCAAATACTCGGTGCCATGGGCCTGGGGCACGATCGGCGTCGTCGTCAACACCGATACCTACAAAGGACCGGCCGACAGCTGGGGCATCATCTTCGACACGCCCGAAGAGCTGAAGGGCAAGGTCAACGTCGTTCCCGAGATGAACGACGTGATCTTCGCCGCGATCAAATATGTCGGCGGCGAGCAGTGCACCGACGACAAGGCGGTCCTGAAGAAGGTGCGCGACACGCTGGTGGCGGCCAAGCCGAACTGGATCGCCATGGAATACAACACCATCGAGAAGATGGGCGCCGGCGACTTCAAGGCGACCAGCGACTGGAACGGCTCGGCCCTGCGCCAGCGCCTCGCCAATCCGGCGATCCGCTACAGCTATCCCAAGGAAGGCTACGGCCTCTGGAGCGACAACATCGTCGTGCTCAAGGAAGCCAAGAACGTCGAGAACGCCAAGCTGTTCCAGAACTTCATGATGGATCCGGAAAACGCGGCGATGAACTCGGCCTTCCACCGCTATGCCAACGGCATCGCCGGCTCGGACAAGTTCATGCCGGCCGACATGAAGGACGCGCCGGAAGTGATCATTCCGGAGGCCGAAAAGGCACGCGGCGAACTGCAGCGCCTGTGCTCGCCCGAGGTGCAGGCGCTCTACACCAAGATCTGGACCGAACTGCAGAAGTAAGGGCTTTCCCTTCACACCGTTCACGGGGAGAAATTGCCCGTGGGGGACGGCGCCAGGCTCGAAGCGTTCGCGCCGCCCCCCATCCGACTGCCGGCATCTTCTCCCCGCACGCGGGGAGAAGAGATGGGTTGAGATGATGAGCTCCTACCGCAACAGCGAAAACATGCCGCCGATCATGCAGGGCTCGCCGCCGGCGATGCCGGTGCCGAAGACGGCGTGGGACATGCCGCCCTGGAACCGCTGGGCCTTCCAGCATGTGCGCGAGATCGTGCCGACGGCCGAGGTGTGGCGCGGCGAGGGGCCGGTGCGCGCGCTGCCGCGCGCCGAAACCGATCTCGACCTGCTGCCGGTGGGCGACAGCATGGGCAAGCCGACGACGCTTTCGGGCCTGCTCGACGAGACCTATACCGACGGCTTCATCGTGCTCAAGGACGGCAAGATCGCCTATGAGCGCTATTTCAACGGCATGTCGGCGCGCACGCCGCACCTGTCGCAATCGGTGGCGAAGTCGGTGACCGGCACGGTGTTCGGCATCCTTGCCGGGCGCGGCGTCGTCGACGCCAAGAAACTGGTGACCGACTATTTGCCCGAACTGGCCGCGACCGGCTGGAACGGCGCCACCGTCCAGCACGTGCTCGACATGACCACCGGCGTGCGCTTCAGCGAGGCCTATACCGATCCCTATTCCGACATCGGCCAGGTCGACGTCGCCTGCGGCTGGAAGCCGGTGCCATCAGGCACTGACCCTGCGTTCAAGTGGCCGCGGCATATGTTCGAGCTGATCCTCGGCCTGACCGAGACGACGCGGTCGCATGGTGCTGCCTTCGAATACCGCTCGATCGAGACCGACGTGCTCGCCTTCGTCATGGAGCGCGCGACCGGCAAGCGCCTGGCGCAGCTGGTTTCCGAGGTGCTGTGGCAGAAGATCGGGGCGGAGGAGAGCGCCTGCTTCACCGTCGACAGCGCCGGCTATGCGGTGGCCGACGGCGGCTTCAACGCGACGCTGCGCGACTATGCCCGCTTCGGCCAGACGATTCTCGAGGACGGCGCCGGCATCGTGCCGGCCGACTGGATCGCCGAAACGCGCAACGGCGTGCACGGCCCCAACTACAGCGCCTCGATGCCCGAGGGCAGCTACCGCAACCAGTTCTGGATCGAGGATCCGCGGTCGCGGGCGCTGATGTGCCGCGGCGTGTTCGGGCAGCTGATCCATATCGACTGGGACACGCGGATGGTGACGGTGAAGCTGTCGACCTGGCCCGAATTCACCTCCGTCGCCTATTCGGTGGCGACGCTCAAGGCCGTGCACGCGATCGCCGCAGCGCTCGCCTGACCGGCGGAATACCAGCAGCAAGGAAAGATCATGACGTCACCCACTGCGTTCGAACGCATGTTCGGCTTCGCCCGCAAGGACGTGGCGCTGGGCAACTGGCGCGAGCAGCCGTTCAACCGCTGGGCCTTCCAGAATGTCGGCGAGATGGTGACGAGCACGCGCTTCGCCGCGCGAGAAGGCAACCTGGAAGCCGCACCCGTCGACCTTGGCGGCCTGCTCGGCGAGACGCTGGGCATCGGCGACAGGAGCGAGACGGCTTTGGCGTTTCTCGATCGCTCCTCGACCGACGCGCTGACGGTGATGAAGAAGGGGCGCTTTGTCGGCGACTGGTTCGCGCCGTCGATGAAGCCAGATGCCCGGCACATCATCTTCTCGATCTCGAAGTCGCTGACGGCGATCCTGGCGGGCGGACTCGAAGGCGAGGGCAAGCTCGATCCGGACGCGCCGGTGACGACCTACGTGCCCGAGGCGGCGGGCTCGGTCTATGCCAATGCGACGGTGCGGCACGTGCTCGACATGACCGTCAGCCTCGATTTCGAGGAGGCTTATCTCGATCCCGAGAGCCTGTTTGCCCGCTATCGCCGGGCGACGATGTGGAACCCCGGCGGCGGGGCGGAATCTTTGCGCGAGTTCCTCGTCACGCTCAAGCAGCTGGACGAGCCGCACGGCCGGACCTTCCGCTACCGTTCGCCCAATTCCGACCTGCTCGGCATCATCGTCGAGCGTGCGTCGGGCCAGCGCTACGCCGAGCTGATGGCCGAGAAGCTGTGGCGCCCCGTGGGGGCCAAGCGCGACGGCTTCGTGACCGTCGACAAGGAAGGCACGGCGCGCGCGGCGGGCGGCGTCTCGGTGGCGGTGCGCGATCTCGCCCGCGTCGGCGAGATGATGCGCCAGGGCGGCACTGCCGAGGGCGGGCGCATCGTGCCGCAGGCCTGGGTCGAGGACACCATCCATGGCGGCGATGCCGGGGCCTGGCAGCGCGGCACCATGACCAACCTGTTCGCCACCGGCCGCTACCGCAACAAGTGGTACCAGACCGGCAACGCGTCGGGAGCCTATTGCGGCATCGGCATCCACGGCCAATGGCTCTATGTCGACCCGAAGGCGGAAGTGGTGATCGCCAAGATGTCGTCGCAGGCGCTGCCGGTGGACGATCCGCTCGACCTCGACAACGTCGCCTTCTTCGAGGCGCTCTGCGCGCGGGTGTGAGGCTTTTCGGGTCGGTCGGATACCCCCACCCCGATCCGCTGCGCGGATCGACCCTCCCCACAAGGGGGAGGGTAAGGCAGCCGCCCGCCTACTCCACGATCGAGAACCTATATTCCGTCACCTGCGAGTAGATCTCGCCAGGCCTGAGCACGGCGCTCGGGAAATGCGGGTGGTTGGCGGCATCGGGGAAACGCTGCGGTTCGAGGCAGAGCCCGCCATGGCGCACGCCTTCGACGCCGCCGCGCAGCGGCGGGGCGACGGGCAGGAAGCCGCCATCGTAGAACTGCAGCCCCGGCTCGGTGGTCCACAGGTCGAGGCGGATGCCGGAGTGCGGACCCTCCAGCCGGGCGGCATGCCAGGGCTCGGGCGCCGGCTGCATGGCGAGCACGAAATTGTGGTCGTAGGCCGCATGCGCACCGTCGGGTCCGTTGCGGACCGGGCGAAGCCCGCGGAAGTCGAACGGGGTTTCGTCGACCGCCAGCACGTCTCCGGTCGGCGCGTTCTGCGAGTCGACCGGCGTATAGGCTTCCGCCGCGATCTTGAGGCGGTGGTCGAGGACGGTGCCGCCGCCGTCGAGGTTGAAATAGGCGTGCGTGGCGAGGTTCACGAGCGTCGGGGCGTCACTGCGCGCGCCGAGCGCGATGCGCAGCCGGCCCTCGTCGACCGAATAGCGGCAGGTGGCGATCACCTTGCCCGGATAGCCCTGGTCGCCGTCGGGCGAGGCGAGGCCGAGCAGGACGGAATTGTCGCTGGCATCGACCACCGTCCAGTTGCGGCGGAAGAAGCCGTCCGCACCGCCATGCAGATGGCCGCGGCCGGCCTCGTTGAGATCGAGCTGGTGCTCGACGCCATCGAGGATGAAGCGGCCGCCGGCGATGCGGTTGGCGCAGCGGCCGGCGATGGCGCCGAAGAAGGCGCCATGGGTGAGGTAGCCGTCGAGGCTGTCGAAGCCGAGCACCACCGAACGCGGGCCGTCGGACGTGGCGACGACGAGGTCGGCGAGCGAGGCGCCGAAGGTGAGGATGTTTGCAGCAATGCCGTCGGCGGCGATCGAAATCGCCTCGACCACAGAGCCGTCCGGCATCCGCCCGAATTCGCTGACCGGCATTTCCAGCCCCTCCCAAACGAGGCAGCCACCCGCCTCGCCCCAGAGTCCCGGAATCCGCGGCGATTCTCAAGCCGCCATCTCCGGGCAATTTCAGGCGGCGAGCAGGCTCTTCAGCTTGACGGCCGATGAGGCCAGCGCCTCGGGATCGGGACGCGCCATCTTGCCGATGAGCATCTCGGCGAGGCGGATATCGCGGGCGACCGCATTGTCGGGGCCGATGCCGCTGGCCGCAGCCAGGCGGCCGTCGACCTTGAGATGGAACAGGATGAAGGCGCCGTCGCCGAGGTCGCGGCGGATGGTGCGCTCGCCTTCGTCGGGAAGGCCGGCGATCTGCAGGGTGAGGCCGAACTGGTCGGACCAGAACCAAGGGACGCAGGCGTGGGCCTCCCCGGCGCCGAGCATGTTGCGGGCGGCGAGCGCGCCATGTTCCTGGGCGCTGCGCCAGGCTTCGAGGCGGACGCGGCGACCGCCATAGACGGCGAGCGGGAAGGAGCAGCAGTCGCCGGCGGCGAAGACGTGCGGGTCGCTGGTGCGCAATTGCGCGTCGACCGAAATGCCGTTGTTGAGGGCGAGGCCGGCGGTTTCGGCGAGCGTGGTGACGGGCACCGCGCCGATGCCGATGACGGCGAGGTCGGCATCGATGATCCTGCCGCTCGACAGGGCGATGCGCACGGTTTCGCCGTCGTCCTCGATGGCGGCGATGCCGTCGCCGCAGACGATATCGACGCCCTCAGTGACATGGGTATCGTGGACGACTTCTGCGATTTCCCCGGGCACGCCGCGCATGAGGATGCGCGGCTGCGCCTCGATGACGGTGACGGCAGCACCCAGCTTACGGGCGGAGGCCGCGAGTTCGAGACCGATGAAGCCGCCGCCGACAATGGCGAGGGGGGCGCCTTCCCGGAGGTGCCGGCGAATGCGGAGCGCGTCGTCGAAGGTGCGCAGATAGGCGGAGCGCGCGCCGAGCCCCGGAAGAGGCAACTGGCGCGGCACCGAGCCG
Source organism: Mesorhizobium sp. CC13 (assembly GCF_039907765.1). NCBI lineage: Bacteria > Pseudomonadati > Pseudomonadota > Alphaproteobacteria > Hyphomicrobiales > Phyllobacteriaceae > Mesorhizobium > Mesorhizobium sp. CC13. Next base: position 133,842 of record NZ_JARDJI010000004.1, on the reverse strand, counting down.
GTGGCGATCAAGAGCTTGTCGTAGGCGAGGTCGGAGCCGTCGGCGAGGCGCACCCAGCGGTTGGCACGGTCGATCGAGGTGGCGGTCATCAAGCCCGAGAGGTCGATGCGGTGATCGGCGAGGCGGGCGGCGTCGGCAATGGCCTTGATCGACGGCGCGTCGCCGGTCATCGCCTCCTTGGACAGCGGCGGGCGTTCGTAGGGGAGGTGGGGTTCGGCGCCGACGAGCGTGATTTCGCCGTCAAATCCCGCTTCGCGCAGGGCGAAGGCGGCGCGCGTGCCGCACTCGCCGGCCCCGATAATGACCATTCCCGCCATGTCCGTCAGCCCAGCTGGATGAAGACCTTGCCGCCGTCGACCTTGACCGCATAGGTCCTGAGGTTGACGCAGACGGGCGCGCCGCGGGCGGCCCCGGTCTTGTAGTTGAAGCGGCCGTTGTGCTTGGGGCATTCGATGATGTCGCCCATGACCAGCCCCTGTGACAGGTGGATCTGCTCGTGGGTGCACAGCCCGTCGGTGGCGAAGAATTCGTCCTCGGGGCTGCGGTAGATGGCGAAGCTTTTGCCCGCATGGTCGAAGCGGATCACGTCTTCCTCGTCGATATCGTCGGCCGCGCAGGCCTCGATCCAGTCGCTCATGTCTCTCTCCCTGGGATTTCGGAATGCGGGGCGGCTGGGGGCTGCCGCCCCGGGGGACGCCTGGAGGCCTTACTCGGCGGCGAGGACGGCCTCGCCGTGGAATTCCTCGCGATAGGGCCGCGCGGTCGGCGGCAGCTCGCGCCTGACGAAATGGTCCTCGTTGCGGAGCTGGCGGACGAAGGCCGGCAGCATCTCGCGGTAGCCGGCCCAGATCGACGGGCTCGGCGCCGGCAGGTCGTGCCCGATCATCCCGTGCAGCCTGGGCAGCGCGTGATAGGGCACCATCGGGAACATGTGGTGTTCGACGTGGTAGTTCATGTTCCAGTAGATGAAGCGGCTGATGGGGTTCATCAGCACTGTGCGGCTGTTGAGGCGGTGGTCGACGACGTTGTCGGCGAGACCGCCATGCTGCAACAGGCCGGTGAGCACGTGATGCCAGGCGCCGTAGAGACGGGGCAGGCCGACCAGCATCAGCGGCAGCCATGAGCCGAGATGGAGCGCAAGCGCGATGGTGGCCGCATAGATCGCCACCCAGATGCGGGCGATGCGGATGGCGCGGGGCTGCTCGCTCTCGGGAATGAAAGTCTTTTCCTCCCTGCCGATCACGCCGGCGGCGTTGCGCACCATGTCGACCATGGCGTGCCAGGCGTCGAGCAGGCCGAAGAAATTGAGCATGACGCGCAGAAGGTCCGGCGGGCGCATGACGGCGATCTCGGGGTCGCGGCCGACGATGATGGTGTCGGTGTGGTGGCGGGTGTGGCTCCAGCGCCAGGTCACCGGGTTGCGCATGATCATGAAGCTGGCGATCTGGTAGACCGCGTCGTTCATCCAGGGTGTCTTGAAGGCGGTGCCGTGGCCGCATTCGTGCCAGCGGGAGTCGGTGGCCGAGCCGTAGAGCACGCCGTAGCAGAGGAAGAAGGGCACGCACCACCAGCTGCCCCAGAGGGCCGCGCCGGCGGCACCGAAGGCAGCGAGAAGGCCGAGCCAGATCGCGGTGTCGCGGATGGCAGGCGCGTCTGAGCGCTGCATCAGCTCCTTCATCTGCTTGCGGGGGATGTCGGTGTGGTACCACTCGGCGGCGGCGAGGCCGCTTTCGACGGCGCGGCGGGCGCTGTCGCCCACAAGGCTGTAGTCGCGCGCCGAAGGCGTCACGGTCATGGCTCTCTCCCTGGAAGTCGGGAACGGTTCCGCGATGGGCGCCGGAGATCGTTCACTGCAAGGATGGTAGCCCATGATGCGATTTTTGCAATCATAGCATGATGGAATCTATCATTTTCTATCATGGCAGGTTATGATTGGCGCGAACTCCTGGAAGCGGACATGAGCAAAAGGCCCACCATCACCGATCTCGCCCGCGTGTCGGGCGTCAGCGTCGCAACCGTCGACCGGGTGCTGAACGGGCGCCTGCCGGTGCGCGAGGAGACGCAGCGCCGCGTCTACGAGGCGGCGACGTCGATCGGCTACCACGCGGCCGGGCTGATCGCGCAGCGCATGCGCAAGGAATTGCCCGAGTACCGACTCGGCTTCGTGCTGCTGCGGCCGAAGGATGTGTTCTATCGCGCCTTCGCAGGCGAACTGGAGAAGGCCATTGCCCAGGCGTCGGGTTTCCGTGGCACGGCGACCATCGAATTCGCCGATACGCTCGCGCCCGAAGAGATCGTCGAGCGGTTGCGGCGGCTGGGGGCGAACTGCGATGCGGTGGCGCTGGTCAGTCCCGACCATCCGACGGTCACGGCTGCGGTGGCCGAAATGAAGGAGCGCGGCATCCCCGCCTTCTCGCTGCTGTCGGACTTCGCTACCGGCGTGCGCGAAGGCTACGTCGGCATCGACAACCTCAAGGTCGGCCGCACGGCCGCCTGGATGATCTCCAAGTGCGCGCGCCGGCCGGGCAAGGTGGCGCTGTTCGTCGGCAGCCATCGCTTCCATGGCCACGAGCTGCGCGAGATCGGATTCCGCGCCTTCTTCCGCGAGCACGCGCCCGAATTCGCGGTGCTGGAGACGGTCGTCAACAACGAGTCCTACGAGATCACGCATGAGGCCGTCGCCGGGTTACTTGGGCGGCATGGCGACCTCGTCGGGTGCTATGTCGCCGGCGGCGGCATCGAGGGGGCGATCTCGGCGCTGCAACAGCTCAGGCCCGATCCTCTGCCGGTGCTGATCTGCAATGAGATCACGGTCGATACCCGCGCGGCCCTGGCCGACAATCTCGCAGTCATGGCGATCGCGACGCCGCTGCAGCCGCTGTGCCGCGAGCTCGTCGGCCTGATGGCGCATGCGGCCGAGGACGGGCCGGCGAACGCTCCCGGGCAGACTTTCCTGCCCTTCGACATCTACCTGCCGGAGAACATCTGAGGCACGGCTCGCCGTTTGCCCGGCTCAGCGCGCCAGGCGGCGGCGGAGGTTGTTCGGGATCCTGCCGATCTCGGCGAGCAGGCGTTGGGCAATCGTCTTGTGCGGCCGGGAGGGCGCCGCGGCCTGCGCGGTGGCAAGCGCATCGAGGGTCGAGAGGGCGCCCTGGATGTTTCCCCACGCCAGGCGCGAGACCAGGTCGCCGGAAGCGCGCCGCACGCGGCTTGGCCAGTCCGGATCGCCGCGCATCAGCTGCGCGTAAGCTTCCTGCTCCGTTCGATCCGGTGCGACGGACACCCGCAGCTCGGCGGGCCACCAGGGCACGTTGTCGGCGATGTGGAGCCAGGTCGCCAGCTGCGGCATGCCGGAATGGCGCGACTCCTTCCGGCGGGCGCTGAAGTGCATGACGGTCGGCGTCCTGCAGTGGGTGAGCGGGGCGCGTGGATTGGCCGCGATGATGCGCTGCCAAAGGTACCAGTCGGCTCCCGACCGCACGTTCTCCGGCCATGCGTCACGCCGGGGCAGGGCATCCGCCCTGTAGAGGAAGCAACTCGCCGGAATGCTGTTGGCCCGGCGAAAGGCCTCCAGCTCGTCGGGAAACTCCAGGTTGGCCAGGAACGGCGCGGCGATGCCGTCGGTGGAGACCCAGAGCGACTGGCTGTAGGCGACGGCCGCGCCGCGCTCGAGGCCGCGGAGCAGGGTTTCGAGATGGTCCGGGAACAGAAGATCGTCGTCGGCGGCGAAGCCGATCAGCTTGCCGCGGGATTGCCGCAGGGCGACGTTGCGATTGGCGTAGCCGAAATGCGGCGCCTTGGGCAGGTCGAAGTAGCGTATCCGCGGATCGTCGAAGCGGCGGGCGGCCTCCGCCGTGCCGGGGACGGCCCCGTCGCCGACGACCAGGAGTTCGAAGTCTCCGAACGTCTGGTTGAGGACGGCGTCGATCGCCAGCCCGACGACGTCGGGCCGGCAGTGCGTCGGCATCAGGATGGAGACGAGGGGACGGCTCACCATCCCCTGGCGTCACCGAAGCTGTGGGGGATGAGATCGGTGTCGAGGGGCAGGCGGTACTTGTCCGGCTTCGAATGGTCGTACTGGATGGTCGGGAAGTTGACCACGACGACGTCGGTCGTGCCGATGTTGCGATCCGCGTGCCAGACGAATTTCGGGACGTTGACCAGCCGAGGCCTGGTGCCCGACAGATAGACCTTGCAGATCTTGCCGAAGGTGCTCGAGTCCGGGCGCGGGTCGTAGAGGACGAGTTCGAGTTCGCCGCTGATGACGAAATAGCGGTCCTCGTGCAGCTTGTGCAGGCCCCAGCCCTTCACCAGGCCGGGGCGAATGGTGAACACATAGGAGAACACCAGCGGATCGGGATGCCAGTTCCAGCGCGGGTCGTAGATTTCGGTGACGCTGCCGCGGTCGTCGTCATGCCTGATGCCTTCCCGAACGGACATGCCGTCCAGCAGCGGAGCGATGCTTCGACGGTTGTCGTCGACGGTGCGCTGGTCCTGCACCGAGGCCTCCAGCATCGCCGCCAGAATCCGTTCCCGCTCGGCCCTCTCGGTTTCCGTCGTCATGTCATTCCCCCACCCAAACCTCTGAACGCATTTGGCATGGTTCGTGGCGAGTCTCCAATAGTTGCCTGTTACAGGAACTTCCTGGTTGGCCGCCTGAACGAGAATCTATCAGGAATGATGGGTTTCTCGCCATTATTTGGATTGACTATTCCGTTCTATGTGAAGAATGGAATGAAACAGTCGCCGGCGATGCTGCCGCGGCAGGATGGCCAAGGAGGAACCCGGCATGTCCACGACCAGCAAGCTGACATTCGCGCTGAATCACATGGTGGCGCCGGAGCTGAAGCCCGCCGCGTTCTTCGCGCTCTGCCGCGAACTCGGCATCAGCGACGTCGAAATCCGCAACGATCTTGCCGGCAACGCCATCGTCGACGGCACGCCGGCCGGTGCGATCAAGGCGCTGGCGGCGGAAAATGGAATATCCATAACAAGCATCAACGCGCTGCAGCGCTTCAACGAGTGGAATGCCGCGCGCGAGGCCGAAGCCATCGAACTGGCCGACTATGCCCGCGACGTGGGTGCCCGCGCCCTGGTCCTGGTGCCGGTCAACGACGGCACCGGGCAGGCGGACGGCGGGCGCCAGCGCAACCTCAGGGCGGCGCTGTCGGCGCTCAAGGCCATCCTCGGCGACCGCGGCGTGCGCGGCCTGGTCGAGCCGCTGGGCTTCGAGATCTGCTCGCTGCGCTCCAAGCGCGAGGCGGCGGAGGCGATCGAGGACGTTGGCGGCTCGGCCACGTTCCGCATGGTGCACGACACCTTCCATCACCATCTCGCCGGCGAACCGGAGCTTTTCCCGGGCATGACCGGGCTGGTGCATATCTCCGGCGTCGACGATCCGGCCGTGACCGTGCCCGACATGCGCGATCCGCACCGCGTGCTGGTCGATGCCGGCGACAGGCTGGACAATGTCGGCCAGATCCGGGCGCTGGTCGCCGGCGGCTACCAGGGCCCGCTCTCCTTCGAGCCGTTTTCGCCCGCCGTGCACAGACTGGCGGATCCTCGCGCCGCGCTGGCCGAAAGCATCGCGTTCATCCGCGCGCGGACCTGAACAATCTTTCCGGCAGCAATCACCGCGGGTGGCCGGCCGTCCGCGGCCGGCAGCCGGCGCTTACGCAAGTTTGATCGGTGGACGATGGAATGTCTCTTGACGTTCGACCGGAATATGGAATAAACATTTCATATAGAAAAAGCACGGCCCGAACATTCTGAATTGGGCCGGCCATCGGGAGGCGGGTGCCGCACCAACATCGCAGAGGAGCGATGGTGGCGCCCGTGAAAATGGGCCTTCGGCGGAGCCGCGGGCTTCCGGCGTATGGGGTGCAGCCGGGCACCGTTCGTGGAGGAGAGTCATCATGAAGAAATATTTGCTCGGCGCCGCACTGTCGGTGCTGCTGGCGGGAACCGCGTTTGCCGGCGACATCGGCGTCAGCATGGCCAATTCGGACACCTTCCTGACCGTGCTCCGCAAGGGCATCGAGAAGGCCGCGGCGGACGCCAGCCAGCCGGTGGTCATCGAGATCGCCGACGACGACGTCAACAAGCAGCTTTCGCAGGTCCAGAACTTCATCGCCGCCAAGGTCGACGCCATCATCGTCAATCCGGTCGACACCTCGGCCACCGCGCCGATGACCAAGCTTGCCAACGAAGCGGGCATTCCGATCGTCTACGTCAACCGCGAGCCGATCGACGTCGGAGCGCTGGGTGCCAAGGGCGCCTTTGTCGGCTCGAACGAGGTCGATTCCGGCACGCTGGAGACCAAGGAGGTCTGCCGCATCCTCAAGGAAGCCGGCAAGACCGAGGCGGGCATCCTGATCATGGTCGGCGACCTCGCCAACCAGGCCGCGGTGATGCGCACCAAGGACATTCACGACGTGAATGCCGGCAGCGAATGCGGCGTCAAGCTGAACGTCATCGACGAGCAGACCGCAGGCTGGGATCCGGTCAAGGCACAGGACCTGATGACCAACTGGATCGCCGCCGGCCACAAGCCCGACGCCGTGATCTCGAACAACGACAACATGGCCATCGGCGCCATCAACGCCATGAAGGCGGCCGGCTGGGACATGAAGGACGTGATCGTGGCCGGCGTCGACGCCACCCAGGAAGCGCTCGCCTACATGAAGGCCGGCGACCTCGACGTCACCGTGTTCCAGAACGCGGCGGCGCAGGGCGGCGGCGCGGTCGACACGGCCATGAAGCTCGCCAAGGGCGAAGCCGTGACGTCGCCGGTCTGGGTGCCGTTCGAGCTGGTCACCCCGGCGAACATGGACCAGTACACGACCAAAAACTGATATGATCCGTGGAATGCGCCGTCGCCGGACGGCGGCGCATTTTCCCTGAAGGACTATGTCCCGCGCAGGCGCCGGGACGGGTCTGGGAGGACCAGCAGCCATGCACAGCACAGGCACGATGGAAGCGGCGTCCGCAGGCGGCGCCGCGATGGACGCCGGCTACCTTCTCGAAGTCGAGAACGTCCGCAAGGAATTCCCGGGCGTCGTGGCGCTCGACAACGTCCAGCTTCGGCTGAAGCGCGGCAGCGTGCATGCGCTGATGGGCGAGAACGGCGCCGGCAAGTCGACGCTGATGAAGATCGTGGCCGGCATCTACACGCCCGATTCCGGCAGCTTCAAGCTTCGCGGCCAGGACATCCGCCTCAAGGGGCCGCTGGATGCGCTCGAGAACGGCATCGCCATGATTCACCAGGAGCTCAACCTGATGGCGCCGATGACGGTGGCCGAGAACATCTGGATCCGCCGCGAGCCGACGACCAGGCTGGGTTTCGTCGACCATGGCGAGATGTGGCGCAAGACGGCCGAACTGTTCAGGCGGCTCAACATCGACATCGATCCCGACGTCCAGGTGGGCACGCTGACGGTGGCCAGCCGGCAGATGGTCGAGATCGCCAAGGCGGTGTCCTACGAATCCGACGTGCTGATCATGGACGAGCCGACCTCGGCCTTGACGGAGCGCGAGGTCGACCACCTGTTCACCATCATCCGGGCGCTGCGCGAACAGGGCAAAGGCATCATCTACATCACCCACAAGATGAACGAGCTGTTCGAGATCGCCGACGAGTTCTCGGTGTTCCGCGACGGCAAATACATCGCCACCAAGGCCTCCACGGAGGTGACGCGCGACGACATCATCAGGATGATGGTCGGCCGCGAGATCACCCAGATGTTCCCGAAGGAGGAAGTGCCGATCGGCGACGTGGTGCTGTCGGTGAAGGGGCTGACGCTCAAGGGCGTGTTCCAGGACGTCTCCTTCGACGTGCGTTCGGGCGAGATCCTCGGCATCGCCGGCCTGGTCGGCTCGGGCCGATCCAACATCGCCGAGACGGTGTTCGGGGTGACACCGGCAGACGCCGGAACCATCGAGCTGTTCGGCAAGGCGGTGCGCATCGACAGCCCGTCGACGGCGATGAAGCACGGCATGGCGTTCCTGACCGAGGACCGCAAGGAAACCGGCTGCTTCCTTCTGCTCGACATCCAGGAAAACACCCAGATGGCGGTGCTGCAGTCGGGCTATGTGAAGAGCGGCTTCGTCAAGCAGAAGCAGCTGAGCAAGGATTCCGTCGAGATCAGCTCGGCGCTCAGGGTCAAGACGCCCGACATGGCCGAGCCGATCATCAACCTGTCGGGCGGCAACCAGCAGAAGGTGCTGATCGGACGCTGGCTGCTGACCAAGCCGAAGATCCTGATCCTCGACGAGCCGACGCGCGGCATCGACGTCGGCGCCAAGGCGGAAATACACCGGCTGATCTCGAAGCTCGCGGGGCAGGGCGTGGCGGTCATCATGATCTCTTCGGAGATGCCCGAGGTGCTGGGCATGAGCGACCGCATCATGGTGGTGCACGAAGGCCGCGTCACCGGCTTCCTCGACCGAGCCGAGGCCAGCCAGGTCAAGATCATGGAACTCGCGTCGCACTGAGCGGTGCCAAGAACCACAAGGGTGGAAGAACCATGTCGACGAACGAGATTGCGGGACCCGCAAACGTCATCGGAAGCAAGAAGCGCCTGCCGCCGGAGGTTTCGATCCTGGGCGTGCTGATCGGCATCGCCATCGTCTTCGAGATCCTCGGCTGGATCCTGGTCGGAGACAGCTTCCTCATGAACAAGCAGCGCCTGTCGATCATCATCCTGCAGGTGTCGGTGATAGGCATCATTTCGGTCGGCGTGACCCAGGTCATCATCACCGGCGGCGTCGACCTGTCGTCGGGCTCGGTTGTCGGCCTCGTCGCCATGGTGGCGGCGAGCCTCGCGCAGACATCGGCCAACCCGCGGGCGGTCTATCCCTCGCTCACCGACATGTCGCCGATCTGGGCGATCCTCGCCGGGCTCGGCGTCGGCCTGCTCGCCGGTTTCGTCAACGGCACGCTGGTGGCAAAGACCAAGATACCGCCATTCATCGCCACGCTCGGCATGATGGTGTCGGCGCGCGGCCTGGCCAAGTGGTATACGCTCGGCCAGCCGGTAGCCCTGCTCGACGACAGCTTCACCTGGTTCGGCAAGAGCTTCAACGTGTTGGGCTTCCCGCTGCCGCTGCCGGTGATCATCTTCCTGCTCGTCGCGGTGATCTTCCATGTCGCGCTCGGCTACACGCGCTACGGCAAGTTCACCTATGCCATCGGCGCCAACCCGCAGGCGGCCCGCGTCTCGGGCATCAACATCGGCGGCCACCTGATCAAGGTCTATGCCATCGCCGGCCTGCTCTCCGGTCTCGCCGGCGTGGTGACGGCGGCGCGCGCCGCGTCGGGCCAGCCGGGCATGGGCGTCGCCTACGAACTCGACGCGATCGCGGCCGCGGTCATCGGCGGCACCTCCTTGTCGGGCGGCGTCGGGCGCATCACCGGCACGGTGATCGGCACGATCATCCTCGGCGTGCTGACTTCGGGCTTCACCTTCCTCAAGGTCGGCGCCTACTATCAGGAAATCATCAAGGGCATCATCATCGTGTCGGCCGTGATCATCGACCAGCACCGCCAGAACAAGCGCAAGAAGGCGTAAGCAACAACAGGCCGCCCGGCACCCGTCGGCGGGCGGCCCCATCCTCCCAGATCAAGATTGCGGCCCGGACGGCGCGGGCCAAGGAAATGAGGTTGTCATGACAGTTCGGTTCGGTGTCCTGGGCGCAGGCCGCATCGGCAAGGTACACGCCAAGGCCGTGGCCTCCAACCCGCAGGCCAAGCTGGTGGCGGTGGCCGATGCCTTCGAGAAGGCCGCCAACGATCTCGCCGATGCCTATGGCTGCGAGGTCCGATCCATCGACCAGATCGAGAAGGCGGCCGACATCGACGCGGTGGTGATCTGCACGCCGACCGACACCCACGCCGACCTGATCGAGCGCTTCGTGCTCGCCGGCAAGGCGGTGTTCTGCGAGAAGCCGATCGACCTCGACGTCGCCCGCGTCGAGAAGTGCCTCGGCGTGGTGGAAAAGGCAGGCGGGACGCTGATGGTCGGCTTCAACCGGCGCTTCGACCCGCATTTCGCCGCCGTGCGCAAGGCCATCGACGACGGCGCCATCGGCAAGGTCGAGCAGGTGGTGATCACCTCGCGCGATCCCGGCCCGCCGCCGGCCGAATACATCACCCGCTCGGGCGGCATCTTCCGCGACATGACCATCCACGACTTCGACATGGCGCGCTTCCTGCTCGGCGAGGAGCCGGTGGCGGTGACGGCGACGGCCTCGGTGCTGGTCGACAAGAAGATCGGCGAGCTCGGCGACTTCGACAGCGTCTCGGTGATCCTGGTGACGGCAAGCGGCCGGCAGTGCGTGATCAGCAATTCGCGCCGCGCCACCTATGGCTACGACCAGCGCATCGAGGTGCACGGTTCCGACGGCATGGTGTCGGCGGAGAACCAGCGCGCGGTGTCGATCGAGGTCGCCGGCGCGCTCGGTTACACCCGCCCGCCGCTGCACGACTTCTTCATGACCCGCTACACCGAGGCCTATGCCAACGAGATCGCGGCCTTCATCGCCTCGGTGACAAAGGGCGCCAGGATTTCGCCCGACGGCAAGGATGGCCTGATGGCGCTGAAGCTGGCGGACGCGGCGCTGAAGTCGGCCAAGGAAGGCAAGACCGTACGGCTCTAGGCGGCCGACGGGGCGTGCAGCGCCTCGGGGCAGCTGGCCTCGGGGCGCGCCGTCACAATCTGTCGATGGAATGAAAATTCCGATTGACTGATTATTGGAATTTGAATTGCATTGTGTGGCCTGCGAGCAGACAAGGCGGGCAGGCCGGCGCGGCGGAGCGACCGGGAGGACAGAATGACCGACCCCAAGAACCAGCCTACACTCGACGTCATCACCATCGGGCGCGCGTCGGTCGATCTCTATGGCCAGCAGACCGGATCGCGGCTGGAGGACGTGGCGTCCTTCGCCAAGTCGGTCGGCGGCTGCCCGGCCAACATCGCCATCGGCACGGCCAGGCTCGGCCTGCGCTCGGCGCTTCTGACGCGCGTCGGCGACGAGCACATGGGCCGCTACATCCGCGAGCAGATGCTGCGCGAAGGCGTGTCCGACAAGGGGCTGGTCACCGACAGGGAGCGGCTGACGGCGCTGGTGCTTCTGTCGGTCGAAAACGACAAGACCTTTCCGCTGATCTTCTACCGCGAGAACTGCGCCGACATGGCGCTGTCGGAAGACGACATCGACCCGGCCTTCATCGCATCGTCGCGTGCCATCGTCGTCACCGGCACGCATTTCTCGCGGCCCAACACCGATGCCGCCCAGCGCAAGGCGATGAAGCTGATCAAGGACAGCGGCGGCAAGGTGGTGTTCGACATCGATTACCGCCCGAACCTCTGGGGCCTCGCGGGGCATGCCGACGGCGAGAGCCGCTACATCGCCTCCGACAAGGTGTCGAACCACATCAAGGGTGTGCTGGCCGACTGCGACCTGATCGTCGGCACCGAGGAAGAGGTGCTGATCGCCTCGGGCGAGAGCGAGTTGCTCGCCGCGCTGAAGACCATCCGGGCGCTGTCCAATGCGACCATCGTCTTGAAGCGCGGGCCGATGGGCTGCATCGTCTATGACAGGCCGATCACGGACGACCTCGAGGCGGGCATCGTCGGCAAGGGTTTTCCGATCGAGGTCTACAACGTGCTGGGCGCAGGCGATGCCTTCATGTCGGGGTTCCTGCGCGGCTGGCTGGGCGGCGAGAGCCTGGCGACGGCAGCAACCTGGGCCAACGCCTGCGGCGCCTTCGCGGTGTCGCGGCTGCTGTGCTCGCCCGAAATCCCGACCTTCGACGAACTGCAGTTCTTCCTCGAGAACGGCAGCAAGGAGCGCGCGCTGCGCAAGGACGAGGCGATCAACCACGTGCATTGGGCGACGACGCGCCGGCACGAGATCCCCTCGATGATGGCGCTGGCCTGCGACCACCGAATCCAGCTGGAGGACATCGCCGCGCGCACCGGCGCGGATGCCCAGCGCATCCGCGACTTCAAGGTGCTGGCGGTGAAGGCGGCGGCCAAGGTGGCCGACGGCCGCGACGGCTACGGCATGCTGATCGACGAAAAATTCGGCCGCGAGGCGATGTTCGAATTCGCCCGCCATCCGTTCTCCTGGCTGGGTCGGCCGGTGGAACTGCCGGGCTCGCGGCCGCTGCGTTTCGAGTTTTCGCAGGACATGGGTTCGCAGCTGGTCGAGTGGCCGGTCGAGCACTGCATCAAGTGCCTGTGCTTCTACCATCCCGACGATCCGGTGGAACTCAAGGCCGAGCAGCAGCAGAAGCTGCGCACGCTGTTCGAGGCTGCGCGGAAAGTCGGCAGGGAGCTGCTCATCGAGATCATCGCCGGCAAGCACGGCAAGCTCGACGACAACACCATTCCGCGCGCGCTGGAGGAGCTTTATGCGCTCGGCATCAAGCCGGACTGGTGGAAGCTCGAGCCGCAGGCGTCGGCGGCTGCCTGGAAGAAGATCGAGACGGTCATCAACAGGAACGATCCCTATTGCCGCGGCGTGGTGCTGCTCGGGCTCGAGGCGCCGCTGGCGGAACTCGAAGTGGCCTTCGCAGCGACCGCCGACGCCCCTGTCGTCAAGGGTTTCGCGGTGGGACGCAGCATATTCGCCCATGCGGCGGAAGAGTGGATGGCCGGCCGCATGGACGACGATGCGGCGGTGGACGACATGGCCCAGCGTTTCGAGCAGCTGACCAAGGCATGGCTTGCGGCGCGGGACCGTCGGGCGGCATAAATCGAAAGACAGCTGAAGCGAGGCCGGCGTCCCCGGATGCGCCGCTGCAGCGGGAGGAGAAGACGATGAGCAAGACCGTTCGCCTGACCATGGCGCAGGCGCTGACGCGCTACCTGACGCGGCAGATGACCGTGATCGACGGCAAGATGGTGCCGCTGTTCGGCGGCGTGTGGGCGATCTTCGGGCATGGCAATGTCGCCGGGCTCGGCGAGGCGCTCTACCAGGTGCGCGAGGAGCTGCCGACTTATCGCGCCCACAACGAGCAGGCGATGGCGCATGCGGCGATCGCCTTTGCCAAGGCCAATTTCCGCCAGCGCATGATGGCGGCGACCAGCTCCATCGGCCCCGGCGCGGTCAACATGGTGACGGCGGCCGCGCTTGCACACGTCAACCGGCTGCCGGTGCTGCTCCTGCCCGGCGATGTGTTCGCCAACCGCGTGCCCGACCCGGTGTTGCAGCAGGTCGAGGATTTCGGCGACGGCACGGTCTCGGTCAATGACTGCTTCCGTCCGGTATCGCGCTATTTCGACCGCATCACCCGGCCCGAGCAGATCATCCCGGCCCTGGCGCGCGCCATGCAGGTGCTGACCGATCCGGCCGAATGCGGCCCCGTCACGCTGTCCTTGTGCCAGGACGTGCAGGCCGAGGCCTATGACTATCCCGAGAGCTTCTTTGCCGAACGCGTGTGGACGCCGCGCCGGCCGCGCCCGGACCGCGACGAATTGGCGACCGCGGCCGAGGTGCTGAAGGCGGCGAAGAAGCCGCTGATCGTGGCCGGCGGCGGGGTGCTTTATTCCGGCGCGTCGGATGAACTCGACCGTTTCGTGCAAGCCACCGGCATCCCGGTCTGCGAGACGCAGGGCGGCAAGTCGGCGCTGACCGACGAGCACGGGCTGAACATGGCGGCGGTCGGCGTGACCGGCACGGAGGCAGCAAACCGGCTGGCCGAGGAGGCCGACGTGGTGCTGGCGGTCGGCACGCGGCTGCAGGATTTCACGACAGGCTCTTGGGCGCTGTTCAAGAATGCCGCCAAGACCATCATCGGTCTCAACGTGCAGGCCTTCGACGCCGGCAAGCACCGGGCGCTGCCGCTGGTCGCCGATGCCCGCGAAGGGCTCGCCGAACTCGGCGCGGCCATCGGTAGCTACAAGGCGCCCGCGTCCTGGACCGAGAACGCCAAGGCCGGCAAGGCCGAGTGGCGCAAGTCCGCGACCAAGGTGACAGTGGCGACCAACGCGGCGCTGCCTTCGGATGCGCAGGTGATCGGCGCGGTGCAGCGGACGCTGGGCTCCGACGTCATCGTGCTGCATGCGGCCGGCGGCCTGCCGGGCGAGATGCACAAGCTGTGGCAGGCGGGCGGACCCGGCTCCTACCACTCAGAATACGGCTTCTCCTGCATGGGCTACGAGATCGCCGGCGGCCTGGGCGCCAAGATGGCGCGGCCGGACAAGGAGGTCGTCATCATGATCGGCGATGGCTCCTACCTGATGCTGAACTCGGAGATCGCCACTTCGGTGATGCTGGGGCTCAAGCTGACCATCGTGCTGCTCGACAACCGCGGTTATGGCTGCATCAACCGGCTGCAGATGGCGACAGGCGGGGCCAACTTCAACAACCTCTTGCGCGACACGAAGCACGAGATGCTGCCCGACATCGATTTCGTCGCACATGCGAAAAGCCTCGGCGCCAATGCCGAGAAGGCGGCGTCGATCGCCGATCTCGAGGCGGCGCTGGAGCGTGCCCGCAAGAGCGACCGGACGACGGTCGTGCTGATCGATACCGACCCGCTGATCTCGACAGGCGAGGGCGGCCACTGGTGGGACGTCGCGGTGCCCGAAGTCAGCGCCCGCGCCGAGGTCAATGCCGCGCGCAAGGGCTACGAGGAGAAGTTGAAGCTGCAGCGGGTGGGAGACTAAGGCTTAGGCCTGTGAGGTTGGCGCTGCCCCTCACTGTCCTGCCGGACATCTCTCCCCGTAAACGGGGAGAGACACGCCTATCGCGACGCTCCTGCCAAACGCCAAAATTTGGTGATTGGCGACACGGTGATGCCAGCCACTCTCTCCCCGCCTGCGGGGAGAGATGTCCGGCAGGACAGTGAGGGCAGTGCAAAGGTTCAAACCCTCCATCGCGAGGGATAGCGCGAAGCGACGGGGTGGGGTCCCCACGTCGCGCTCTTCGAATTACCCCCACCCGCGCCTGCGGCGCGACCTCCCCACAAGGGGGAGGTAAGAATGGAGAACTGACGTGAAAGCCAAACTGGGCATGTCCCCCATCGCATGGTGGAACGACGACCTTCCGGAGCTGAGCGATGACGTGTCGCTGGAGGAATGCCTCAGGCAGTCGCGCTCGGCCGGCTTCACCGGCATGGAGCAGGGCCGCCGTTTCCCGAGCACGCCGGAGGCGATGCTGCCGATCCTGAAGACGGCCGACGTGACTTTGTGCGGCGGCTGGTTCTCCGGCACTCTGGTCAACGAGGAGCTGGCGGCCAACAAGGACCGCATCCAGCCGATGATCGAGCTGTTCAAGGCGGTCGCAGCGCCCTGCATCGTCTATGGCGAGGTCGGCCGCTCGATCCAGGGCGACCGCTCGAAGCCGCTGGCGACCAAGGCCGTGCTGTCAGACGACGAAATGAAGGCCTATGCCCGCAAGCTGACCGAATTCGGCGAATGGTGCGCGGAGCAGGGCATGCCGCTGTCCTATCACCACCACATGGCGGCGGTGGTGCAGTTCGAGCACGAACTCGACGCCTTCATGAGGCACTCGGGCGAAGGCATTCCGCTGCTGCTCGATGCCGGCCATCTCGCCTTTGCCGGCGGCGACGTGCTGCGCGCCATCGACAACCACCACGAGCGCATCAGCCACGTGCATGTGAAGGACGTGCGCATGGACGTCATCAACGGGCTCGACTGGACCAGGCAATCCTTCCTCGACGCCGTGGCGCTGGGCGCCTTTACCGTGCCGGGCGACGGCTCGCTCGACTTCGGTGCGATCGTGCAGAAGTTCGCCGACCATGGCTACGAGGGCTGGTTCGTGGTCGAGGCCGAGCAGGACCCGAAGAAGAACCCGCCGCTGAAGATGGCCGAGGTCGGCCATGCCGAGCTGATGCGGGTGATGACGGCCGCCGGCTACACGGTGGAGACGCAGGGCTTTCCTGCCGCATGACCCCGAAAGTCGAAGCCGATTTTCGGTCGAGGTCATGCGATGGTCCAAGGTGTTGCGGCGTCCTTTGCGCGTCTCCGACGCGCGGCGCCGTAATGCTTGAGGGCTGTCGCCGAGCCGGTTACGATCCCGGAGTGTCGACCGGCGAGGCAGTACGCAATTGATGAACGACCAGAACCATCCGTTCCTCAGGCCGCTGTGGCGGCGCATCGTGCTCGTCGGCATCTGCGCGGCGTGGTCGGTCCTGGAGTTCGCCACCGGCTCGCCCTTCTGGGGCACGCTGGCGGGCGGCATGGCAGCACTCGGCGCCTACCAGTTCCTGATCGCCTACAAACCCGGCGACGACGCCGCCCCCGACAAGGAGTGAGAGACCATGTCGAAACTCTTGATCAAGCCGAAGCACGGCGCGGGCCGGGCGATCCACGTCACCCCGGAGACCGCCGGCTGGACCTATGTCGGCTTCGACCTGCACAGGCTGGAACCCGGCGATACCTATGGCGACTGGACCGCGGACCGCGAGACCTGCCTGGTGCTGGTTTCCGGCAAGGCGCATGTGCGGGTCGGCGAGGACGATCTCGGCACGCTGGGCGAACGCATGTCGCCCTTCGAGGGCAAGCCGTGGTCGGTCTACGTGCCGGCCGGCGGCGACTGGTCGGTGCGGGCGGAGACCAATGTGGAACTGGCGGTGTGCACGGCGCCCGGCCTGAACGGCGGCCATCCGCTGCGCATCATCGGGCCCGACGATGTCAAGCAGGAGGTGCGTGGCAAGGGCACCAACACACGTTACGTGACCAACATCCTGCCTGAAAGCGAGCCGGCGGATTCGCTGCTGGTGGTCGAGGTGATCACGCCCGGCGGGCACACGTCGAGCTATCCGCCGCACAAGCACGACGAGGACAACCTGCCGGCGGAATCGCTGCTGGAGGAGACCTACTACCACCGGCTCAACCCGCCGCAGGGCTTTGCCTTCCAGCGCGTCTATACCGAGTTCGACGATACCGGCCACCGCGAGATCGACGAGGCGATGGCGGTGGAGGACGGCGACGTGACGCTGGTGCCCAAGGGCTACCACCCCTGCGCCGCCTGCCACGGCTACGACCTCTATTATCTCAACGTCATGGCCGGGCCGGTGCGGACGTGGAAGTTCCACAACGCCAAGGAGCATGAGTGGCTGCTGAAGGCCTGAGGGCTGGTGGTCGACACACTTCCGTAACCGAGGACCAAACGATGGCACGCAACAGGCCAACGGTCGCAGATTTGCGCGCGCTTAAGGGCAAGCGCCAACTGTCGAAACTCCGGGTGACGACGCTGGAGGAGGCGGAAGCCGCCGAGCGCGCCGGCATTGACCTATTGTCCGTGACCTACGGGCTGATGCTCGACAAGCGTTTCCGCGACGCCGCGCCGACCTGCTTTGCCGTGCCCGGCGACGAGTACGGCATGATGGGGGCGACGACCGACGAGGTCCTGCGAACGGCCGTCAGGCTGAAGGCGGCGAGCGCGGACGCGGTCTATTGCTCGGCGAGCGCGCAGACCATCCGCCGGCTGGCCGACGAGCGCATCCCGGTGTGCGGCCATGTCGGGCTGATCCCGACGCATTCGACCTGGACCGGCGGATTCCGTGCCGTCGGCAAGACCGCCGAGACGGCCGAGCTGGTGTGGCGCCAGGTCAAGGAACTGGAGGCGGCCGGGGCCTTTGCCGCCGAGATCGAGGTCGTGCCGGCGGAGGTGGCGACGGCGATCTCGAAACGCACGCCGCTGGTGCTGATCTCGATGGGCGCGGGCGCCGGCTGCGATGCGCAGTACCTGTTCGCCGAGGACGTGCTCGGCCTCAACCGCGGCCACACTCCGCGCCATGCCAAGGTCTACCGCAACCTCGCCGCCGAAAATGACCGCATCCAGCAGGAGCGGATCGCCGCGTTCAGGGAATATGCCGCCGACATCGCCAGCGGCGCCTATCCGGCGGCCGGCCACGCGGTCGGCATCGATGCCGAGGAAATGCGCCGGTTCGAGGCCTTCCTGGCGCAACAGCCCTGACACAAGGCTCCGCGGCTATGGCCCCGGCACCATGGGGCGCGGCGCTGCCGGGCGGGGATCGAGCATGATGTAGCTCGGCTGGGCGCCCTGGCGGAATCGCCGGAGCAGCACCCTGGTCTTGACCAGCAGGCTTTCGTCGCGCTGCGCGCCCTCCAGCCTGCGAACCAGATCCTGCAAGACCTCGACCGCCTCTTCGGCGCGGTCCAGGGCACCGAGGCTCTTGCCGAGGGAAAACTGCGCGGCCGAAAATTCGTCGTTGCGGGCGAGCGACTTGCGAAACGCCGCCACCGCGCCGTCGTGGTCCTCCAGGGTCTGCAGTGCCGCCCCCAGCCTGAACCAGACCTTGGAGGCGTTGGGCGAAACCGCCGACAGCCGGGCATAGAGGTCGCGCGCCTCGCGGTGGTCGCCCTTGGCCGAGACCAGCTGGCCGAGCCCGTAGAGCGCGCGGGCGTAGCCGGGATCGGTGCCGAGGATCTGCCGGTAGCCGCTCTCGGCGCGCGCGAGTTCGCCCCGTTCGTGGAACCGCTGCACCTCCGCGTAGATGCCGTCGAGCGAGCGCGGATCGAGGCGATTGCCGAAGTTGCGGCCGCTCTTGGTATGGATCATGGCGCAGTGGATACGGCTTTCGGTCACGCCGAAGGCGAATTTGTAAGGCTCGTCGCCGCGCAGGAAGTCGTAGGTGGCGAAGCCGCGCCCGATGGCGGTGCGGATGCTGTGGCCGTGGAGGATGAGCCCGACGGGGATCGAGGTCACCGTCCCGTCGCGGCCGGCGATGAAGAACAGCATCGCCTTCTTGACCGGGTCGACGAAGCTGGCGACCGCGCCCAGCGGCCGGTCGCCCTGCCAGAGCACGGGCATGTAGAGCGCGCCTGTTTCGAAGCCGTCGCGCAGCACGACACGGTTGTGGCGCAGGATGGAGGTGAGCCTGCCTCCCTTCCGCTCGCCCCATTTCAGCCGCCAGAACTCGAGCAGCGTCTCGATGTCGCGATGGCAGGTCAGGGCATCGGCCTCGGTGACGCGCAAGTCGCCGGCGTCGACCTTGCGCAGGAAGCGCCGCAGCTTCTGGCGGGTATTGGTGCTCAGCACCTTGTCCAGATAGGTGTCGAAGCTGTCGGGCAGGGTGGCGGCGAAGCAGCGGCAGTTGTCGACATTGTCGGCCTTGTTGACGCGGCTGAATTCGCGTAGCGCCAGCGTCTCGTCGGGGAAGGCGGCGAGGAATGCCTTCAGCCTGCCCGTCGACATGCGGACGTTCTCGAGATGCAGGCGGGTCCAGCCCATGCCGCAGAGATGGCGTGCAAAGGCCTGCATCGTCCGGCCGGCGTGGCTCGGCGCACACAATGCGCCGGTGTAGTCGGCGGCGTAGTTGCCGGCCATGTTGATCTCGTTGAAGAAATGTCCGGTCTTGTTGTTCAAGCGGGTGCGCAGCCGCAGCGGCATCAGGCCGACATAGGGCGAGCCGGGCCCGCCGTGGCGAGCCGCCAGGATGAACCAGGTGCCGTCGTAGAGGCGCAGGTAGCGCGACAGCCAGGTCCAGGAGAGGAAGAACTGCGCCTCCGGGTCGCTCTCGTAGAGCCGGTCCCAGTTCTCCCTGAGCTCGGCGAGCCGCTTCGGATCGGTGATGACGTCGACCTGCATCGTCTGCCCCTGTGTTGAGGTGTTGTCGATTACCGCTCCATGAACGCCCGCGACATGCTGTCGGCGATGGGCTTGGTGAGATAGCTGAAGAAGGTGCGTTCCTCGGTCTGGACCAGGACCTCGGCGGGCATGCCGGGGGTGGGGGTGAAGCCGTGGACGCGGGCGATTTCGCTGGCCGGCAGGCTGATGCGGGCGAGATAGATTTCCCGGGCGACCGGCGTCGAGTTGTCCGGAAGCGCATCCGCCGAAACGTAGATCACCTTGCCGTCCAGCACCGGGGTGGTGCGCCGGTTGAGCGCCGTCAGCCGCACCGTGGCGTTCTGGCCGACCTGCACGTTGTCGATATCGGTGCGCGAAACCTGCGCCTCGATCACCAGCGGCACGTCCGACGGCAGGATCTCCAGGATCGGCTTGCCGCTTTCGATGACGCCGCCCGGCGTGTGGTAGTACATCCGCACGATGGTGCCCGAGACCGGCGCATTGATGGTGACCCGGTTGAGCACGCTCATGGCCTCGCGCAACTGCTCGCGGACGGTGTCGAGGTCGCCTTCGAGGCCCTGGAGCTGCTCGAGCGCCGCCTGCTTGTAGGCGTCCTCGGTCTGGGTGATCTGCTGCTCCAGCTTGATGATCTGGGCGCCGGTTTCCGAGACCTCGGCGACCAGCCTGCCGATCTGGCCCTCTGCCTCGGCCATGGCGCGCTGGATCGCCTTGATCTCGGTGGCGCGCAGCAGGCCCTTGTCGAGGAGCGTCTTCTTGCCCGCATATTCCTCTTGCATCAGGGCCAGCTGCCGCCTCACCGCGTCCAGTTGCTGCTGGTAGCCGTCGGCGCGGTAGCGGAATGCGGCGATGTTCTGCTGGAGCAGCCCGATTTCGCTCTGCAGCTTGCTGCGCGCGGCATCGAAGTTGAGCTGCTGGCCCTCGACGATCGGCTTGATGTCGGGATCGGCCATGTTGTCGACGACGCTCGCGGGGAAGGTGATCGCCGGTGCCCGGGCAACTTCGGCGTTCAGCCTGGCCGCGATGGCGTCGAGGCGCACCTGGCGCAGGAATAGCTGGCGCTCGTTGGCCTGCGCGGCGGTCTCGTCCAGGCGGACGAGCGGCTGGTCGTAGGTGACGCGGTCGCCCTCGCTGACCAGAAGCTCCTTGATGATGCCGCCTTCGAGATGCTGCACGATCTTGTTCTGGCCGGCGGCGACGAAGGACCCCTGCGCGATGATGGCCGCGGCAAGCGGTGCGGTGAAGGCCCAGGTGCCGAAGCCGCCGAACGTCACCGCGATGAGCACCAGTCCGATCCTGGTCTGCCTGGAGATCGACCGCGGCACGTCGGCGTACCATTCCATGTCGTGAATCTTGACGACGTCGCTCATCGCAGTGCCCGCCTATGGAATCTGATGGCCGAAGGAACCGCCCTCGATGCTCAGGCCGCGCTGGGCCAGCGCCTGCAGCACGTCCTGGCGCATGCCGAAGAGGGCGACCGTTCCGTTGACCAGCAGCAGGATCTTGTCGACGCTCTGCAACAGCGCCGGCCGCTGGGTGATGGTGATGACGGTGATCTTCTGCTCTTTCGCGTGCTGCAGGGCGCGGGCAAGGGCCGCGTCGCCGGCGGCGTCGAGGTTGGAGTTCGGCTCGTCGAGCACCACCATCCGGGGGTTGCCGAAGAAGGCGCGCGCGAGCGCTATACGCTGCTTCTGGCCGCCCGAGAGCGGCGCGCCGTCGGCGGCGACGAAGGTCTCGTAGCCGTGCGGCAGCGTGGCGATCATCTCGTGCACGTCGGCGAGCTTGGCGGCCTGGAAGATCTCGGCGTCGCCGACGTCGTCGCGCATGCGGGCTATGTTCGCCTTGATCGAGGCGGGGAACAACTGGACGTCCTGCGGCAGGTAGCCGATGTTCTCGCCGAACTGGCGCTGGTCCCAGTTGCGCAGGTCCATCAGGTCGAGGCGGACGTTGCCCGAGGTCGGCAGGATGGAGCCGACCAGCATCTTGCCCAGCGTCGTCTTGCCGGCGCCTGAATTGCCGACGACGGCCAGCGAATCCCCTGGCGCCAGCGCGAAGGTGATGCCGTTGAGCACGACCCGCTTGGTGCCTTGCGGCACGAACAGCAGGCGCTCGACGTCGAGGCGGCCTTCCGGGCGCGGCAGGCGCAGGCGCTCGAGGTTGAGCGGGGAGGACTGCAGCAGGCTGGCGATGCGGCCATAGGCGGCGCGCGACTGCACCACCTGGTTCCAGCCTTCGATGGCGCCCTCGATCGGCCCGAGCGCCCGGCCGGCGATGATCGAGGCGGCGATGACCATGCCGCCGCTGAGGTGGCCGGCGAGGGCAAGATGGGCGCCCCAGCCGAGCATGGCGACCTGGGTCAGCAGCCGCACCGCCTTGGATGTCGAGGCAAACGCGATGTTGCGGTCCTGGGCGATGACCTGCGACCGCAATGAGCTCGCGGTGTCCTTGCCCCAGATGCGCACGGCCTCGGGGATCATCGCCAGGGCGTTGATGATCTGCGAATTGCGCGACATGGAATCGAGATGCAGATTCGCCTTGCTCTGATGCGAGTTGGCCTCGCCGAAGGGCGCCTCGGTCGAGCGCTGGTTGATGATCGCGATGATCAGCAGGATCAGCGACGTCGTGACGACGATGAAGCCGAGATGCGGGTGGACGAGGAAGACCGCCAGCACGAACAGCGGTGCCAGCGGGGCGTCGAGCAGCGACAGAAGCGTTCCTGAAACCAGGAACGAGCGCAGCTGGCCGAGATCGCCGAGCGTCTGGTACTCGCGCCCCGTCCCATGCAGGGCGGCGCGGGCGGCGGCGCTGAGGATGGGGGTGCCGAGCTGGGCTGCCACCTCCACCGCCGTACGCATCAGGATGAGGCGGCGGATGGCGTCGAAAATCGCCTGCAGCACCACGGCGCCGACGATGACGATTGTCAGCATGATCAGCGTGTCGACCGAGCGGCTGGTCAGCACGCGGTCGGATATCTGGAACAGATAGAGCGGGATCGCCAGCACCAGGATGTTGCTGGCGAGCGTGAACAGCATGACGATCAGGAGGTTTCGCTGGACGACCTGCTTGCCGGTCTTGAGCGAGGCGGAAAAGTCCACCGGGCCGAGCCGCTTGTGGAAGGCGTCGCCGCCGCCACCGCCGCCGCCTCCGCCGCCGCGATCGATGTCGCCGCCGGTCGGACCGTTGCTGCCGGGAAGCTTCTCCGCCCTCACCGGAACGGTATCGGCGTCGATGTTCACCGTGCCGGTCGGCACCGGCTTGTCCTTCATGTCCGGCCGCGGCTCGGACGGCTCGGTGTCCCGCATCTCGGGCATGGGCGAACCTGTCGCGGCTTCTACGGCAGCCTCCGCCGGCGGCTCGGCCGGCTGCGGGGCTTGCTGAGGCGGGATGATCGATGCCGCGGGGGGCATTGCCGGCTGGGGCCGGTCATCAAGCTGCCCGGGAGGGATCGGCAGCTTGGGCAGGGCCTGGGCGGAAGGGGTGGCCTTCTGCACGGCCGCGTCGCCTTCGGGCCGCTTGATCGGCGGCCTCGGCATTGGCTGGGGCGGATGCGTCGCCTCCCAGGCCGACCTGGCCGACGGCAGTTCGGCCTTGGGCAGTTGATGGGCGTTGCGCGCCGGCTCGGCCGATACCGGCGGCGTCGCCTTTTCGGGGGCCGCGACTGGCTGCGGCGTCGGGTCGGCCGGTTCGGCGCCCGCGACCTGCTTCAGTTCGCCGACGACGTTGTCGATGTATTTCTCGAGCCTGTCGATCGCAGCTTCCTGCGGGGCGACGGCGCTGGAGAGCCGCTGGTCCGGAGGAGGATTGGTGGCGGCGCGCGACGGGCGGGCGGCCGGACCGTCTTCGCCTTCGCCGCCTTCCGGCACATCGTGGAATTCGCTCCAGCCGTGGTCGCGATCGTCGGTCATCTTGCGATCCTTTCGGCCGGGTCAGGCGAGCATGTTCTGCATGACGTCGACGGTGCCGGAATCCGCCGGCAGCGGTACGGCGTGGTCTGCGTGCGGGTCCGGGCCTGTGTCGTCGGTGCCGTCGTCGAGGAAGGCCACCGCCTCGTTGACCAGCACGTCCGGATCCTGGGCGCCCAGGTTCGGATCGCTGGACACCAGCTCCGCCTGGATCAGGACCTCGTCGGAATAGCTCTCGCCGCCGACATAGGTCTTGGTCGCGCCGTCGACGTCGACGATGCCGGCGAAGTTGACCAGCTCGTTGCTGCCGGTGGTGACCGTCCACTGTGCGTCCGGTTGCGCGGCAAGCTCGTTCATGGCGACAGCAACCTGGTCGCTGTCGCCGAGCACGGTTGTCTGTTTGATGTATTGCAGATTGTAGATGTCGCCGGAAATGTAGAGCACGCGCAGCACGCCGATGCCGGCGAAGGCGCTGTCGTGCAGGACCTGGTTGGGCAGGTCGTCCTTGCCGGCGGCGAGGTTGTCGGCCGCCTTCTTGTAGAAGCCGGGCAGGTTCTCGTCGTCGTTGCCCTGGCCGACATTGACGATGGCCGCCTCGTTCCACAGCAGGTTTCCCGCCGTCGAGAGCGCGCCGCCGCCGGTCGTCTCGAAACCGGACACCGCGCCCAGCTGGTCGTTGTCGATCAGGAGGTTGAGCTGCTGGATGATGTTGGCGTCGTAGATGTTGCCGCCGACGATGATGAGGTCGTAGTAGTAGCCCAGTTCACTGAGCGACACGTCGTTGACGGCCGTGTTGTCGCCGGTCGAGACCACGGTCTTCACGCCGGACGACGACAGGATGCAGACGTCGCCATCCATCATGAAAGCGTACTGGTCGATCCAGTTGAGCAGGATGAGGTCGCCGGAAATCTCGGTCACGACATAGTAGGACGGGAAGCCCGAGGGGGCATTTCCGGCGTCTGCCGCGCCGGCATCCGGATCGATGCGCTGGAACGTGGCGATGTTGAAGGTCTCGTCGATGTTGTCGGGGCCGATCCGCCAGCCGTTCAGGCTCGCGCCGACGCTGTCGGTGTCGGCAACGATGTTGATCTGGATCACGGCGTTGAGTTCGACATGGTCGCCGACCGCGGCAATGACGCCGGACGAGGCCCAGTCGTTGGTGATGACGGCCGAGTTCACGACCGTGTTGCCGCCGCTCTCCAGCTCGACCGAGGGGGCTATCGAGCCATCGCCCCAGCCGGCCATGAAGTCGGAAGAATCGGGAGGGGCGCTGAAGTCGGGCTTGTCCGGTCCGCCGTCTTCCTCATCCCTGAGGAAATCGGCGTAGTCCTCGAGCTTGGGGGCGTCCCCGTCCTGGACCTCGACGCCATTGACGAAGATGCCGTCGATGACACTGTCCTTGACGACGACGACTACGGCGTCGCCGTGGCCGTCGGCGGTGAAGCCGTCCAGCCGCGCGACCGCGGTCGTCACGAATGTGCCGATCTCGTCGGGCGTTGCGGGCAGCGCCAGGTCGTCGATCGGCGACAGGTCGGCAGCGGCCGTCTGCAGCATGTTCATCTGGAGGTCGTCGGCCGGCGCCGGCGTGAATTTCAGGCCGCTGCCGCCGGCGCCGACATAGTCGGCGTCGGACAGGCGGATATCCTGGTTGACGATGATCGGCAGCGATCCCGGCGGCACGATGCCCGGCAGCACGATGCTGGACGAGGCAAAGGGGGCATGGGGAACGTTGAAGCCCGGATAGAAGATATCCGGCCCGTGCGGGGCGGGGATCTCGGGCGGCGTGAACCACACGTTCGACCACACCGTCGTCACCACCAGCTCCGGCGGCAATCCGAGATAGGGAACGTGCGGGTCGAAGTCCTCGAGGGTGTGCCGGGCGTCCACCTGGACGGCGGCGCCGTCCTGAATCGGCTGGGCATCTTCCTTCGCCTGGCTGGCCCTGAACTCGTCGTATGCCTGTTTCTGGCGAGCCTCTTCGATCGAGGTGTCGAACAGTCCGATGAAATGAGCGATCGCCTCGGTGACCTTGTCCAAATAAACGGAATTCACGTGCGTTGCCTCCGGTATCGGAACCTAGGAGCCGGCCGGGCCCGGGCATGCTCAGCCGACCATGGAGGACTGCGCGGGGGACCCGCGCAGTCCGTTTGGGTCACTCCGCCGCAGCGGAGTCGAACGATCGCGGCTAGGTGTTGGAGCCGGAGCCGTCTTCGCCACTGAGCGTATGGTCGTAGTCGCCGCCGACCACGGTCATGTCGACCGTGTTGCCCTGCAGGTTGGCACCCATCACGATCTGCTGGTTGAACGCGCTGGTGTCGATGATGGCGTCGGCGTTGGCCTCGCTGGAGCCGGTGACGTAACCGTCGTCGCCGTTGTAGGAGCCCCACATTCCGCCGTCGCCGCCGGCGCCGCCGAAGCCGCCATTGGCCGTGCCACCCGCGCCGCCAGCGCCGCCCGCGCCGCCCCAGACGTCGCCGACCTTGGCGTCACCGCCATAGCCGTCGGCCCAGGCGCCACTCAGCGCATGGCCGCCTTCGCCCCCCCAAGCCGTCGCCGCACCGCCGGTGCTTGCGCCACCGGTCGCGTCGCCGTTCATGGCGTAGCCGCCAAGGCCGTCGCCGCCGGCGCCGCCGCCGCCGCCGGTACCGCTGCCCGAGCCGGAGCCCGTGCCGGTACCCGTGCCGGTGCCGGTGCCGTCCCCGCCGGTCGAGAAGGAGTCGCCGGCCGTCGATGTCGCGTCGCCGCTGGTCGCAGTGGCATCGCCCGTGCCGCCGCCACCGCCGCCGCCGCCGCCGCCACCGCCGCCGCCGGTATTGCCGGCATCGCCGCCGTCGCCCTCGGCGTCACCGCCGAAGCCGAAATTCAGGATGGGCACGATCGGTACGATGGCATCGATGCCATCGCCGCCATCGCCCTCGGCGTCGCCGCCTTCGGAATCGCCGCCGTCGCCGCCGCCGCCGCCGCCACCGCCGTCGCCGCCGTCACCGCTCTCGGCCTTCGCCTCGTCGGATTCGGCCTTGGCGTCGCCGCCGTCGGAATTGGCTTCGCCGCCGAGCCCGGCACCGAGGCCGAGACCGAGGCCGAGGCCGAGGCCGACGCCGGTGCCGTCGCCGCCGCGACCGCCTTCGTCGCCTTCGCCCTTGCCGCCCTCGGCGTCGTTCTTGCCGTCGCCGCCGTCGCTCTCGCCACCTTCGGCCTTGGTGTCGCCCTTGGCGTCGCCGCCGAGCGCGGCACTGAGTGCCAGACCGCCCGTGCCGTCGCCGCCGTCGGCCTTGCCGCCCTTGGTGTCGCCGCTGTCGCCGCCGTCGCCGCCATTGGCCTTGGCGTCGCCGCCCGAGCCGCCGCCGCCGCCGGTGTCGATGCCGTCACCGGCCGAGGCGAAGCCGCCCTTGGCGTCCAGATCCTGGGTAAAGGTGCCTTCGTTCTTGACGGTCGCTTCCTCGAGCTTGTCGTCGTCGGACATCTCGGCGATCTGGTTGATGACAAAGGCGTTGTTGCCATTGCCGTTCAGCGAGCCGTTGAGGATGTCCTTGAAATCGACGTCGTCGCCGGGATCGTAGGAGATGTTGCCTTCCTTGGTGATGAGCATCGTATCGATGTCGCCACCGCCGGTATCGATGTCGGCGAAGTCGTCGTCGGAATGATCGTCGCCCAGCAGGCCCTCGGCCTTCAGGTCGACCTTGACGTCGACATCCACGTCAACCTGGGTCTCGTTCTTGTTCTCGTTGACGTTCTTGTTTTCGGATTCGTTCTTGTTTTCGTTCTCGTTCTTATTCTCGGACTCGTTCTTGTTCTCGCTTTCGTTGTAGTTGTCCGACTCGTTCTTGTTCTCGGACTCGTTCTTGTTTTCGTTCTCGTTGGAATTGTCGGTGTCGTTCTTGTTTTCGTTCTCGTTCTTATTCTCGTTTTCGTTCTTGTTTTCGCTCTCGTCGCCGTAGTCGTGAGAATCGCCAGGGAACTGCAAACCGAACGCACTAATATTGCCGTTGTTCCTGTCAGACATCGTCGTGTCCTCGGTTGGGACCGCGCCTGCCGGACCGTTGTCATCTTGCAGACGGCCTTGGGCTTCGCGCGGACGTCGCCTCTATTTTCCATCTGGGAATGCCTGGATCGTCGGCCGTGGGGACTTGCAGCCGCTGATCCCATGCCTGTCTGGATGGCCTCTACCTCCTCTTGCTGGGCGAGGGCCTGCGTCCGGAATGCTTCACAATTCCGTGAATGGCGAAGCCTTCACGAATGGCCGTGTCACTCGGAATCGCAGTTCTGGTCGCGCCGCGCCCTCGCTGGCGAAACCCGGAAAGTCTGTGGCTGCCGCCCAGAAATTGTAAGCTGACACTTCGCGCTAGGCTTTTCGGGCGATCCGGCCAAGGATTCGCCGAGTGCGGAGAAGGCAGAACGGCGGGCCGCCCGGTTGTACTTCTTGCGACCCGCTCCACGCGAACAATTGCTTGTGCCGCAAAGAACAGCGCGGCTCGGCCGCTATGCTTTGCAACCTTGCGGCAGCGGCATGCGTCAACCAGCGGACGCGAGCCGGCGCGGGTTCAGGAAAGCAACAGGGGACTAATCCGTAAGGGGGGCAGGGCAGCCGGAAGCATTAGGCCGAATGAGCCTGCTAGCTCGTCTTGCTTATACCGAACCGGCAATGACCGGTATATGATCCACACTCATTTCCCGCCGCGCGGCACGCCGGGAGTAGCAGTCTATTGCGGGACAGAGGACGGGAGGCCTCATGTATCGGGTAGCAGTTGCAAGCGCGCGCCGCGCTGCTGGGGGCTCTGTCTCTGGCCAAAAGTCTTTCAAGACGCTGCTGATCGTGGCTCCGGCAGATTTCGTGTCGGAATCGCTCGTCTATGCGATCGAGCGCGAATTTCCCTGGATCGCCGTGGAACAGGTGCCGTCGCTGGCGGAGGCCTGCGCGGGCTTCGACTGCCCGGTCGCTCTGATCCTGCTCGAGGCCGAGCAATTGCCCGAGGTGGCGGCCCATTCCGAGCGCCTGTCGCAATTGCATCCCTTTGCCCAGATCATGCTGATCCAGGACGACGGCCGCCACGAGGTGTCGATCAAGGACGTGGTGACCGCCCGCAACATCCGCGGCGTGCTGCCCATGAACCTCAAGCTCGACGTGTGGCTGTCGGTCGTGCGCCTGGTGTTGCGTGGCGGCGAATATTTCCCGCTGTCGCTGTTCGAGCCGATCATGGAGCGGCGGCCGCCGAACGCCGACGAACTCGACGAGCATCCGGTGCGGCGCGTCCCGGACGGCGACCAGGAAGACTTCTACGAACTGACCGACCGCGAGCTGCAGATCCTCGGCATGGTCGCCCGTGGGCTGCAGAACAAGCTCATCGCCGCGGCGCTCGGACTGTCCGAGCACACGGTCAAGATCCACCTGCACAACATCATCACCAAGCTCGGCGCGCACAACCGCACCGAGGCGGCGGCCATCTATCACGAACGGAGGGAGGGGCTCGGCGACCGCGGCCCGGACGACGCAGCGGCGGTACGGGCGCCGCAACCCACGGCATGAACCTGCAATGCCCCGCTTCCAGGACGTCCTGCTCGTCGTCGGCCAGCTGAACTACACCTGGACGAACACCGAAAGCCTTCTGATCTACCTCATTGCCGGACTTGCCCAGGTGGACAAGGAAACGGCGATCATCATCTTCCTGACGCTGAACACGACGCGGGCGCGGCTCGACCTGGTCGAGCGGCTGGCGAAGCTGCCCAAGACAGCGGCCCCGTGCCGCCAGTCTATCCTGGCGGTGACGGAGCAGCTGACGCACCAGTCCAAGCTCCGCAACAAGTACAGCCACTGCATCTATTCGTTCGACGAGACGGGCACGCGCGCCAGCACCCAGCTGATGCGGGTCTTCGACAGCAAGGACGAGGTCCACTACGGCAAGCACGAGGAACTCGACGACACCGAGATGCGCCGCATCACCGCCTCGATCGAGGCGATCAGGGACATCAACCGGCAGATATGGAAGATCGTCGAGGACAACCGGTTTCCGCACTAGCCGGTGCCGTTCCGGTCGAGCCGGAACGGCACGTCATGCCGTGGCGGACGTCAGGCGCCGATGCGCATCCACCTGCCGGTTTCCGACTGCGATTGCCGGGCGAAATAGCGGTAGGGCGTTCGCGACCAGTTCTTCACCGAGTTGTTGAGGTTGTCGAGGATGAAGTCGCCCTTGTCGGTGCGCACGGTGAGGACCGTGTGGCCGATGCCGCGATAGGTGGCCACGGTGAGCAGCAGCGTCGAGGCGGGCCAGCCGCGCTTGCGCAGCTCGTTCTTCTTCAGGATGGCCAGATCCTCGCAATCGCCGACCGTCGTCGGCAGCCGCCAGTCGTCCCCGCGGCCGACGGTCTCGGCGTCGTCGCGCTGGCGGATGCGGCTGTTGACCGAGGCGGTGACCTGCCGGAGTTCCTCCATCCTGGCTTCGGTCAGCGTCGCGGTCCTGGCGGACCCGGCAGTGCTGCACAGGCGCGGCTGGCTGGCGCAGAAGGCATTGGCGGCCGGCGGCGCGAACGCATAGCCGACTGTGCTCATGCTCGGTCCGGACGAGTTCGTCTGGCTGCAGGCGGCCGCAATGAAAGCGGTCGCCAGCAGCGCCACTGGCGTTTTCATGTGTTGTCCCCTCTCTCCCTGGACGACACGTAGACAGCATATTAGAAGATGATAACGCAACCCCGGCGGGTGGTTGTTGCACGGTTTTCAAAAGGATGTATGCTTAACAAGATGTTTCCGCATGTCGGAACATTTGATCGATAGCGCCAGTTTGGGGACGGGCGCGTTTTTTCCCTCAGGAGGAAGAAATGAGGACGTTCCCAACCTGCGCACGCAGGGTTCATGCGATTCTGCTGGTCTCGTCGGCCTTGGCCGCAACCTTACCAACCGGATTTGCCTCGGCCCAGAACAGCATCCGGCCCCGCATGGCGGCGGCCCAGTGCCAGCCGCTGACCCAGGACAACTTCGAGATGTGCTGCATCGCGCTCAACCGCCGCAGCATCCTGTCGCCGGAGCAACTGGCGCAATGCCCGCCGCTCACCACCGCGGTCATTTCGGCGGTGCTCGCCGGCAGTGAGAACGACGGCAACGACGGCGGAACCGGCGGCGACGGCGGCTCCGGCGATGACGGCGACGGTTCCGGCGGCGGCAATGGCGGTGGCGGGAGCGGCGGTAGCGGAGGCTCCGGAGGCTCGGGCGGTAGCGGCGGTTCCGGGGGCGGCGGCGGCTCCGGTGGCAGTGGAGGTTCAGGTGGCGGTGGCGGGAGCGGCGGTTCAGGCGGCTCCGGCGGTTCGGGTGGCAGTGGCGGTTCGGGCGGCTCTGGCGGCAGCGGAGGCTAAGCGAGGCCGCGTCCGAGCGGACTTCTCGTGCAGGGCGAAGCCGAATCGGGCAGTCGCCCGGCCGGTGGCGCCGGGTCGGGTTGCCCGAGGGTGACCGACGGGACGACGCTTACGGCGTCTTCGAGACGGCCGAGTAGCGGTCGTCGGAGAAGGTCGTGCCCATCACCAGGCCCTTGACCCTGGCGCTCACGGCCACCTTGCGCACTTCCTGGAACATGAAGATGAAGGGGGAAGTGTCGGTGTGGACCTTCTGCATCGCCTCGTACATGGCCTTGCGCTTGGCGGTGTCCTGTTCGCGGACGGCCGCCATCGCATCGGCCGAAAGGCCGCGTGAGTTCCAGCCGAAACGGTCGGCCAGGCTTTCCGAGCCGTCCGGGGCGTCCTGCTTGTTGACCACGAAGGCCTTGGCGTTGGAGTGCGGGTCCGGATAGTCGGGCCCCCACAGGCCGAGCCAGATGTCGAGGTCGTGCTCGCGATAACGCTTCAGCCATTGCTGCCCGTCGACGACCACGAGATTGAGCGTCAGGCCGGCCTTGGCCATGTTGGCCTGGATGGCCTTGGCGAAGTCGGTGTAGGGCAGGGTGTCCCAGACGACCATGTCGAGCGAGAAATCGCCGGTGACCCCGCCTTCGGCCAGCAGCGCCTTGGCCTTCTCGACGTCGTAGCTGTAGGGGTTGTAGTCGAGAGCGCCGAGAAAACCCTTCGGCACCAGCGTCTGATGCACCTCCATGGTGCCGCGCGACACCGTATCGGCGATCCCCTTGTAGTCGACCAGGTATTTCATCGCCTGCACCACCTTGGGATTGGCGAGATACTGGTTCCGCACGTTGAGGCCCATGTAATAGATGTTGCCGGAACGGCCATAGATGGTGAAAAGGTCCGGGTTCCTTTCGACGGCGTCGAGATCGTCCGGCCGCAGCCTGTTGGCGATGTCGACCTCGCCGGCTTCCAGCATGCGGCGCTGGGCGCTGCTTTCGGCGACATGGCGAATGAGGATGCGGTCGATACCGGGCTTGTCGCCCCGATAGTTTGCATTGCGCTCGAGCAGGATCGACTGCCCGGGCTCCCACTTGGCAAGCGCGAAGGGGCCGGAGCCGGCCGAGTTGCTGGCCTTGAGCCAGCCATTGCCGTAGTCGCCGCTCACCTCCTTCGACTTGACGAGCTTGCTGTCGACGATGCCACCCATGTAGGACGACAGGCAATAGAGCAGGTAGCTCGGCGAATAGATGTCGGCGACCTGGATCACCAGTGTGTTTTCGTCGAGGGCCTTGATGCGGTCGTCGACATTGTCCGGCGAGAAGCCGAACTGGCCGATGATGAAGGACGAGCGCGACTTGAGGTGGATCACCCGGCGCAGCGAATATTCGGCATCGAAGGCGGTCACCGGGTTGCCGGAGGCGAACCTGGCGCCGGGAGTCATCTTGAAGGTGAAAGTCCTGCCGTCCGGCGAAACCGACCAGCTCCTGGCCAGCACGCCGACGATCCTGGCCGGGTCGTTGGGGTCGAAACTGACGAGCGGCTGGTAGATCTGGCTGCTGGTGAGCACGCCGCCGACCTCGCCGATCTCGCCGGGATCGAGCGTGATGACGTCGTCGATCGCATCCGCCACGACCAGCGTATCGGGCGGCGTGCCGCCCCGCGCAGCCGCAATCCCCAGAACCACGCCAACGACCGCGACGGCGATGGCCTTGAACAAACGCATCCTGTCTCCCCTCCAGGCAGGCGCCCGGCTACGGTTGCAGTCGTCTCCCTTGATCGCGCCGGCAGCCGACATCGCCTCCGCAATACGCCGGAGAGAAATTCGTCTCAACCGTTCAAATTGCGAAGTGCTTACATTCACTATTCTGCATACAAGAGTCATAGTCTAGGCATGCTGGTTGCAGAGTTCTTGCTGTTTGCGGAAGTGATCGCGGCGCAAGGTTCTTGCCGTCGACCTGCGCAAGGGTCGTGCCGGCTCCAGCGCCTGAATCGGCCTATCGCATCTTGCAACCGCGCAGCAATGCCCGGCAAACTTGGGAATATGGCAGCAGGGGAGCCGCGATGCTGGAAGTCCCTGAAGACCGGTGCGAGCGCAATCGCCTGTTCGAGCGGATCGACGGCGCCTTCAAGGCCGGCGATTTCGAGGCGCTCGGACGCGCGCTGGGCGGCTCGCGGCGCTGGTTCGACGAACCGATGCCGTTCGAGCTCGGCCTCGGCCATCCGCTCGAATATGCGATCTACTGGAGCCCGCTGGCCTTCATCGAGAAACTGATCGTCGAGGGGGCCGACCCGAACTTCGCCGACGATGCCGGGTTTCCCGCGATCATCGCGGCGCTGTCGTCCAGCCGGAGCGACCGGCTGGACGTCGTCGCGCTGCTCATCGGCCGGGGCGCGGATGTCGACCGCCGCGGCCTCAACGACTGGACGCCGCTGCACTATGCCACCTGTCTCCGGGACATCGAGGCCGTCGAGCGGCTGCTCTCGGCCGGCGCCGATCCGTTCCTGCGGACCCGGATAGACGATTGCACGACCGCGCTCGAGGAGGCCGAAGACGCCGGTTACGAGGAAGGCGCCGCGCGGCTGCGTGCGGCGACGCAAACCTGCGCGAGGGGCGCAGGCCTACCAGGTGACGTTTGACAGGCGCAGCCACGGCGGGTTGTCGGCATACATTTCCCGGATTAGGCCCTTGATCTCCTCGATCCGGCCCGACCTGTCGTTGCGCCGGTAGCTCATGATCACCGGCGAGGTGGCGGTTTCGTCGGACAGGATGCGGTAGCAGACGTCGTCGGTGCGCTGGCGCTGCGCCGCCGCCGGCAGGATGCAGACGCCGATGGCGGCGGCGACCAGCCCGAGCGCGGTCTGGATCTCGCGCACTTCCTCCACCACGCCGTGCTCGACGTTGAGGTCGGCGAACAGCGCCAGCACCTCGTCGGCGAAGCTCGGCCGCGGCTTTGAGGGGTAGATCACCAGCGTCTCGCCGGCGATGTCGCGCAGCGGCATCGGCTCGGGCGACAGCGATTTCGGATGCCCTTTCGGGAAGGCCACCACCAGCCTTTCCTCGCGCAGCGTGATGCGCTCGACATCCGGGTCGCTCAGCCGCACGCGGCCGAAGCCGAGGTCGATGCGCCCGTCCTTGAGTGCTGCGATCTGCTCCACCGACATCATCTCGCGGATCTCGATGCCGAGCTCGGGCCAGCGCACGCGCATGCGCCGGACGAGATCGGGGATGCCGCTGTAGAGGGTGGAGCCGACGCAGCCGATGATGAAGATCTCGCGCCTCGACTGAGCGATGCGGCGCGTCTGCTCGCGGATGTGCTCCATCCGGGCAAGGATCTGCGTCGCCTGCTCGTAGAAGAAACGGCCGGCGTCGGTGAGCGCCAGCGGCCGGCTGGAGCGGTCGATCAATGTTGCTCCCAGGGTATCTTCCAGTTGCTGGATCTGCCGGCTGAGCGGCGGCTGCGCGATGTGAAGGAGCTCCGCAGCCCTTGAGAAATTGCGCTCCCGGGCAACGGCGACGAAATAGCGGAGCTGGCGCATGTCCATGGCACTATACCTTACGGGTATCGAATCCGACCAAGATAGTCTTGGACCCTCCGGCCTCGCAAAGCTAGCGTCATGGCGAGAGTTTCGGAGGAGACTATCCGTGAAATCCGACATCCGCATCATCGAGATCGAGACGCTTATCCTTGATCTGCCCACCATCCGGCCGCACGCGCTGTCGATGGTGACGATGAGCGGCCAGACGATGATGATCGTCCGGCTGCGCTGTTCGGACGATGTCGTCGGGCTCGGCGAGGGCACCACGATCGGCGGCCTGGCCTACGGGTCGGAAAGCCCCGAGAGCATGAAGCTCACCATCGACCGCTACATCGCGCCGCTGCTCGCGGGTGCCGACGCAACCCGCGTCGGGCTTGCGATGGACAAGGTCAATGCCGCGGTGAAGGGCAACCACTTCGCCAAATGCGCGATCGAGACCGCATTGCTCGACGCACAGGCACGCCGCCTCGGCCTGCCGCTTTCGGAACTGCTCGGCGGGCGCCGGCGCGACAGCCTGCCGGTGGCCTGGACGCTGGCCTCGGGCGACACGGCCAAGGACATCGACGAGGCCCAGCGCATGCTCACGGCCCGCCGCCACAAGGATTTCAAGCTCAAGATCGGCAAGCGTCCGGTGGACCAGGACGTGGCGCATGTGGCGGCGATCCGCAAGGCGCTGCCGGACTTCGCCAGCGTCCGCGTCGACGTCAATATGGCCTGGCGCGAGCGCGAGGCGCTGCATGGGATCGCGGCCCTGGCGGATGCCGGCTGCGTGCTGGTGGAGCAGCCGGTGCACGGCGTCGAGCCGCTCGCCAGGCTGCAGGCGAAGTCGACCATAGCACTGATGGCCGACGAGATCCTGACCGGTCCCGAAAGCGCACTCGCGGCGGCCGCAAAGCATGCCGGCGACGTGTTCTCGATCAAGATCGAGCAGGCCGGCGGACTGTTTCCGGCAGCCAAGGTGATCGGAATCGCGGAGGCCGCGGGCATCGCGGTCTATGGCGGCACCATGCTCGAAGGGCCGGTGGGCACCATCGCGGCGGCGCATCTGTTCGCCGGGGTCCGCAGCCTCGAATGGGGCACCGAGTTCTTCGGGCCGCTGCTCCTGACCGAGGAACTGCTGACCGAGCCGCTCGGCTACGCCGACTTCGAGCTAAAGGTTCCGGCCGGACCCGGCCTCGGAATTGAACTGGACGAGGCGGCGGTGAACCGCTTCCGCCGCGACGGCAACAAGGCGTCCGCGTCGCTGCGGGTGGTTGGGTGACATCATGCTGTTCCATGTCGAAATGACCGTCGAACTGCCGCACGACCTTCCCGCCGAAGTGGCCGATCGCCTCAAGGCGACGGAGAAGGCCAAGGCCCAGGAACTGCAGCGGAGCGGCAAGTGGTGCCACCTTTGGCGCGTCGCCGGCCGCTACGCCAATGTCAGCGTCTTCGACGTCAGCGGGCCGGGCGAGCTGCACGAAATCCTGTCCGGGCTGCCGCTGTTTCCGTTCATGAAGATCGAGGTGAAGGCGCTGTGCCGGCACGGATCGGCGATCGCCGACGACGGCGCCTGACGCCGCAAGAGGTTTCCGCCGGCAAGGGAGAGCCGGCGGGGAAAGTCAACACATAGCAATGCGAGCCAGAAAGGGAGGTTCCCATGTCCAGCAAGCTCATTGAAAAGTCCGTCGTCGACGATCTCGCCAGCCGCGCCAGCGGCCTCGACCAGCCAGGCGGCGACCAGCGCCTGAAGACCATCGCCAACCGGCTCTTGGCCGACCTGTTCACGGCGATCGACGATCTCGACATCAGCATGAACGAGGTCTGGAGCGCGGTCGCCTATCTCGGCCAGGCGGCGCGCAACAACGAACTCGGCCTGATCGCGCCGGGCATCGGCCTCGAGCACTTCCTCGACCTGCGGCTCGACGAGGCCGAACGCCGCGCCGGCCTGGCCGGCGGCACTTCGCGCACCATCGAAGGGCCGCTCTACATCGCCGGCGCGCCGCTCTCCAAGGGCACCGCGCGCCTCGATGACGGCTCCGACAAGGGCGAGGTCGTGTTCATGCAGGGCCAGGTCCGCGACCAGAACGGCAAGCCCGTCGCCGACGCCATCGTCGACGTCTGGCACGCCAACACGCGCGGCAACTATTCGCATTTCGATCCGCAGCAGGCCGCCTACAACCTGCGCCGCCGCATCCAGACCGACGCCAACGGCCGCTACGGCTTCCGCTCGATCATGCCGAGCGGCTATGCGACGCCTCCGGGCGGCTCCACCGAGCAGCTGATGTTCGCCTTCGGCCGCCACGGCCACCGTCCGGCGCACATCCATTTCTTCGTCTCGGCGCCCGGCTACCGCCACCTGACCACGCAGATCAACATCGAGGGCGACGAATACCTGTTCGAGGATTTCGCCTTCGGCACCCGCGACGACCTGATCCCGCCGGTCACCCGCATCAGCGACCCCAAGGCGCTGGCCGAGCGCCAGGTGCAGGAGCCCTTCGCCTCGATCGACTTCGACTTCGTGCTGGTGCCCGAGAAGGAGGGCGTCGCCGACACCGTGGTCGAGCGCGAGCGCGTCTCGGCCTGACAGCCGCAACCGGCGCGCCGAGGAGAGGCGGCGCGCTGTTCTCTCGTGGAGGATTTCAAGATGCTGGACTCAATCGCCAACCGGCATATCGAGGAAACGCTCGAAGCTGCCGTCGTCGACGACCCCGCCACCGGCGCCTATCGCTGCCGGCGGGACATCTTCACCGATCCCGACCTGTTCGAGCTGGAGATGCGGCACATCTGGGAAGGCAACTGGGTCTATCTCGCCCATGAAAGCCAGATCCCGAACGCCAACGACTTCCTGACCGGCCATATCGGCCGCCAGCCGATCGTCATCTCGCGCGACCGCAAGGGCGATCTGCACTGCTTCCTCAACGCCTGCTCGCATCGCGGTGCGATGGTGTGCCGCCACAAGCGCGGCAACAAGAGCACCTATACCTGCCCGTTCCACGGCTGGACCTTCTCCAACAGCGGCAAGCTGCTCAAGGCCAAGGACCCCGACGGTGCCGGCTATCCCGAGCAGTTCAACAAGAACGGCTCGCACGACCTGACCAAGGTGGCCCGCTTCGAGAGCTATCGCGGCTTCCTGTTCGGCAGCCTGAATGCCGACGTGCTGCCGCTCGAACAGCATCTCGGCGAGGCGGCACGGATCATCGACATGATCGTCGACCAGTCGCCCGACGGGCTGGAAGTGCTGCGCGGCGGCTCGACCTATGTCTATGACGGGAACTGGAAGCTGCAGACCGAGAACGGCGCCGACGGCTATCACGTCTCGTCCGTGCACTGGAACTACGCGGCGACCACCAACCACCGCAAGGACGCGCTGGCGGCTGCCGCCGGCGTCGACGTCACCCGCGCCATGGACGCCTCGTCCTGGGCCAAGCAGGGCGGCGGCTTCTACTCGTTCGAGCATGGCCACCTCCTGCTCTGGACCCGCTGGAGCAATCCGGAGGACCGGCCGCTGGCCGAGAAGCGCGGCGAGCTGACCGAGAAGTTCGGCCAGTCCTGGGCCGACTGGATGATCGACCGCTCGCGCAACCTGTGCCTCTACCCCAACGTCTACCTGATGGACCAGTTCTCCTCGCAGATCCGGATGTACCGGCCCATCTCGGTCGACAAGACGGAGGTCACCATCTACTGCATCGCGCCCAAGGGCGAGGGTGCCGAGGCACGTGCCCGCCGCATCCGCCAGTACGAGGACTTCTTCAACGCCTCCGGCATGGCGACGCCCGACGACCTGGAAGAGTTCCGCTCCTGCCAGATCGGCTACCAGGCGCGGCAGGCGGCATGGAACGACCTCAGCCGTGGCGCCACGCACTGGATCGAGGGTGCCGACGAAGGCGCCAAGGCGATCGGCCTCAAGCCCCTGCTGTCCGGGGCCAAGACCGAGGACGAGGGCCTGTTCGTGATCCAGCACAAATACTGGAAAGAGACGCTGGAAAAGGCGATCGGCCGCAACCCGACCGACTGACCGAGCCCCGGGCGGCGGGACCGAACGCGCCGCCCTTTCACAGCAACACGCCCGCACGGCGCGGACCCGAAGACGGTCCGCGGAAGGAGACGTCATGACCATTTCACGCCAAGAGGTCGAAGAGTTCCTCTATCGCGAGGCCCGCTTCCTCGACGACAGGCAGTGGGACGAATGGCTCGCGCTCTACGCCCCGCATGCCGAGTTCTGGATGCCGTCCTGGGACGACGACGAGACCCTCGTCGAGGACCCGC
The DNA here is from genome assembly GCF_039907765.1 of Mesorhizobium sp. CC13. Taxonomy (NCBI): domain Bacteria; kingdom Pseudomonadati; phylum Pseudomonadota; class Alphaproteobacteria; order Hyphomicrobiales; family Phyllobacteriaceae; genus Mesorhizobium; species Mesorhizobium sp. CC13. The sequence continues at coordinate 95,251 of NZ_JARDJI010000004.1, read as the reverse complement.
AGACCGAAATCTCGCTGATGTACTATCCCACCAAGCAGGGGCTGGAGGACCGCATCTTCCGCATCCGCACCGAGCGCTCCAGCGCCACCAGCCTGCCGGAGCCGCGCACCATCCATCACATCTCGAACGTCGAGATCCTGGAACAGGACGCGGAGAAGCTGCAGGTCCGCTTCAACTGGCTGACCTTCAACTTCCGCTACAAGACCACCGATTCCTACTACGGAGCGTCGTTCTACACGCTCGAGAAGGGCGAGGGCGGGCTGAAGATCGCCCGCAAGAAGGTCGTGCTGACCAACGACTACATCCACCACGTCATCGACATCTACCACGTCTGACAGCCAGGGAGGATCGAGCCATGGCACACAGGATAGCCTTGAACTTCGAAGACGGCGTCACCCGCTTCATCGAATGCGACGGCAACGAGGTCGTGGCCGACGCAGCCTACCGGGCCCGCCTCAACATTCCGATGGACTGCCGCGACGGCGCCTGCGGCACCTGCAAGAGCAAGTGCGAGTCCGGCCGCTTCAGGATGGGCGACTACATCGAGGACGCGCTGACCGAGGACGAGGCCTCCGAAGGTTTCGTGCTGACCTGCCAGTTCCGCCCCGAGAGCGACTGCGTCATCAGCATCCCGGCGACCTCGGCCCTGTGCAAGAGCGGACCGACTGTGTTCGAGGCCGCGATCGCCGACGTGCGCAAGCTCTCCAACACCACGATCGGCTTCACCGTCGCGCTCGACCAGCCGGAAGCGCTCAGCTTCCTGCCCGGCCAGTACATGCAGGTGTCGGTTCCGGGCACGGCCGAGAGCCGGGCCTATTCGTTCTCGTCCTGCGTGTCGGGCGGCCGCGCCGACTTCCTGGTGCGCAACATCCCGGGTGGACTGATGTCGACCTATCTGTCCAGCCAGGCGACTTCCGGCGACCGGCTGACCCTGCGCGGCCCGGTGGGGGCGTTCTACCTGCGCGAGATCCGCAGGCCGACGCTGTTCCTCGCCGGCGGCACGGGGCTCGCGCCCTTCCTCGCCATGCTCGAACATCTCGACGAGGAGGGCGGACCAGCCCATCCGGTGCGGCTGGTCTATGGCGTGACGCGCGACGCCGACATGGTCGAGGTCGAGAAGCTCGCCCGCTTCGCCGAAACGATGGCCAACTTCAGCTACGACGTGTGCGTGGCCGACAAGGACAGCGCCCACGGCCTGAAGGGTTTCGTCACCGATCACTTCGGCGCGGCCGACCTCAACGACGGCGAGGCCGACGTCTATCTCTGCGGCCCGCCGCCGATGGTGGATGCCGTGAAGGCGCATTTCGACAGGATCGGCGTGAAACCCGCCTCCTTCCACTACGAGAAGTTCCTCGCGGCGGAGACGACGACGTGACCGGCCGGGCGCAGCGTTTCGCCGGCAAGGCGCTGGTCGTCACCGGTGCCGCGCAAGGCATCGGCCGCCAGGTGGCGATGCAAGCCGCGAGCGAAGGCGCGCATGTGGCGCTGGTCGACCGCTCCGAACTGGTCAAGGAAGCCGCGGCCGAGATCGTGGCGGCCGGCGGCAGGGCGGTCGCCATACTTGCCGACCTCGAAGGCTGGGCCGGCGCACGCGGTGCCATCGAGGAGGCGCGCGCCGCGCTCGGACGCGTCGACGTGCTGGTCAACAATGTCGGCGGCGCGATCTGGATGCGGCCGTTCGAACATTTCGACGAGGCGCAGATCGAGGCGGAGATCCGCCGGTCGCTGTTTCCGACCCTGTGGTGCTGCCGCGCCGTGCTGCCGCTGATGATCGAGGCCGGCGGCGGGTCGATCGTCAACGTCTCGTCGATCGCCACGCGCGGCATCAACCGCGTGCCCTATTCGGCGGCCAAGGGCGCGGTCAACGGGCTGACGGTGGCAATGGCGATGGAGAATGCCGAGCGCGGCATCCGCGTCAATGCGGTGGCGCCGGGTGGCACCGAGGCGCCGGCGCGCCGCATTCCGCGCAACACCTCGGCCCAGGACGAGCGCGACGCGACCTGGATGCAGGAGGTGGTCGAGCAGACCAAGGCCACCAGCTTCATGAAACGCTACGGCACGCTCGAAGAGCAGGCCAACGCCATCCTGTTCCTGGCCTCGGACGAGGCCTCGTACGTGACCGGCACCATCTTGCCGGTGGGTGGCGGCGACAGCGGCTGAGGCGGCTTGCGAGGAGGAGGCCTCGCACGCTGACAAGCTGATGAACGACAACAAACGGAGGAGTGTGAAATGACCAACATCAAGTCCACAGCGCAGACCCTGGTAATCACGCGCAGGAACTTTCTCGGCGCAACGGCGGCCGGCGCCGCAGGCCTCGCCCTCGGATTTCCCAAGCCTGCCATCGCCCAGGGAGCACCGCTCAAGGTCGGGCTGATGCTGCCCTTCAGCGGCACCTACGCCAGGCTCGGGCAGTTCATCGAGAACGGCTTCAACCTCTATGTCGAGCAGAAATCCGGCATGCTCGGCGGACGCAAGGTTGAGTTCATCCGCCTCGACGACGAGTCCAAGCCCGAAACCGCGACCGACAACATGAACAGGCTGGTCAGCCGCGACAAGGCCGACGTGGTGATCGGCACCGTGCACTCCGGCGTCGCCATGGCGATGGTGAAGGTGGCGCGCGACAGCGGCGTGCCGCTGATCATTCCGAATGCCGGCGCCGACGAGGCGACGGGGCCGCTCTGCGCGCCGAACATCTTCCGCACCTCGTTCTCCAACTGGCAGCCTGCCCATCCGATGGGCAAGGTCGTGTATGACGAAGGCCACCGCAACGTACTCACCATCACCTGGCGCTACACCGCAGGCCAGCAGATGGTCGGCGCCTTCACCGAAGGCTTCGAGGCCGCCGGCGGCAAGGTCGTCGAGGGGCTGACGCTGCCATTCCCGGAAGTCGAATTCCAGGCGTTGATCACGCAGATCGCCACGCTGAAGCCCGACGCGGTGTTCGCCTTCTTCGCCGGCGGCGGGGCGGTGAAATTCGTCACCGACTATGCGGCCGCGGGGCTCAAGGGCAAGATCCCGCTCTACGGCACCGGCTTCCTGACCGACGGCACGCTGAAGGCGCAGGGCGACGCGGCGAGCGGCATCCGCACCACGCTGCATTATGCCGACGACCTCGACAATCCGGCCAACAAGGCGTTCCTGTCGGCCTTCCAGGCCAAGACCGGCGAGGCGGGCGACATCTACGCCGTCCAGGGTTTTGACGCGGCGGCACTGCTGGAAGCGGGCTTGACCGCCACCGGCGGCGACGCCTCGGCGCGCGAGGCGCTGTTTGCCGCCATGGCGGGCGCCAAGATCGACAGCCCGCGCGGGCCGCTCAGCTTCTCGGCCGCGCACAACCCGATCCAGAACATCTACCTCCGCGAGGTCCGCGACGGGCGCAACGCCTTCGTCTCGGTCGCCGGCGAAGCGGTGCGGGACCCCGCGCGCGGCTGCCGCATGGCCTGAACGGCGGGCGCCATGCGCCCGCTCCCCTCTCGGACAGGAGACCGTCATGGATATCGGCACCTTCGCCATCCAGCTCCTCAATGCCGTCCAGTATGGGCTCGTGCTGTTTCTCGTCGCGAGCGGCCTGACCCTGGTCTTCGGCATCCTCGGAGTGATCAACCTCGCGCACGGCGTCTTCTACATGCTGGGCGCCTATCTCGCCTGGTGGCTGACAGTCGCCACCGGCAATTTCGCCATCGGCATCACAGGCGCCTTCGCCATCAGCTTCCTCGTCGGCATGGCGCTGGAGAGCGTGTTCATCCGCCGGCTCTACGGCCGCGACCATCTCTCGCAGGTGCTGCTCAGCTTCGGCCTGATCCTCGTCGTCGACGAGCTGCGCCAGATGCTGTTCGGGCGCGACGTGCAGTCGGTGCCGCTGCCGGAATGGCTTTCCGGCTCGTTGCCGCTGACCGACGTGCTGAACTATCCGGTCTACCGGCTGGCCGTCAGCCTGCTCTGCCTGGCGGTTGCGGTCGCCATCTTCCTGGTGATCCGCCGCACCAGGATCGGCATGGTGGTGCGCGCCGGCGCCGAGAACCGCGAAATGACGCGCGCGCTGGGCATCCCGTTCGACAGCGTCAACCGCTACGTCTTTGCCATAGGCATCGCGCTCGCAGCTCTGGCCGGAGCGGTGATCGCGCCGATCTCGACGGTGTTCCCCGGCATGGGCGACGGCATGCTCATCCTGTCCTTCGTGGTGGTGGTGCTCGGCGGCATCGGCTCGGTGCCGGGAGCCGCCATCGGCGCGCTGCTGATCGGGCTGATCGACACGTTCGGCAAGGTGTTCATGCCCGAACTCGCCGGCATCCTCGTCTACGTGCTGATGGCCGCGGTCCTGATCGTGCGCCCCACCGGCATCCTCGGCAAACGGGAGGTGTGAGATGCAACCCTTGTCTTCGCGCACCCATCTTGCGCTGCTTGCCGCCGCCGTTGCGGCGGCGATGCTCCCGGCCCTGGTTCCCGACTACTACGTGCAGTTCGCGGCCAAGGTGCTGATCCTCGGCACGCTGGCCATGGCGCTGAACCTCGCCGTCGGCTTCGGCGGTCTCGTCAGCCTCTGCCACGCGGCCTTCTTCGGCCTGGCCGGTTATGCGCTGGTGCTCGCCGCCCCCGAATACGACGCGCCGTCGTTGCTGCTGACACTGCCGCTGGCGGTGGCGGTTGCCGCCGCCGCGGCGCTGGTCATCGGGCTCCTGTCGCTCAGGACGCGCGGCGTCTACTTCATTATGGTGACGCTCGCCTTCGGCGAGATGCTGTTCTTCCTGTTCCACGACACCCCGGTCGGCGGCGGCTCGGACGGCCTGTTCCTGTACGTCAAGCCGGTGCTGTCGGTGGGCGAGACCGTGCTCGTCGATCTCGACTATCCGGTGACCTTCTACCTTGCCGCGCTGGCAGCTGCGGCAGGGACGTGGTGGCTGATCCGGCATCTCTTGTCGACACCGTTCGGCGATGCCCTGACGGCGGCGCGCGACAACGAAAGGCGTGCGCTGGCGCTCGGCATCCCGGTGTTCCGCGTCCGGCTCGTCGCCTTCGTGCTCTCGGCCGCGCTGGCCGGCCTCGCCGGCTATCTCTCGGCCGCCCAGTTCGGCTTCGTCGCGCCGCAGATGCTCGGCTGGCATCTCTCCGCCACCGCGCTGGTGATGGTCGTGCTCGGCGGCACGCGCCGCGTCGCCGGGCCGCTCGCCGGCGCCCTGGTCGTGACCGGGCTCGAGGAGGGGCTGAAGTATTTCATCGACGATTGGAAGCTCGTCTATGGCCTGATCATCATCGCGCTGGTGCTGGTCGCGCCCGGCGGCCTGCAGGACCTGGCACGGCTCGCCGGCCTCGGCAGGCGCACAGGCACGCCCGCGCTCAACCTGAAGGAGGCGAACAATGCCGGCTGACGTTCTCGAAGCCCGCGGCCTCGGCAAGCGTTTCGGCGGGCTCGCCGCCTGCGCGGACGTTTCGCTCAGCGTGCGCGAAGGCGAGGTCCATGCCGTCATCGGCCCCAACGGCGCGGGCAAGTCGACGCTCATCAACCTGTTGTCGGGAGATCTCAGGCCGACCGACGGCAAGATCCTGCTCGACGGCCGCGACGTCACCGTAAGCGGCCCGCACCAGCGCTGCCGGGGCGGCATCGGCCGCTCCTACCAGAAGACCACGATCTTTCCCGAGCGAACGGTGTTCGACAACGCTCGGCTGGCCGCCCAGGCGACGCGGCCTGGCGCGCTGGCCATGCGCTGCGACGGCAAACGCCGCGCCGACGTGCGCGAGGCGGCGCTTGCCGCACTCGCCGAAGTCGGCCTCGAAGGCCGTGCCGACACCCCGGCGAAGTCGATGAGCCATGGCGAACAGCGCCAGCTCGAGGTCGCCATGGTGCTGGCCACAGCACCCCGGCTGGTGCTGCTCGACGAGCCGCTCGCCGGCATGGGGCACGCCGAGGCGCGCCGCATGACCGGGCTGATCGCGTCGCTGAAGGCGGGCAGGGGCGTGCTCCTGGTCGAGCACGACATGGACGCGGTCTTCGCCATCGCCGACCGGCTCACCGTCATGGCCGACGGCAAGGTCATCGCCTCGGGCACGGTCGACGCCGTCAGGCGCGATCCGGTGGTGCGGGCCGCCTATCTCGGAGAAGCGGAGGAAGTGGCATGAACATGCTCCTGACAGTCGACCGGCTCGAGAGCTTCTACGGGCCGAGCCAGATCCTTCACGGCGTGAGTCTCGCGGTGCGGCCCGGCGAGCAGGTGGCGCTCATCGGCCGCAACGGCATGGGCAAGACCACCTTGCTGCGCTCGCTGATGGGGCTGGTGCCGCGGGTCCAGGGCATCATCGAGCTGAACGGCAGCTCGATCCGCGGCAAGAAGCCGGAGGCGATCTCGCAGGCCGGCGTTGCCTTCGTGCCCGAGGGACGCGGCGTCTTCGGCTCGCTTTCGGTGATCGAGAACCTGGTCATGGCGTCGCGCGCCGGCCGCGACGGCAAGCGCGGCTGGACGCTGGAGCGCGTGCTTCAGGTGTTTCCGCGCCTCGCCCAGCGCCGTGGCAACGGCGGCCACCAGCTTTCCGGCGGCGAGCAGCAGATGCTGACCATCGGCCGGGCGCTGATGACCAATCCCGACATCATCCTCATCGACGAGGCGACCGAGGGGCTGGCGCCGCTGGTGGCGGAGGAGATCTGGAAGACGCTCGCCGTCATCCGCGGCGAGGGCATCGCCACCATCGTCGTCGACAAGGACATCAAGAACCTCGCCAAGGTCGCCGACCGCATGGTGGTGATGTCGAGGGGAGGCGTCGAGTTCGACGGCACACCGCCGGAGCTGCTGGCGCAGCCCGAGCTGCTCGAACGCCATCTCGGCCTGCACTAGGGCGCGCATCATGGCCTTCGCCAGAAGCAACGGCATCGTCCTCCATTTTCGCCGCGCCGGCCGCCGGGGCGGCCCCCGGATCGTCTTCGCCAATTCGCTCGGCTCGGACCTGGCGATCTGGGACGAGGTCGCCGACGCGCTCGCCGCCGATTTCGACCTCCTGTTCTACGACAAGCGCGGCCACGGGTTGAGCGAGGTCGCACAGTCGCCCAACGGTATCGCCGATCACGCGGCCGACCTCGTCGGCCTGCTCGATCACCTGGGCTGGCGGAGTGCCGCCCTGTGCGGCCTGTCGGTCGGCGGGCTGATCGCGATGGAGCTCGCGGTGCGGGCGCCGGAGCGGGTGGAAAGGCTGGTGCTGATGGACACGGCGGCCAAGATCGGCACGCCGGAGGCCTGGAACACCCGCATCGAGGCCGTGATGCAACGGGGCGTCGCTGCGATCGGCGACCAGATCATGGAACGCTGGTTCTCGGCCGGCTTCCGCGACACCCGGGCAGACGCCTTCGCCGGCTGGCAGCGGATGCTGGAGCGCACGCCGGCCACGGGCTACGCCGACACCTGCCGGGCGCTGCGCGACGCCGACCTGACCGGCGCGATTGCCGGCATTGCCGCGCCGACGCTGGTGATCGCCGGCGAAGAGGACCAATCGACCCCGCCGGAACTCGTTGCCGACACGGCGCGGCGAATTCCCGCTGCGGCCTTCCGCACGATTGCCGGCGCCGGCCACCTGCCGTGCATTGAGCGTCCGGGCGAAGTCGCCAGCCTGCTTCACCACTTCTTGAGTTCCACTGTTGCCGCAAAGGGGGACAGGCTCGGCCGCGAGCGGGCGGCCTCCAGCGCCGGACATCCCGGACCCGGCCCACATTTTCAGGAATAAGGAGCCATTTCATGGATAAGACAGTCTCATCGTCCCAGACGAAACTGATCCGAGGCGATCACCTTGACGGAACTATTTATTCGCGCGGCTGGCAGCGCACCGCGCAGGCGGCCGACATCATCGAGCCGGCGACCGGTTCGGTGCTCGGCCGCATCGGCATGGCATCGGCCGGCGATGTCGCCAAGGCGTCGGCGACGGCGGCCAGGGCGCAGCGCGACTGGGCTTCGGCCAGCTACGACGCGCGGGCAGCTGTCATCCGCAAGGCAGCAAGCTTGCTCGAAACGCACTTCGCCGACGTGGTCGACTGGCTGATCCGCGAAAGCGGTTCCGCGCGCGGCAAGGCCGAATTCGAGACGCAGCTTTGCATCAAGGCGCTGAACGAAGCCGCCGCGCTCGCCTCGCAGCCGCAGGGGCTGGTGCTGCCCTCCGAAACCGGCCGGATGAACCTCGCCCGCCGCCGCCCGCTCGGCGTGGTCGGCATCATCTCGCCGTTCAACTTCCCGCTCTACCTCGCCATGCGCGCGGTGGCGCCGGCGCTCGCGGTCGGCAATGCCGTGGTGCTGAAGCCCGATCCGCGCACGGCGGTCTGCGGCGGGCTGGTCTTTGCCGCCCTTTTCGAAAAGGCCGGCCTGCCCGAGGGGCTTCTGCACGTGCTGCCGGGCGCCGGCGACGCGGGGGCGGCTCTGGTCGCCGATCCGAACATCGCCATGATCCAGTTCACCGGCTCGACCAAGGCCGGCCGCGTCGTCGGCGAGAACGCCAGCCGGCACCTCAAGAAGGTGTCGCTCGAACTCGGCGGCAAGAACACGCTTGTCATCCTCAAGGACGCCGACCTCGAGCTGGCGGTGAAGAACGCCGCCTGGGGCGCCTGGCTGCACCAGGGCCAGATCTGCATGTCGTCCGGCCGCATCCTGGTCGAGGCGCCGATCTTCGAGGCGTTCACGGCCGCACTTGCCGAGAAGGCGAAGACCCTGCCGGTCGGCAACCCGGCGACGGACAACGTCGCGCTCGGCCCGATCATCAACAAGGCCCAGCTCGACCATATCGACCGCGTGGTGAAGACCTCGGTCGAGCAGGGCGCGCGGCTCCTGGCCGGCGGCACGTATGACAAGCTGTTCTACGCGCCGAGCGTGCTTGCCGGCGTCCAGCCGGGCATGGCCGCCTTCGAAGAGGAGATCTTCGGGCCGGTCGCCTGCGTCACCTCCTTCAATGGCGACGACGAGGCGGTGGAACTCGCCAACCGCACCGAATACGGCCTGTCGGCGGCGGTGATCTCGCCCGACATCGGCCGCGCCATGGCGGTCGGCGACCGGCTGCGCGCCGGGCTGCTGCACATCAACGACCAGACCGTCAACGACGAGGTGATCAACCCGTTCGGCGGGGTGGGCGCCTCCGGCAACGGCACCAGCATCGGCGGCCCGAGCAACATAGACGAGTTCACCCAGTGGCAGTGGCTGACGATCCGCAACGCCCCGCCGGCCTACCCGTTCTAACGATCCCGGCCCGGGGTGGCAGTCCCGCCTCGGGCCGCGTCGACCGAAGTCAATTACATGGAGGGAGGAACCATGCCCACAAACATACAAGCCGTGACACCGGAACGCCCGGTGCTGCGCTACGCATCCCGGATCGCCCTCGATGCCGAGCCGCAGCGGGCCTGGGATGCGATCAAGGATTTCGACGGCATCCATCTCTGGCACCCGGCAACCGAGGCAACCGTGCTGCTGGTCGGGGAGAACGGCAAGCCCCTGGCCGTCAGGGAGTTCCAGGTGAAGGGCGGCGGCTTCGTCATCAGCGAGCTTCTGGCCTATGACGAGGCGCGCAGGTGGTACCGCTACCGCATCGTCAAGACCAGCCTGCCGCTCAGCAACTATGTCGCCGAGATGTGGGTGGAGCCGGGCGAGGCGGGCGGCAGCGCGGTGCTGTGGTCGGGCGAGTTCCAGCGGCCCGCCGGCAGCGCCCAACCCGCCGAGGCCGACCGCGCCACCGCGGCCCTGGTGCGGGATGTCTTCGAAGGCGGACTGGCGAACCTGCCGGCCGTCACGGCGCGCTGAGCGCGGCTCGCTTCAAGGCTCGGCGGGAACTATCGTATCGGTGCTGTGGTTGGAAGTGTACCGAGCCAGGCGAATTGATCGCTTCGGCATGCCGGTCACTCCAGTCGAGGCGATCCCTCAATGGGTTGGCCGCTTGCCGCGGGCCGCGCCGGGAGCTGGAATTCCGCGGCCAGGCTCGCCTGGTTCGGAGCGCAGGATGATCCTGTAGGCGGCGTTGGCGCCACCGGTCTCGGGACCGCCGCAGAGACACTCCAGCGCGCGCAGCAGCAGGTCGGCGACGTCATCCCGTCCGATGCTGACGGCCACCGTGAATGCCGCGACGATCGCCTCGTCAAGCGCAGGTTGTTGATGTGCCATGGCTCCGGCTTCCATTGTTCAAAGGTGCACCTTTCTGCAAATGGAAGGTCAACGGCATTTTCACACGTCCCATTGCGTCGAACGCCAGCCGTCACCTGCGGGCCCGTGCCCCGAGGAGGCCCGTGGGCCTCCTCGAGGTCAGGTTGCCAGCACTGCGGCCCGTCAGAAGAAATCCCACCACTTCTTTTCGGCGTGCCCGTGCGGACGAGAGGTGCCGTTGGTCAGCGCGTTGACGAAGGTCACGAAGTTGACGTCGTCGAAGTTGAGGCCGTGGAAATTGGCTTTCCAGTTCCCTTCCTGGTCGATGACGTGGGTGACGATGCCGTGCATCTGGTAGCCGTCCGCGGTCCTCTGGAACTTGTGTCCGAACTGCTCGGCCAGCTTGCGGGTGGTATCCTCGGGGTCGCCGGTCCTTGCCGTGAGGAACAGCCAGTTGGCGGGGTCGAGACCGTGCGTGGGACCGTAGTCGCGCATGACCGCGGCCGTGTCGTTGGTCGGGTCCGTCGTGACCGTCACGAAGGTCACCCGGTCCTTCATCGGCGTGGCGTTCACCAGCTTCTGGACCCCGGCGATCTTCTCGGCATGAAGCGGGCAGACGTCCGGACACGAGGTGTAGATGAAATGCAGCACCACGACCTTGCCCCTGAGATCGGCGCGGCCGACGGCGCGGCCGTCCGCCGTCTGCAAGGCGAAGTCGGGACCGGGCTTGTCGATCGGCTGGAAGTACTTTTCCTTGTCGCCGAGCATGGCGTCGACTTCATCGAGAGAGTGGGCTGCGGCCGGTGCGACGAGCGCACCGACGAGCAGCATCGCGACGATGCCAAGCAGAACTTCGCGCATCCTTCCGATCAAGGGTGGCAAGAGAGGCGGATGCCCTGAGAAAGCGAAACTCCTCCTGTTCATCGCCTGTCATTCCGTCGCGTAGACCGCGGGCTCTCCGGCGGTTTTGGGGAGAGCATAGACGGTGAAGGGCTCGGTCTTCTCGCCGCCCATGCCCGGCGATCCCATCGGCATGCCGGGAAGCGCAATGCCGGCAATTTCGGGGCGCTCGGTGAGCAGCTTTTCGACGATCTTCACCGGCACGTGGCCGTCGACGACATAGCCGTCGATGAAGGTCGTGTGGCAACCCTGGAAGTCGGCCGGCACGCCGGCCTTGCGGCTGATCTCGGCGAGATCGTTGCTCGGCTTGACCTCCACCTCGAAGCCATTTTGGCGCAGATAGTCGGCGTAGCCTTCGCAGCAGCCGCACTGGGGGTTCTTGTAGAGCACGGCCTTGCGCGCCTCGGCGGCATGGACGGTGGTGAGGCTGGTTGCGAGAAGGGCCATGGTGGCGAGAGTTCTAAGCATTTTTGTCTTCCTTTCGGTGTGGTCAATTGAGGTGGTGACGTTCATGTCTTGCCTGGTCATTCCACACGCAGCACCGTCATCAGGCCGGCGGTCTGGTGGTCGGTGACATGGCAATGCAGCATCCAGTCGCCGGGATTGTCGGCGACGAAGGCGATGTCGACGCTGTCGTCCGGAGCCAGAAGCACCGTGTCGGCCCACTGGTTGTTGGGGACGGCCACACCGTTCCGGCTGAGCACTCGGAAGCTGAAGCCGTGGAGGTGCATCGGGTGCCACCAGGCGGTGCGGTTGCGCAGGGTGACGAAGTGGCTCTGCCCTCTTGCTAGGGTCACGAGCGGCTGCATCCCGGCGTGACCGTCGCCGGTCATGGCGGTGCCGTTGATCGACCACACGGCCTGGCCGTGCTTCATGCCGCCCATGCCGCCGGACATCATCTTGGCCACGCCCTGCATGCCGGCGCCACCTTGCATGTTGTTCATGCCGGGCATGCCGCCCTCGAGCAGCAGTTCGTGCCGCGTCGCGTTCCGGACATCCGGTTCCGGCAATGGGTTGGGCGGCAGGCGGAGCGGCGCATCGAGCGGGTTTTCGCGCAACGGGGGCTGGCTGGAGTAGGCGAAGCCCGTCAACTCGTAGCCAAGCCCTTCGTAGAAGTCGTCGCGGATTGCGTAGCGCTTGCCGGGCTCGCCCAGCATGTCGACGACGAGGTCGAGGCGCATGGCGGGGCCGAGCAAAAGGCGGCCGTCCGCCGGCTCATGCGGATCGCAGGGCTGTCCGTCGACGGCGACGACGACGGGCCTGTGGCGCTCGAACCGCAGGGCCATGATGCGGGCGAGCGACGTGTTGACGAGGCGCAGGCGGATGCGCTCGCCGGCCCGCACTTCCAGGTCGGCAGGCGCTCGCCCGTTCAGCGTCACGGTGTTGCCGACGCGGCCCGACATCGCCGCTTCCATCGGGCTGCCGAAGCCGGGAGCGATCTGACCTTCCGGGTCCAGCCGCCAGTCGCCGAGCACCCAGAGAAGGTCTCGATCGACCTGGATCGGTTCCGCCTCCTCGACGATCAGGGCCCCGGCCAGCCCCCGGCCAAGCTGCTGCAGGCTGTTGGCGTGGGGGTGGTACCAGAAGGTGCCGGCATCGGGCGGCGTGTATTCGTAGAGGAAGCTCTCGCCGGGCCGGATCGGCGGCTGGGTCAGGCCCGGCACGCCGTCCATCGCGTTCGGCAACCTGATGCCGTGCCAGTGGACGGTCGTGTCTTCCCCGAGCCCATTCTCGACCAGGATGCGGACAGGCTCTCCCTGCCGCAACCGGATCTCCGGGCCGGGAATCTGCCCGTCGTAGGACCAGACGGCCGTCTCCGGAGCGTCGCTTCCCTTGAGGCGAGCGCGGCCGGGGGCCGGCGCGATCCGATATTCCGTCGTCGGCGCGGCGTTCCCCGCAGTCGTCTCCAGGCCAGTGGCCGCGACGGCAAGGCATGCACCTGCCCGAAGGAGGGCCCTCCGGGACATGCCGAAATTCAATAAATCAGTCATTCCAAACCTTCCGCATTGGTCGTGCACGGGCGGCGCACAGGCGAAAGCCTGGCCGGCCATGGGCAATTCACATCAGGCCCAGCAGGGGCGGATGTTTGCGACACGCTCGGAAGCCCTGGGGGCTTCCCCGTTCAGATCAGCGCGAAAGGTTTGGGAGGATGAGGGTCGGGAACCGCCGCTCGTCCGTCCGGCTCGGCCGACAGGCTCGGAGCCGGTTCGGATTGCGGCGCCACTATGTCGTAGGCAACGGGTGTGGGCAACAGGCCCGCAAGCGGAACAGCACAGGCGTAAGGACAGGGCATGGCCTTGCCGTTGTCCGTCCCCTTGTCCGGGCATCCGATGCAGTCGCCGTCCATCGGCATGCTCATATCCGACATGGTCGTCATCTTGACCGACATGTCGCTGGCCTGGATGGGAGACACGCTCAGCCCGGCGGCAAAGATGACCGCCAGACAGAAAGCCAATGCGCGCCTCAGACTGAGCATCGCCGGATATTATAGTGCCCGAGGCGACTTCTCAATCCGTCGTGCTGCGACGCGGCGGCGCATCGGGTCGTTGAGAGCGGCCCTGTTCGTCAACAATGCTTACGACATCGTCCGGATCGACCATGTGGACCGCCTGGAAGGCGTTGTAGGCATGAATTTGTGTACCTGCTGCGCAGGTCGACCTCCCGGGCGGGGACGCCTGGGGGACATGGAAGGCGACATCGAAGGGAGGAAATCGATGAAGTGGTTCCGGGCAAATGCCGCAATGCCGGCCGTGGCGCCATTTGCGACTGCCGCCCAGGCGTTGGACTAGCAGCGGCTACCGATCGCCGACCGAGGGGATCCGGGGCTCCAGTCGTTTGAGCTCCGGGACAGGCATTCGAGATCTACCCGCCTGATGAAGTGGAGGAATAGACCGGCATGAATGAAGATGTTCAATCTCACATTTCTAATATAATAAATAACCTTACAGATTCATTCTTCAACGAAATAAAGAAGATTGTCAATAATGATGTATTTCATATTGATGGGTATCTCGCTGCCGGAAAGGTCCCTGGCGAAAGCGGGGTGGGCGGGGATTGTTCATCGCAGGTGAGTCTGCAATCCGTGGGGGGCATGCGGCCCGACCTGGCAGCCCTGGCCTCGCAGTTTGTGCGCGCGCTCGCCGCAGAGGCCGCGCGTATGGCGAGCGAAGGCGGTGGCGCCGGAAGACCGGCCGCGTCGACGAGCGGCATTCCATCCCCAAATCAACCGACCAGCGGCGACCTGGAAGCGATGGTCATAGAAGACTGGGCGGGTCGCGTGGCCGGATCGACCTATCTGGAGGAGCACCTTCGGATACCGCGATCGACCCTGCACCGGTGGTATCGCGGCAACGAGGTCGTCGCCTTGCGCAAGGGCAGACAGCGTCATGTGTTTCCGCTGGCCCAGTTCGTCGACGGAAGACCCGCGTCGGGCATCCGCGAAGTGCTTTCGCATATCCCGCATCCGCGGCTTGCCTGGTTCTGGCTGATCCAGCCTTCGCCCGGGCTCGGCGGCCGCATTCCGATTGAGCTGCTCAAGCAGGACATCGTGGCCGACGTCATAGCAGCGGCGAAGGAACATTCCGCCGCATCCTAATTTTGCCCGCATGCCGAAAAGGTCAAAATGAACTGAGTCGTAAGTGACGATCTGAAGTAAAAATAATAACGTTCCGTTTGTGCCAAATGTATAGTATGTATTATTTGTACAATAACTGTGGTTTTAATATCACTATTATATTATAATGAGATACATCATTTGGAAATTAATGCCGTTTTGTTTTTGAAGAATCGCGACGGATGTATATGAAACCATCCTTGGAAATGGAGACCGACGTGATCTCATTTCCAATCGCCGAGGGCGCGGGAGGTATTTCTCGAATTGAGAAAAGGTTTCGTGCCGTTGTTTATTTCTTTTACCTGAGGATACATAATGGACATCAAGAGACTTGCTCTCAGTTCCGCTGCGGCTCTGCTCGCAGTTTCCGGCGCCCGTGCGGCCGACGCCGTCGTCGTTGCCGAGCCGGAGCCGATGGAATACGTCCGCATCTGCGACGTCTATGGCGCGGGGTTCTACTACATTCCCGGCACCGAGACCTGCCTGAAGGTCGGCGGCCTGGTTCGCTATCAGATCGACTGGTCGGACAACGATGACGGCTGGCGGAAGTACTCGGCTGCGCGCCTGAAGCTCGACGCGCGTTCGGAGACCGAATACGGCACCTTCCGTCGCTACATCGAGCTGCACTGGCAGAACGACGGCGGCGAATTCACGCCCACCTACAGCGACACCACCGCCATGTGGATCCGCTATGCCTACTTCGAGCTCGGCGGCCTGATGATCGGACGCAACGACACGCTGTTCGACGGCGGCGTCGACGGCGAGTTCGACAAGGGCGGCGGCACCTTCATCAACCAGATCCGCTACACCTTCGACGCCGGCAACGGCATCGCGGTGTCGGTCGGCCTGGAAGAAGAGCGCACCAACTACGACTACGTGCCGCTCGTCACCGGCAAGGTGTCGATCGCCCAGGGCTGGGGCTCGGTCAATCTCTACGCCGGCTATGACGATCGCTTCTCGGAAGTCGCGCTCAAGGGCATCGTGAACGTCAAGGCGACGGATGCCGTGACGCTCCAGGCGATCGCGACCTACGAGACGGGCGCGACCTGGTTCGGCCTGCTCGCTCCGTACTCCGGCTACGAGTGGTCGGTCGGCGGCTATGTCAAGTACGCCGTCAACGACCGGCTGTCGGTCGGCGCCGGCGGCCAGTACTTCGGCGACCGCCACACCGGCAACTTCGCCACCAACGAGACCGTCGAACTCGGCAACGACGACTGGGCGGTCGGCGCCGTCGTCGACTACAAGATCGTTGAGAACCTGAACGCCAAGCTGGCCCTCAACTACAATGACGGCGACAGCTACGAGGGTATCGATCCGGTCACCAGTGTGGAGCGCGACGGCTCGTTCAGCGGCTTCCTGCGGCTCGACGCCTCGTTCTGATCGGCCGATGCAATGAATGGTGCAAACCCGGCGGTAACACGCCGGGTTTGTCATTTTGGCGACCCGGCCGCGCCGAAGGCTGCGTCACCACGGATGACCGGCATTCGCTCAAATCGCCGCCTGGCCGGCCAGAACAATCACTTCTTCGTTCTCCCTGGAACCGTTCATCGCCCTACGGGTTTTGAATTCCCCAAAGAGCGGCGGGGGCGACTGCACATGGAGTTGAAGATGGAGCTTCGAGGCAAGCGAGTGGATCTCGACGAGCCGGCGACCTTCTATGAAAACCGGTTCACCCACGGCGTCTTTTTCGGCCACCTCTCGCAGGCATTGCGCCATGCGGTCTGCGCGCCGCTGACCAAGCAGCATCCGGCAGCAAGCATCGTGACCCAGTCGGGCGCCCAATTCGGCTGGGAAGAGATCAACGTCCTGCACGACCACCTCAAAAGGGCGCATTGAGAAGCCGGCACGCGCCAACCCAACTATGCCCCCCGGCAGGTTCCACGTCGTGCATTTGCCGCAAGCCGGCCTCGATCAGGATTGCGGCCTGCCGCGCCGGCTGGCGGCAGGCACGGACGGCTGGCGGCAGGCACGGACGGCTGGCCGTTTGTCGCCGCCTCGTGTTCTATCTGCTTGAGCGTCCTCTTGATGTCTTTTGCGTCGGAGTGCTCAAGCCCGACCACGTGGTTCCGTGCCTCGTTGAGGCTCAAGACGATCTCGTCCAGCTTGGCGTGGATCGCCGCGGTGTCGCGATTGCCCTGGATCAGCACCACGCCGGTGATCAGGATCGCCGCCACCGACAGCGCATAGGTCACGATGTCGGTCAGGCCGAAGGGGATCAACGCCGTACAGAAGCCCATGGCCGCTATCAACAAATAGAAGCCGGGCGGGCGGGACAGAAAACTGGCCAATCGAAACAGATGCGGGTCCACGGAGTTCGTCTCGGGTTGGGTCGATGGCAGACAACGCCGCGTGCCGGCATTTGGTTCACAGGAACCAGTCGCCGTGGCGTGCAGCGAATGCGGGGAACCTTCGCCACGCACCGTCATTGATCCAAGGTCGGGGGCTGAATCGAAGGAGCCGAAAATGCCAAGCAAGGAGAAAGGTCTCGAAGACCTGTTTCATGACGCGCTGATGGACATCTACTATGCCGAGCGCAAGATCCTGCGGACGCTGCCGAAGATGGCGCGCGGCGCGCAGTCCAAGGAACTCAAGGCCGCGTTCGAGAAGCACCGCGACCAGACCGAGGGCCATGTCGAGCGGCTCGAGCAGGTGTTCGAGATCATCGGCAAGCGGGTCCAGGGCAAGACCTGCCCCGCCATCGACGGCATCATCGAGGAAGGCGAGGAAATCCTCGACGAATTCAAGGACACGGCCGCGGGCGATGCCGGCCTGATCTCGGCGGCACAGGCGGTGGAGCACTACGAGATCACCCGCTACGGAACCCTGCGGCGCTGGGCCGAAATCATGAAGCTGCCCGACGCTGCCAAGCTCCTCGGGCTGACGCTTGCCGAGGAGGAGACGACCGACAAGGACCTGACGAAGATCGCCGACAGCTCGGCCAATCGCAAGGCACTGGCGGCCTAGGGCTGCCGAGGCTGCCGCGCCAGCGCGGCGGCCTCGCCTGCCAACGCCATTTCAAGGAGGGCTGATCATGCCCGACGACCCGACGAAGACCAAGGAAGATCGAAAACGTGTTTCCGCCGCGCAGGAATACGAGGTGGCAGACCTTGCCGACAGATACGACCTCTCCCGCGGCGAGGCCGCAGCGCTGATCAAGCGCTATGGCCCCTCGCGCAGCAAGCTCGACGCGATCATGGCGCAGCGCTTCTACGGCTGAGCCCGGCGCCAGCGGCCGAAAATCGAAGGGAGGCACACTTGTCTCTCGCCAGCATCGTCAACGACCGAACCCTTTCGCCTAGGGACAAGATCACGCGGCTTCGCGACCTGGAAGTGAGCATTCGGAGCCTCGACCGCGCGCTCTTCGCCGGCGCGGACGACGATCCCTGGTCCGTCCAGCTGGCCGAGATCGCAAGGGAGATCAGGGCGCTCGAGCAGCGCCAGCGCCAATAGCGAGTTGACCAGGCGGTCCTTGCAGTCGTGCGGACCCGGCACAGGTAGGGCCGTCTTGTCGCATCGGCCGGGGCCTCGCGCGCCGAGCGGAACCATTTCGACCTGGCCAAGGTTAGGAGTTCGATTGCATCGGAGCATCGGTCTCTTCCGAGGAGGCACCCATGAGACGTGTTGTCGTACCCTTGATCATCCTGGCAGCACTGCTGCCAGCTTCCGCCATGGCGCAGGACTTGTCCGCGCCGCAGCAGACCCAGCCGTTCCAGGTACCCGCCCTCGACCCCGACCAGGTCTATTCGGACGTGGTGGTCATTCAGTTCGAGACGCTGCCGCCGTCGACCCAGAAGGAGGTGGGCGACATCGTCAACGAGACCGACGCAGCGCAGTTGAAGGAGCTGCAAAGCGTCGTCGGCAACTCACGCCAGGCCGTGCTGACCCTGGCTTCCGTCGGCTTGGATCCCAGCCAGGTCGTCGCGGCGGGCGTGACCGACGAGGGGGTATTGACCCTGGTCGTGCAGCAGACGGCGTAGGGTCCGATTGCCGGCATCCATCTTTTCGGAACCGGGCCCTAGTTGCGTGAACCGGCGCGACGCCCGACATTGTTGGGTGGCGGTTGCCGGCGCCTGGCGAGCAGGCGATCGAGGAAGGTCGAGGAGACGATCGCGGCAGCGGCCTCGGTACCGTTGTCGGCGCCGGGCGCGCGATGGCGTTTGCGCAGCCGTGCCGCATCCTGCAGCATGGCGCCCGCCCATCGGTAGACGTTGTTGGTGCGGACGACTTCCCTCAGCCTTTGCATCCGCTCGCGCTGTTCGTCGGGGGGCATGGTTATGGCACGCAGCATCGCTTCGCCCATCGCGGCCGGGTCGAAGGGATTGACGATGAGCGCATCCAGGAGTTCACGCGAGGCTCCGGCGAACGTGCTGAGGATCAGCACGCCCTGTTCGTCGTCACGCGAGGCGACGAACTCCTTCGCCACCAGGTTCATGCCGTCATGCAGGCTGCTGACCACGCAGGCATCCGCGGCGCGGTAGGCGGTGTAGATGTCGCCCTGGTTGTGATGCTCGTCGAGCAACACGATCGGGCGATAGGTGTCGTTGCCGAAGCGGTCGTTGAAATCCTCGACGAACGCCAGGCATTCCTCGTGCAGGTGCCTGTAGGCCGGCAGGGTACCGCGGCTGGGCGCTGCAATCTGCAGGAAGACCAGCTGGCCGATCCATTCCGGATGGCGCAGGAACAATTGCTCCAGGGCAAGGAAGCGGTCGACGATGCCCTTGGTGTAGTCCAGCCGCTCGACGCCGACCAGCAGCCTCGCCCGCGGGTCGAGATGGAGGCGCGAGAATATCGTCTCGCGGCACTCCTCCACCGAAGGCTGCGATTGCAACGCCATCGGCGGCCATTCGATGGAAATCGGATAGGGATGCACCAGCGTGGTCTGGCCGCCATGGGAAATCGACGAATGCTCGCGCTCGATGCGGCTTTCCAGGAAGCGATCCACGCTTTCGGTGAAGTTGTTGCAGTGGAACTGGATGTGGAAGCCGACGATCGAGCTGCCGAGCAGGCCGTCGAGGATCTGCTCCCGCCAGGGGCAGATGCTGAAGACTTCCGAATTGGGCCACGGAATGTGCCAGAAGGTGATGATGGTCGCTTCGGGCAGCTTGTCGCGCACCATGCGGGGCAGGAGCGCGAAGTGGTAGTCCTGGACCAGGACGACGGGGTCCGGGCCGCGGGCCTCCTTGACGATGCGGTCGGCGAATTTCTGGTTGACCGCCTTGTAGGCCTCCCAGTCGGATTCACGGAACACCGGCCGGGTGAAGACGATGTGGCAGAGCGGCCAAAGTCCGTCATTGGCAAAGCCGAGATAGTAGCCTTCCTGCTCCTCTTCGCTCAGCCACACGCGGCTCAGCGTATAGGCCGGCCGGCTCGGCGGAACCGGGACGCGATCGTGCTCGTCGACGACCATGTGATCGGCGGTGCCGCCACCGTGGGCGATCCAGGTGCCCGCGCAGGCGCGCATGACCGGCTCCAACGCCGAAACGAGGCCGCTGGCCGGGACGATGAGTTCGACCTTGCCGTCCTTCAGATTGTGGATGTAGGGCTCCCTGTTGGAGACGAGGATGATCTCGGCGTCGGGCAGTTCGCTGTCTATCACATGGCGCATCATCTCGGGCGACCAGGCGGTGAGGGGGCTGTCGGCCACACGGCTGTTCTGCTCGAATTCCGGCAGCAGCTGCCGCGGCGGCTCGTCCATCGGACGAGGCTGCTCGACCGCGCGTAAAGGCGCGTTTTGATCGATCTCCGACTGGGTCAGCCGAAGACCCGAGCCGCGCCGCAGGGCGGCAAGCGACGTCCACATCGCCACGACCGATATCGCCAATGCGGCGGCGGCCAGGCCTATCAAGGTCAAGAATGCAGTCTCAACAGTCATACCGCTGGTGGCGTTGCCGGACTTTTCTGGAATGGTGCCGTGCCATGCGGCACGCAGTGAGAACTCCCGTGACGGCGATGGGTTCCCAGGGATCGCCGATTTGATCAGCTGCGCACCACCAGCGGCGCAAGCCCTTCGTCGCGCGAATCGAGGAAGGCCGCGACGCGATCCCCCACCCGCTGGAAGTGCAGATCGACCTCGGCATTGCCGACACCGAGGCGCCGTACGGACAGGTGGTCGATGCCGATGGGCAGCCGCGGGCGGGTCACGCGGATCTCGCCCCTGAAGCCGTCGATCTCGATGCCGAGGCAAGCCTGCATGAGCATGAATGCCGATCCGGAGGACCACGCCTGCGGCAGGCAGGCGACGGGATAGGCCACCGGCGCCTCGCCGGGCGAGCGGGTGAAGCCGCAGAACAGTTCGGGCAGCCGCATGTTGAAATGCACGGCCGCTTCGAAAGTGCCGCTCATCAGCCTTACCACCGCATCGCGGGCGCCGTAGCGTGCCATGCCGGCGCCGCAGATGGCCGTGTCGTGGGGCCATATCGAGCCGTTGTGATAGGACATCGGGTTGAAGGGAACCTCGTCGTCGGCAAGCGTGCGAATGCCCCATCCGGTATGGAACGACGCCGTGAGCAGTTCATCGGCGAGCGCCCGGGCCCGCTCGGGCGCCGGCAGCTCGACGTAGAGCAGGTGGCTGGCGTTCGATGCCCGGACCTCGCACCGCTTGCCGTCGCCATCCAGCGCCATGGCGTAGAAATTGCGCTTGTCCATCCAGAAATGGCGTTCGACCGACTTGCGCATGCGTTCGGCGCGGTCGCTCCAGTGCTGGGCGAGGGCCGTCTCGCCGCGAATTGTCGCCAGTTCCGCCAGGCCACGATAGGCGGCGAAGACGTAGCCCTGCACCTCGACAAGCGCGATCGGCCCCCTCGGGATGCGGCCGTCGGCGTGGAAGACCGCATCGAAACTGTCCTTCCAGCCCTGATTGGCGAGCCCGGATTCGGCGGCGCGCTGATAGGTGACGAAGCCATGTTCGTCGAGCGCGCTCATGGCGTCTATCCAGCCGGCAGCAGCGCAAAGGGAGGGCCACAGGCCGTCGATGAAGGCCATGTCGCCGGTCCTCCGGGCATAGGCGCTGGCCAGGTAGACGTAGAGCGGCGTGGTATCGACCCCGCCATAGTAGCGGCCGAAAGGCAGTTCGCTGAGCACCGCCATCTCGCCCTTGCGCGTCTCGTGCATGATCTTGCCGGGCTGGGAATCGCTGAACGGCAGCGTCTCGGTGGCCTGATGCTGCGCCAGGAAGGCCAGCACTCCCTTCGCCAGGCCGGGATTGAGCCATAGCATCTGCAGGGCGGAAATCACGCCGTCGCGTCCGAACGCGGTCGAAAACCAGGGAATGCCCGCATAGGGATAGGGGCCGGTGGGCAATTCGGTCGTGAGCAGCGCGATGTCGGCGCGTGCGCGCGACAGCCACTCGTTGAACACCCGGCCCGAACTGTGAAGGGTTGCGCCATGCCGGCTCTTGGCCCGCATCCGCCAGCGCGCACGGGCGGCCGCCGAGCGGTAGCGCTCGCGGCTCGGCCGGTCGACGTGTTCCGCGCCGACTTCGACGAAGAGCGAGCGTCCGTCGCGCCTGGGCAGTTCCAGGCGGAATTCGGCGCGCGTGGCGCTCAGTTGCACCGGCTGCTCGGAAAAGGAAATGACCGACTGGCGGACCACGCCGTCGAGCCCCTCGTAACGCAGCAGGACATGGCCCGCCGACGTCTCGCTGGCGAAGGTCTTGCCCCGTTTCAGGCGCGTGGTGCCGCGCACCTCGAACATGTCGCGGAAGTCGGCATCGAACTCCAGGGCAACGGGAACCTGGATGTCGCGGTCGCTGTAGTTGGACAGCCTGATCCGCTCGAACATGCGGTCGTCCCAAAGCAGGCAAGAGCGTTCGATGTGCAGCACGCCTTGCGGCATCGGCGGGGCCGGCTCGAGCTCCAGCGGCACGTTCGTCAAATTGGCGGTGAAGATGATGTTGTCGTGGCTGAGCGACGCGCCGAGAAGGGTGGGCTCCCTTCCGCCAACCGTCAGCCGTAACAGGGACAGGACGCGCGTGTCGTCGCGAAACAGGCCGTCGCCCCGGCCTTGGATGTCGCCTCGATCATTGGTGACGACGAAGCAGTCGCCATGTTTCAAGGCGAACTGCCGGTGCGGGTTGCGCGGCGGCGCGTCGTCGAGCGTCGCGAGCGCGACCGCTGGATCAAGCTGGCGTTCGTCGAGTTGTGCCATTCATCCCATCCCTCGGGTCGTTCGATCCCTGATCCGCAAGACGTCAGGCGCCGTGCATGGCCAGCAGGCGCGCATAGGCATCGGCGTATTGCCCGACCATTCGTTCGGCCCCGAAGCGCCGTTCGAACACCGCGCGAATCCGGGCGCGGTCAAGCCTTGCGACGCGATGGACAGCCACCACCGCCGCCTCGATCGTGTCGACGACGGCGCCGGTCTCGTCGTCGACGATCTCGCCCGTCGCGCCGCAGTTCCAGGCGACGACCGGCGTGCCCACGGACATCGCCTCGATCACCGCCAGGCCGAAAGGCTCCGGCCAGTCGATCGGAAACAGCAGAGCCGTGGCCTTGCCGAGGAATTCGTCCTTCTCGGCCTCGCCGATCTCTCCGATGAATTCGACGTTCGTCCCGTCGACCAGTGGCTCGACCGTCTCGCGAAAATAGTGCTGGTCATCGTCGCCGATCTTCGCGGCTATCCTGAGGCGATAGCCGCTCCGCAGCGCGATCTCGATCGCCCTGTCGGGCCGCTTGTCGCGGGAGACCCGCCCGAGAAAGGCCAGGTAACCGCCCTCTCCATTCCATTGAGGCTGTGAGTGCGGGCGGGCCGGCAGGCCGTGGTGGATGGTGGCGAGCCAGTTGGCGCCGGCGAGGGGCAGACGCTGGTTGTTGGAGATCGAGATCATCGGAAAGCGCGGCCAGAGCCCATAGGCGCCGGCGAGATCGCGATAGTCGAGCCGGCCATGCGGGGTCGTCACCGTCTTCCACGCGATGTCCTCGAAGAACGGGAAATGCAGGAAGTGGCTGAGATGGAAATGGATGACGTCGAATTCCGACGCGCGTCTGCGGACCTCGTGCAACTGCGCCAGATGCGCCGCGATCGCCGAGGTCGGCGGGTTCGGATCGAGACGCAGGGCGCAATCACGGGTCGCCGCCAGGGCGGCACGCGTGGTTGAATCGCCGCTTGCAAAGAGCGTGACGTCGTGGCCGGCCTCGACAAGCCCATCAGCCAAGAAGGAAATGATCCGCTCGGTTCCGCCATAAAGCCGCGGCGGCACGCTTTCGTAAAGCGGAGCAACCTGGGCAATCTTCATCGCTCGTCCTTCGGCCTCTTGCACGTCCGCCCGATCCTGAAATCGATCGCGGCGCCGATGGTTCCCCGCGGAATCGGTCTCGCCGACCGCATTTTGTCGGAGACTCGGGAACGAACTCCGGCCTGCCCGATTATTGAACGACCCTGTAACGACCGGCATAACCCCATGTATGCGTTGGCCCTTGCCACCGATTATGACGAAACGCTCGCCGACCACGGCACCGTCACCGAGGACACGCTGGCGGCCGTGGTGAAGTTCAAGGAATCTGGGCGGAAGCTGATCCTGGTGACGGGGCGCGAATTGCCGGACCTCGAACGGGTCTTTCCCGAGCACGACATCTTCGACCGGATCGTCGCGGAGAACGGTGCGCTGCTCTACACGCCAGCGACAAAGAAGGAGCGGCCGCTGGCACCCCCTCCGCCGCAGGCGTTCGTCGAATGCCTGCGCCGGAGAGGCGTCGTGCCCCTATATGTGGGGCGCACCATCGTCGCCACGCTGGTGCCCAATGAGACGATCGTGCTCGAGGAAATACGCAGGCTCGGCCTCGAACTCGAGATCATCTTCAACAAGGGTGCCGTGATGATCCTGCCGAGCGGCGTCAACAAGGCGACCGGGCTTGCCGCCGCGCTCGCCGACCTGGAGCTGTCGCCGCACAATGTCGTCGGCATCGGCGACGCGGAGAACGACCACGCCTTCCTGCGCGCGGTCGGCTACGGCGTGGCCGTGGCGAACGCATTGCCGACGGTCAAGCAGACGGCCGACCGTACGACGCTCGCGGCGCGCGGTGCCGGCGTCGCGGAACTGACGGGCAGGATCCTGTCCCGCGACGCCGAACTGATGAACACGATCAGGCAGCGCGTGAAGGTCGGTACCGACGCCGCAGGCGCGATCTCGGCGATCTCGCCCTATGGCGGCGGCATGCTGATCGCCGGGACTTCGGGCATCGGCAAGTCCACGCTCGCGATGCTTCTCATCGAGCGCTTCGTCAAGAAATCCTATCAGTTCTGCGTGCTTGACCCGGAGGGTGACTACGAGCACCTCGAGGACGTGGTCGTGGTGGGCGACGCGGAAACGCCGCCGAGCGTGCGCGAGATCCTGGACCTGCTCGCCAAGCCGGCCAACAACGTCGCGGTCAACATGCTCGGGCTCAAGACCGACGAGCGGCCCGATTATTTCGCCAAGCTGTTGCCCGAGCTGGCCTCGCTGCGTGCGAGGACCGGCCGGCCGCACTGGCTCGTCATCGACGAGGCGCATCATCTCCTGCCTGCCGCGCGGGTCGGCGACAGCTTTGCCCTTCCCAAGGAACTGCCGGCGACCATCCTGATCACGGTCCACCCCGACCTCGTGTCCAAGGACGTCCTCAAAACCGTGGACGTGGTCGTGGGGCTCGGGCCGGAGGCGGACCAGGTGTTCTCCGCCTATTCCGAGGCCGTCGGCATCGATCGTCCGGAGGGGATCACGCCGCTGTCGGAACAGCAGGTCCTGTTCTGGGACCGCTGCTCGGACCGGCCGGCGAAGCCGCTCAACGTCGACAGGCCCAAGCAGGCGCGCAAGCGCCACAAGCGCAAATATGCCGAGGGGGACCTGGGCGACAACAGCTTCTACTTCCGCGGCCCTGAAGGTGCCCTCAGGCTGAAGGCCCAAAACCTGATGATGTTCCTGCACATTGCCGAGGGCGTCGACGACGCCACCTGGGAACACCACCTCCGCGCCGGCGACTACTCGGAGTGGTTCCGCGACAAGGTCAAGGACAAGAAGCTCGCGGCCGAGGCGCGTTCGATCGAGCGGAATGCCGACCTGGCACCCCCGGAGAGCCGGGCGGCGATCGCCGAGGCCGTGCGGCAGCGCTACACCGGCACGAGCCTGAACTGACATGGACACGAACCGATCATGCCGGGCGCATACGGCCATCGCAGCGGTGAAGGCGTGCGAACCGCATCGCGGGGAAGTGGGACAGACATGGTTGAAATGACGGGTCCGTCCCTTGCGCCCGACGAAGCTCCGACGCCCGCGGCGAAGCGCGATGAATTCGGCCAGCACGATCCCCGACTGCTGCTTGCCGCCCTGGCGGTGCCGGTCTGCATGACGGATGCGGACGGAACGGTCGCCTGGTTCAACGACGCGGCCGTGGAGATGTGGGGGCGGACGCCGCCCAAGGATGCCAAGTGGTGCGGCGCACTGAAGCTTTTGACGCCCAACGGCGATCCGCTCGGCCGCCACGAGTCGCCGACGGCTCTCGCCCTGCGCGGCAAGAAGGCAATGGCGGCGGTGGAGGCGGCGTTGATCCGGCCCGACGGAAGGGTGGTCCCGTATCTGGCCTATCCTGCCCCCATCCTCTCCGATTCCGGCGAGGTCGCCGGAGCGATCAGCATTCTGATCGATATCTCCCAGCACAAGAGCGCCGAGGAACAGGTGCATCGGCTGGCGGCGATCGTCGAGTCGTCGGACGATGCCATCGTCAGCAAGGATATCAGCGGTTACATCAAGAGCTGGAACGCAGGCGCGGAGCGGCTTTTCGGATACAGCAGCGAGGAAGCGATCGGACAGCACATCAGCATGCTCATTCCGGAAGATCGCCTGGCCGAAGAGGACCACATCCTCGGACGCATACGCGCCGGGCAGCGGGTCGACCATTTCGACACCGTCCGCAGGCGCAAGGACGGCAGCCTGGTACCGGTCTCGCTTACGGTTTCGCCGATCAGGACCGCCTCGGGCAGGGTGATCGGCGCATCCAAGATCGCCCGGGACATCACCGAGCGGAGCGAGCGGGAAAGCCGCATCAGGTTGCTGATGCGCGAGGTGAACCATCGGGTGAAGAACCAGTTCGCGGTGATCCTGTCGATGATCCGCGAGACGCGGAAGAACTCGGTGGACACGCTGGCATTCGAAAGCCAGATCCGTGAGCGGATCATGGGACTTTCGCGGGCGCACGACCTGCTCGTGGAAGGCGAATGGCGCGGCGCCACACTCCACGAACTGGTAGCGAGCCAGGTCATGCCGTTCGCCCGGAAGGACAAGATCTCGTTCGCGGGCGAACGGATCGTGCTGTCGGCGGCGGCGGTCCAGAGCCTTGGCATGGCGTTCCACGAATTGTCCACGAACTCGGCGAAATACGGTGCGTTGTCTACTGCCAGGGGACGCGTCGCCGTCGAATGGCAAGTCGCAGGCACGGAATTCACCTTGCGATGGACCGAACGGGGAGGACCCAATGCCGGCGCCAGCGCCGGCTCGGGCTTCGGCCGCACAGTGCTCGAACGCGTGACGCCCATCTCGGTGGGTGGAACCGCGGCGCTGGTCCTGGACGCGGACGGTGTCTGCTGGACGCTGACGGCGCCTGTCGCTTCGATCCAGGCCTGACCTGGCGCGCGTTCGCCTCAACCGTTGCGGCCGGCAATCCTGATCCGCTGGTCCCTGGCGAACTTCTCGGCCCATTTGCAGTGATCGAACGTGTAGTCCGTCTGGTCGCCGTCCTCCAGGACCCGGACGATCCAGACATCCTCGGCTCGCTTGACGAACACGTGGTTGCCACCAAACTGGAGAATCTCGGCCATTGCGCTGTTCTTTCGGACGAGCGGCTGAAAGGCTAGGCGCTCGTTTTGCGAACGCGTCTCCCTGGCAAAGGTTCCGCCGTGGCGCGGAGCCAGGCCAGCGTCCGCGCCTCGTCCCGGTCCAGTTCCGCCACGCGAGGATGGCCAGCCCTGCGCAGCCCTTCCTGCAGCCGGCCTTCGGCCCAGGCGCCGATCACTTCGGGATGGATGTATCCCTTGCGGCAGACGGTGCGCGTATTGCCGAGGCTTCTCGCGACCTTGTCGACGACGGTGTTGCGGGCGCGCCTCCTGGCGGCTTCGCCGGACGGGAGCGGCAGGCGCGAAAACAGCGCAAGCGCCCGGACCGTGCCGCCCCAGGTCCGGAAGTCCTTGGAACTGAAGGGGAGGCCGCACGCCGCGCGGATGTAGCCGTTGACGTCCTCGGAGGTCACGGCAGACCGCCTGCCATCCTCATCGAGATACTGGAACAGGTCCTGCCCGGGCAGGTCCTGGATGCGGCGGACGATCCCGGCCATGCGCCTGTCGACGAGCCGCAACCGCCATTCCCTGCCGGACTTGCCCTTGAAGGCAAATCTGAGTGTCGAGCCGCGGATGTCGACATGCCGGTCGCGCAGCGTCGTCAGGCCGAAGCTGCCGTTCTCCCGGGCATAGGCCGGGCTGCCGACGCGGATCATGGTGTTGTCGAGCAGCCAGACGATGGAGGCGATCACCTTTTCCCGCGGCAGCCCTCGCTTGGCGAGGTCGCGCTCCACCCGCCGCCGGAGTTTCGGCAGCGCCCGCGCGAACTCGCCAAGGCTCGAAAACTTGACCTCGTCGCGGATCGCGGTCCAGCGGGGATGGTAGCGGTACTGCTTGCGGCCGCGCGCGTCGCGCCCGGTCGCCTGGATGTGCCCCTTGCCATCGGAACAGATCCAGACGTCGGACCAGGCCGGAGGGATGGCGAGGCCGCGGATACGGTCAAGCTCGGGCTTGTCGGCCACCCAGCGGCCATGGGCATCCTTGTAGCGGAAGCCCTTGCCCGCCGGGTGCCGCGTCGTTCCGGCCTCCTGGTCGCCGACGTATCGCAGGGATGCCGCGCCCTCATGTCCGGACGCCGCCGGACAGGCTTCAGCGTTGCGGTGCATCGATTCCTCCGGGCATGGTCGTCTTCCTCGCGGTCACGGCACAACAGGCAGGCGTGCCGAGGGTTCCGATCGAAGCGCCAGGATTTCGTAGAGGAACCGTCGCGGAGGCGGGGCGTTGGGTTCTTGAAGAACCATGGGAGAATGACATGCCACGCGGCGACAAGGACAAATATACGGACAAGCAAAAGCGCAAGGCGGAGCACATCGAGGACAGCTACAAGGAGCGGGGAATATCCGACGAGGAGGCCGAGCGCAGAGCCTGGGCCACGGTCAACAAGGAGTCGGGCGGCGGCAACAAATCCGGCTCCGGACGCGGCAAGGCCGACACCAACGTGTCGGCAAAAAAGGGGGGCCAATTGGGCGGGGAAGCTTCGGCCCGCCGTTCGGCAGCCTCCCGTTCGGCATCTGCAAAGAAGGCCGCCGCCACACGCAAACGCCGCGAGGCCCACTGAGGATCTGGAGGTAGCCCGATGGCCGCGAGCAAAGCCGCCGCAGCAGCGCGACGACAGCAATCCGTCCAGAAGAAGGTCGAAGCAGACGACCGCAAACGCAAGGGTGGCAATGGCGGGCAGGCAATGCAGGCCGGAGCCCGGCTCTACCCCGTTCCCCCGTTTCCCAGGCAGCATCTGCCGAAACCGGGAAAGGAGTCGCAAGTCGACCCGGCTCCCCTCTACGATGCACCCTATTACATCGGCTCCGGCAAGCTCGCCGGGAAGGTGGCGCTGATCACCGGCGGCGACTCCGGCATCGGCCGCTCCGTCGCGGTGCTGTTCGCGCGCGAGGGAGCCGACATCGCCATCGGCTACCTCAACGAACACGAGGATGCCGAGCGGACCAAGGCGGCGGTCGAGGCCGAGGGCGGCCGATGCATCCTGCTGCCCGGCGACGTCAGCAAGCGCGACGACTGCCAAAAGGCGGTGGCCGAGACCGTGAAGAAGTTCGGGCGCATCGACATACTGGTCAACAACGCGGCCTTCCAGGTGCATTCGCGCGAGCTGGCCGACCTCACCGAGGAGCACTTCGACATAACGCTCAAGACAAATCTCTACGGCTACTTCCACATGGCGCAGGCCGCGGTCGCGCACATGCAGCCGGGTTCGGCCATCATCAACACCGGCTCGGTCACCGGCATCGACGGCAGCAAGGAACTCATCGACTATTCGATGACCAAGGGCGGCATCCACGCGTTCACCCGCGCGCTCGCCGCCAATCTCGTCGACCGCGGCATCCGGGTAAATGCCGTGGCGCCCGGCCCGGTGTGGACGCCGCTCAATCCTTCCGACAAGCAGGCGGCGGACGTATCGATGTTCGGCGCGAAGACGCCGATGAAGCGTCCGGCCCAGCCCGAGGAGATCGCGCCCGCCTATGTGTTCCTGGCTTCGCCGCACTGCTCCAGCTACATCACGGGAGAGATCCTGCCGATCATCGGCGGATACTAGCCACCGAACTCGCCGCTGCCTTCCCGACCGCTACCAGGTCTGCCAGGAAGCGCCGCCGTTCGGCGCGACGGTCGGCCGGGTCGCGGATGCGGAGGATGAACGAAGGGTGGATCGTGATGAAGACGGGCAGCCCGTCATCACGCGTCATCGTCTCGCCGCGCAGCCTGGTGACTGCAATCGGCTTGCCGATGAGGGAATGGGCCGCTGTCGCGCCCAGCGCCACTGCAAGCCGGGGCTTCACGATCTTCAGTTCCTTGGCGAGCCACCAGTGGCAGGCCCGCATCTCGCCGACATTCGGCTTCGAATGGATGCGGCGCTTGCCGCGCGGCTGGAATTTGAAATGCTTGACCGCATTGGTGACGTAGACCCTGGCCCGGTCGAGGCCCGCTTCTTCAAGGATGGCGTCGAAGATGTCGCCGGCGGGACCGACGAAGGGCTTGCCGGCCAGGTCCTCGCGGTCGCCGGGCTGCTCGCCGACGAAGATGATATCCGCCCTTGGCGGCCCCTCGCCGAAGACCGTCTGGGTGGCGTCGCGCCACAGCGGGCAGCGGCGGCAGGTCCTGGCGCTCTCGCGCAGCGTGTCGATGCTCGCATCCTCCTCGAGCGCCGGGGGCATGAATGCATCCGACTGCGCGTCATCCCCTGACGAAGGCACCTTGCCACGTTCATCGGGTCGGAGGGACGCAAAGCGGAATCCGCCTTTGCCAGCCATCGCGAACTCCTCTTTCGGGCGACCGGGACCAACGGCGGCCGCGGCCGGATTGTTCCGCCAGGCCTGCTTCAAAGCGACGATCGCGGTCCCGCCGATCAACCGCCCACATCGCCGACCGAGGCCAATGCGCCAGGGAAAGTTTTTGGGAACCTTGGCCCTCCACGCCGGATTAGCCTCTTGAGGGATGTTCAGACGAGGAGACTTGTAATGACAGGTATCATCATCAAGAGCGTCATCGCCTTGGGCCTCAGCGTCGCCGCCGGGCCTGTTCTGGCGCAGACCGAGCAACCGGCTCAGGGCCAGACCACCGAGTGCCCGGCAGGCTCAAAGGCCGAGAACTGCTTGAAGCCCGAAGGCAAGTCGCCAAAGGGCGCCACGAGCGAGCAGCAGGGCGGTGCCGCGGGCGAGGGAGCGGCACAGCCCAAGCAGCAGGCCAAGCAGCCCAAGGCAGGCGAACAAGCGCCTGAGGGCGAAGCCGCCGGAGAGGCGACGCAGGGCGGAGCGACGGCCGAGCAGCCGAAGCAGAAGGCGCAGGGCTCCGGAATGGAACAGCCCGCTCAAAGTGGCGCCGCGCAGACCGAGCAACCTGCACAGAGCGGGGAGGCTCAGCAGAGTGGCGAGTCGTCGACGACCCAGAACGTCAACGTGACCGTGGAGCAGAAGACCGAGATCACCCAGGTGATCAAGGAAACGCAGGTCGCGCCGGTTACCGTCAACTTTGACGTGGCGGTCGGCGTTGCCGTGCCGCAGACGGTCAAGGTCAAGCTGAGACCGCTTCCGGTACGGATCGTCAAGATCGTTCCGGCCTATGAAGGCTACCTGTTCTTCCTGCTGGCGGACGGACGGATTGTGATCGTCGAACCGTCGACCCTGAAGATCGTCGTCATCCTGGTCTAGGCGCCGTCGTCCGACCCTGCCTGTCGGCGAATGCCGGCAGGCATCCCGCCATGCCCTTGCGCTGTCAAATACAGGCAAAAGTCGGCAAGGCTGCCCGTTCGTCGACATTTGCACGCGAGGCGGGAACTTTTCGGCGGCGTTGTCGATTTGAATCGGATGCGAAACCAGGCGATCCAGATCGTGCGGTCGAGGCGAAAACCGCCTCGATACTCGTTCGTCATCCCGGTCAACAACGAAGAGGAAGTCCTGCCGCTGCTGGTCGAAAGGATCGGCGGGCTGTTTTGCCGGCTGGACGGCGAGGCGGAGGCGATCTTCGTCGACGACGGCAGCCGCGACGGCAGCGTGGAGTATCTCAGGCGTTTGCTCGAGCATGAGCCGCGGTTTCGGCTCATCGAGCTCTCGCGCAATTTCGGACACCAGATCGCCATCACCGCCGGGATGGACGCCGCGGCCGGCGACGCGGTCATCGTCATGGATGCCGATCTCCAGGACCCGCCCGAAGTGGTGCTCGATCTCATCGCCAAATGGCACGAAGGATACGAGATCGTCTATGCCCGGCGCATCAGGCGCGAGGGCGAGACCTGGTTCAAGCGTGCGACCGCGAGCCTCTTCTACCGGCTGATGGGGCGGATGACCACGGTGGACATTCCGCGCGACGTCGGGGATTTCCGGCTCGTCGGCCGCAGGGCGCTCGAGACCTTCCAGAGCATGCCCGAACACGACCGTTTCGTGCGCGGCATGTTCGCCTGGATGGGCTTCAAGCAGACGGAGGTGCTCTTCGAACGGCCCGCTCGCGCGCGGGGCGAGACCAAGTACCCGTTCTGGAAGATGCTGCACCTCGCCGTCCGCGGCATCGTCAGCTTTTCCGACACCCCCTTGCGGATGGCGCTGTGGGGCGGGCTGACGATCTCGTTCGTCGCGATCGCCTATGGCGTCTACGCGATCCTGGCCTGGACCTTCGAAGCCGGGGTCATCGCCGGCTGGACGTCCACGGTCGTCATCGTGTCCTTCCTGTGCGGCGTCAACTTGTTCATGACCGGGGTGGTCGGGCTCTATGTCGGCGGCATCTATGCCGAGGTGAAGCGGCGGCCCCTCTACGTGGTTTCCCGCGCGAGCGGGTTCGACGACAAGCGGCCGGCGGGTGAGGAGCGTGCGTTCGCGGGCCTGGCCAATCGGAGAGCCGGCTAGTGTCAGAACTGTTCGACGGCTACGGGTCCAGCTATGGCGAAGCGGTCGCGCGATCCATCCGCTTCTCCGGTCTCGGGCACGACTTCTTCCTCGGCGCCAAGGCCGACCTGCTCAGGCGGCTGGTCGACGAGCGGCAACTGCGGCTCGGCGGCGAGCGCGTGTGCGCGCTGGACATCGGCTGCGGCGTGGGTTCGCTGCACCCGCATCTTCGCGGCATCTTCGATCGACTGCACGGCTGCGACGTGTCCGAACAATCGATCGAGCGCGCCCGCCACTGCAATCCGGACAACGAATACGGCGTTTGCACCTCGAACCTGCTTCCCTATCGGAGCGCTACGTTCGACATCGCCTTCGCCAGCTGCGTCCTGCACCATGTTGCGCCGACGTCCTGGCCAGGCTTCGTCGAGGAGATGCGGCGGGTGGTGCGGCCGGGCGGGGTGGCCTGCATCATCGAGCACAACCCCTTCAACCCGCTGACGCGCCTTGCGGTGATGCGGTGCCCGTTCGACGAGGATGCCGTGCTCCTGGGCGCCCGCAAGGCCAGGGCGCTGCTTGTCGGCGCGGGCTTCCGGCAGGTCCGCTCGGAGCACTTCCTGCTGTTGCCCACACCCGGCCGCATCGCCAAGGCGGTGGAACGCGGGCTCGCGGCATTTCCCCTCGGCGCCCAGTATGCCTGCAGCGCCCGTGTCTGAAAGCCGAACCGCCGCGCTGAACACCATGAAGCTGCTCGCGCGCTTCGGAGCGGTCGGCCTCTCGGCGACGGCCCTATATGCGGTCCTCGCCTTCATTCTGGGGCAAGGCGCGCATTTCGCCCCCGTCCGGGCGTCGCTCGCGGCCTATGCGGTGGCGGCCGCCTATTCCTACGTCGCCCACAAGATCGTGACGTTCATGTCGCCCGGGCAGCACCGCTCCGAAGCGCCCCGATTCCTGGTGGCAACCGCCGCCGGCTTCGCGATCGCCTATCTTGCGCCGGCGGTGCTGGTCGGATGGCTCGGGCTGCCTCCGGCATTGCCCATCGTCGTCACGTCGCTCCTCGTCCCCGTGGTCAACTTCGTCCTTCTGAGCCGATGGGTGTTCGCCGATCGGGCGCGCCGGTAGCCTGGCCCTGCACCGCGGCCTCGTCGAGCCGCAGCGAGAGCAGCTTGATCGCGCGCTTGTAGATGTCGCTGGCCGAACGGCTGGGCGGTATGGCGTCGGGATATTGCAGGATGATGTCGAGGATACTGCCACGCGCCAGCGCGGCCGGCGGGACGGCAAGGGAGACCGTCCTCGTCTCCGGCCCTCGGAGGCGGACTTCATGGGCAGGAACGCCGTTGACGAGGAACCGTACCCGCTGCTCGTTCTGCGGCGGACGGAGAACCGGCGTGAGCACGAGGGTGGCGACGACGGTCGAGCCTATGCCAGGGAGTTCCAGGCGAAGCCTCGAGATCTCGCCCAGTGAATGAGTGCCGTCGCCTGCAGGGCCCGACCAGCCGCAGACCTTGAATCCGGCGGCGCGCTTCTGCCCATCGCGGCGAAACGAAATCGTCTCGCCGAACAGATAGCGTGCCGAGGAATCGCGATTGAGGCAGGTCGTGGTCCGGTCGATGTAGAAGTCACGATAGTCGGCGTCGACGCGCGGGTTGAGCGCGACCACCAGGATGGCGGACTCGGCCGAGGCCAGCAATGCCGCAAGCGTGTAGCCGCCCAGCCGGGCGAGCCGGAAGGCGCGCGGCCCACTAGACCAGGGCAAGGTGCCCTCCCATCCAGGCCTGCGTCACGAGATAGCAGCCGGCAAGTGCAAGGGCCAATGCCGCCAGCCAGATCGGCGCCGGGCGCGACAGCAACTGTGCCGAAAGCAGGATGAGCGGGGCGAGGGCGCCGACATATCTGACCATCGACGCCAGATTGGTGATCAGCGGCAGGACGATGCACAGCGCGCAGAACAGCGCTGCCCCATATTGCCGCCGCAGCGCCAGCACAGCACACAGCGCAAGCCCGACGATGACGGCGAGCGCGCTCCATTGCGGCGCGCTCGGCAGCCAACCGCTTGTCGGCATGGCCGAGATCCCCTCCCACAGATAAAGGACGGGATTGCCGGCAACGCGGCCGAAGGCGCGTTGCACATGCACGAAGGCAAATCCGTCGCCGACGGTGGCATGCAGGAACATCATGTAGGCGAACAGGCCAAGGGGCGAGATGAGGATCGCGACCAGCAGCCGCGGCCGCGCCAGCACCCAGGCGGGAAATGACGCGAGCGCGGCGGCCGGGTGACGCGAACGGTAGTCCTGGTACATCCCGATCACGGTGGCGACGACGATGAAGACCCCGACCAGCCGGGTGGACGACAGGAGCGCCGAAAACGCGCCTGCGGTGAGGTAGTTCGAGCGCTTCAATGCCAGGAGGACACACGAGGTCAGCAGCACGAAGAGAGGCTCCGTCAGCACGCTGGTGAATTGAAACGACAGCGGACCGCTGAGCAGGAAGGCTGAATAGAGCGCGTAGGCCCTGAGGCTTCTTTCGAGCAGGGGCCAGGCGACCAGGCAGGCGGCATAGGCGGCAGCCGTCGAGGCAAACACGGCAGCCCAGAGCAGGGGTAGGGACGAGAGGTTGCCGAGCCCCCTGACCAGCAGCGGATACAAGGGGAAGAACGCCCAGCGCCCGACATTGCTGCGGTTCGGTATCGGAAAGCCTTCGTAGCCCTTCTCGGCGATGCCGAGATACCAGGAGCAGTCCCATCTGCAGAGCGCGCGCATATAGGCGGAAAGGCTGGGCTCGTCGGTCAGCGAGACGAAGGCCGCATAGCGGAGTGCCATGCCGACAAGCAGGAACAGCAGTGGAATGGCGAGGACGGTCGCCAATTCGGCATGGCGCTTCGAGACGGTTAGCATTCTCGGGACGGCCGGCTCGGTTGTCACGCCATTGCCTCTTTTCGGTGGCGACGCACTGACGCCGCGGCAGGGCCGATCGCGATCGCGCAGTCGGGCCTGGCGACACTCACCAACGGCGCGAAAGAATTCTGGTTCCCCAAGCGAAGCCTCGGGGTCGTGGGAGGCAGGGCCCGGATGGAATGCGCCTCACAGGGCAACCGCCAGCCATATCATGGCCAGTGCTGCCAGAATGACGACTACGTAAAGCCAGTCCTCCCAGGTCATGGCGCACGCGCGGCAGCGAAGTCCGCGCCTCCTCTGGGCTCGCGGAATGGGCGGGGCAGGTCCCCGCGTGTGCCGGCCAAGGTCGGCAGGCTGCCTACTATTCGATGATCTGGACGATCTTGCGGGTGCCCGGTTCGACCAGCACGGTCTGCTGGCCGATCACGACATAGCTGTAGCTGGCGCCGAGGTCGGGCGCGTCCAGCGGGGTGATTTCGACCACGTCAGGCAAGACCTCTCCCACGACCACCTGGAATCCGGCAGGAGGCACGACCGGCTGAACGGGATGCGCGATGACATACTCGCGGACGATGGTTTGCTGGGCCGGCTCCAGCACCAGAGTCTGGGCCGAGAGGCCCGAGGTGGTGGCCAGGAGCAGCAAGGTCAGGCTCGAAATTCGCAAGAACATGGAACTCTCCATAGCTGGGACATGGAGGGGTAACCCGTGATCGGAGGAGAAGTTCCGGGCCAGGGTCAGCACTGCAGGCGCCGGAGTGACGTTCACCGATGCCAGCGGTTCGCCGACGAGCGCGGATGGTATCGTTGCCTTTTCGGCTCAAATGCGAGCGCCGCGGCGTTTGGCGCGCTTGGTGAGGTTACGCGCCGATGCCGCCGTTCGCCGGTCCGGCCGGCACCTTCACCTCGGGCATTGCGCCGATGAGCATGCGGGCATATTCGCTCTTCGGAGCGTCGAAGATATCGGCGCAATCTCCCTGTTCGACGATCTCGCCGCGATTGATCAGCGCCACGCGGTCGCAAAGGTAGCGCACGACCGCCAGGTCGTGGCTGATGAAGAAATAGGTCAGCCCGAGCCGATCCTGCAGCTCGCACAGGAGGTTGAGGACCTGCGCCTGCACCGATACGTCGAGCGCGGAAGTGGGTTCGTCGAGAAGCAGCAGCTCCGGTCCCGAGGCAAGGGCGCGCGCGATGCAGATGCGCTGGCGCTGGCCGCCGGAAAACTCGTGCGGATAGCGGTGGAGATGCTGCGGGCCCATGCCGACGAGCGAAAGCAGTTCGGCGGCGCGGTCGCTGCGCTGCCTTGGCGTCAGGCCCAGGGTTTCGTGGTGGATGACCAGGGGTTCGGTGATGATGTCGTAGACGGACATGCGCGGGTTGAGCGACGCATAGGGATCCTGGAACACGATCTGGACGCGCGAGCGCATCCGCCGGAGTTCGGCATCGGAAAGCTTGCCGAGGTCCTGGCCCTGCACGCGGATACTGCCCGAGGTCGGGGTTTCGAGATGCAGGATGGATCGGGTGAGCGTCGTCTTTCCCGAGCCGCTTTCGCCGACCAGGCCGAAACTCTCGCCCTTGCGCACCTTCAGCGAGACGTTCTTCAGCGCGTGGACTTCGGCCGACTTGCCGAAGACGCCGCGACGTCCCGGGTAGATTTTCGAGACGTTGTCGATTTCGAGCATGATGTCACTCATGGACAAGCGCCTCCATCTCGGCCACGCGGATGCAGGCTGCGGAATGATCGTTGCCGACGGGCACCGATGCCGGCATGGCCGCGGTGCAGGCGGGCAGGGCGAACTGGCAGCGCGGTGCGAAGCGGCAGCCCGGCGGCGGGGTGATCAGGTTCGGCACCGAACCGGCCAGCCCGCGCAGTTCGCCGCGCTTGGTTTCCCGGGTCGGGATGGCAGACATCAGCGCGCGCGTGTAGGGATGGACGGGATTGCCGATCACGGCCGCGACCGGGCCGCTTTCGACGATATTTCCTGCGTACATGACCGCGACATGACTGCATGTCTGGGCGACGACACCGAGGTTGTGGGTGATGAGCACGACACCCATGTCGAAGTCTTTGACGCTGTTCTTGATGAGTTCGAGGATCTGCGCCTGCACCGACACGTCGAGCGCCGTCGTCGGTTCGTCGGCAATCAGAAGGTCGGGGCGTCCGATCAGGGCCATGGCGATCAGCACGCGCTGGCGCATGCCGCCGGAGAATTGATGCGGATAGTCGTCGAGCCGGGCCAGTGCGTTGGGGATGCCGACACGGACCAGCATCTCGCCGGCCAGCTTGCGCGCGGCCCGGCGGCGTTCGCGCCGACCGGCACCGGGCGGGCAATCGATCACGCTGGCATCGTGCTCTGCCGCAGCCAGCGCCACGTCGACGAGCTGCTCGCCGATGCGGAAGGCCGGATTGAGGTTCGTCGTCGGGTCCTGGAAGATCATGCCGATGCGCTTGCCGCGCAGGCGCTGCATCTGGGCCGGGCTGAGCTTGAGCAGGTCCTGGCCTTCGAGCAGGATCTCGCCCGCCGTGTAGTGGGCCGGCGGCGTGGGCTGCAGACGCGAGACCGACAGGCCGGTGAGCGACTTGCCGCAGCCGCTTTCCCCGACAAGACCCCAGATCTCGCCCCGGTTCACGGTCAGGTTGATCCCGTTCAGGACATGCGCCCGGCCGTCGAAGCTCGACATCCTGAGGTGCAGGTCGCGGATCGAAAGCAGAGGGGCGGTCATGTCAGCGCCTCGCCTTCGGATCGAGAATGTCGCGCAGGCCATCGCCGAGCAGGTTGAAGCCGAACACCGCCAGGAACATCGCCATGCCCGGCGCCATCGCCGTCCACCAGTAGTCGGGCATGTAGGAGCGCGAGACCGAAAGCAGCGTGCCCCATTCCGGCGTCGGCGGACGAACGCCGATGCCGATGAAGCCGAGACCGGCGACGGTCAGGATGGCAAAGCCCATGTCGAGCGACATCTTGACGATGATCGGCGACACGACGTTGGGCAGGATATGGCGGAAGAGGATGCGCTTGGGCGTTGCGCCGAGCGCACGGGCTGCGGTGACGTAGACCTCCTCGCGGGCCGCCAGCACTTCGCCGCGCACCAGTCGCGCATAGCCGGGCCACCACGACAGGGCGATCGCGATCACCATGTTGCCGAAGCCCGAGCCGAGGGCCGCGGCGATCGCCATGGCAAGGATCAGGCCGGGAATGGTCAGCGTGAGGTCGGTCAGCCGCATCAGTACCTCGTCGACCCAGCCGCGCGCGAAGCCGGCAATGGCGCCGACCAGCGTGCCGATCACCGATCCGATGAGCACGACGCCGAAGCCGGCGAGCACCGACACGGTCGTGCCGGCCATCACCAGCGACAGCACGTCCTGGCCCAGTTCGTTGGTGCCGAAGGGATGGGCTGCCGACGGCGCCAGGAAGCGGGAGGCGGTGTCGACGCTGCCCGCGACCTGATCGGGGTAGGGGGCGAGCACCGTGCCGAAAATCGTGAAGAAGATCACGATCGTGACAATGCCGGCGCCGAGCATGGACAGCCTGCTCTGCGAGAAGCGGAAGAAGGCGCGGCGCAGCCTGTCGCGGCGGGGCGTGCCCGGATCGTCCGCAATGTTGTGCTCGGTGGTGGTCATGAGTAGCGGACCTTGGGGTTGATGACGCCGTAGAGCAGGTCGATGACGAGGTTGGCGAAGACGAAGAGCAGGCCGATCACCAGTGCGACGCCGATCACCGGCATCATGTCCTGCGACACGATGGCCTTGGTGGCGTAGAGGCCGAGACCCGGCCAGTCGAACACGGTTTCGACCAGCACCGTGCCGCCGAGCAGCCAGCCGAAATAGAGGCCGATCACGGTCAGCGTGGCGGAGACCGCATTGCGGGCGACATATTTGGTGATGATCTTCCTCGACGGCAGTCCGAGCGCGCGCGCCGTCATCACATAGTCCTGCTGCATCACCTCGATCGTCGAGGAGCGCATCATGCGCATGATCGTGGCCAGCGGCGAGAGCGACATGGCGATGGCCGGCAGCGCGAGGTGGCGAAGCGACATGAAAAAGGCATTCCAGTTGCCCGCGATCAGTGAATCGATGGTCAGGAACCCCGTGACGAAGCGCGGCGGAATGACCACGATCGGCAGGCGTCCGCCGAGCGGCAGCCACATGAGCCACATGGCAAAGCAGAGTTGCAGCAGCAGCCCCAGGAAGAAGCGCGGCATGGAGATCGCGCCGATGGCGCTCACCTGGGCAAGGTAGTCCGGCCAGCGGTTCCGCCATACGGCGGTGACGAGGCCGAGCGGGATGCCGACCGCGACGGCGATGAACATCGCTGCGAAGACGAGTTCGAGGGTCGCAGGCAGGTAGGCTTTGATATCGGCGGCGACGGGCCGGCGCGTCAGCAGCGACGTCCCGAGGTCCCCTTGAGCGAGACCGGAGACGTAGTTGGCGTACTGCACCCAGATCGGCTTATCCAGGCCGTATTCCACGGCGAGCGCTGCGATCTCGGCTTGAGTGGCGTTTGGACCCGCGGCGAGCGCAACCGGATCGCCGGGCAGCAGCCGGGCAATGCCGAACATGATGATCGTCAGTCCGACGATGACCGGAATGAGCAGCAGGAGCCGTCGCAGGATGAAACGCAGCATTGCCGATGTCCTCTGTTTGGGATTTGGCGGGCCCGGAGGCCCGCCAAATATTCGACCTAGCCGAGCGACAGGCCCCAGGCTTCGATCGCGTTGGAGGCGACCGGCGTGAAGTGGTAGTCCTTCACGTTGTCGCGCATGGCGAGCTTGCGGCGCTCCAGCACGCCGAAGACGTCAGGCGCATCCTCGACGACCTTCTTCTGGAATTCGCCGTAGATCGCCACGCGCTTGGCCTGCTCGATCTCCTTGCGCCCCGCCTCGATCAGAGCGTCGACTTCCGGGTTCTTGTAGACGGCGTTCTGCCACGCGCCATTGCGCGAGGAGTGGTAGGCCGCATAGGCGATGTTGTCCGGATCGCCATAATTGGCCGTCTGGTAGACGGGGAACAGGTCCGGGAAGGTTTCGGGCGACTTGCAGGCGGCCACCATGTCGGGCCAGTTCATCGGCACGATCTCGAGCTCGATGTTGAGCTGCTTGAGGCTGTCGAGCATGATGAGTGCCCAGCGGCGCTGCTGCTCGAGACCCGAGACGTGGAACATCCTGAGCTTGAAGCCACCTTCCGGCTTCGCTGATTTGGCCATGTATTCCTTGGCCTTGGCCATGTCGTTGCCATAGGCGACCAGATTGGCGTCGAAGCCGAGGATGCCCGTCGGCAGCGGGCCGTTCATCAGGTCGGCGTAGCCTGCCGCGTCGAGGATCGCCTGGTAGTTCGTGGCATAGGAGATCGCCTTGCGCAGGTTGACGTCGGCGCAAGGACCCTTCTGGGTGTTCATCTTGATCGAGAAGGTGCGGTATTCCGGCTCGATGATGCTGACGACGCCGGGCGCACTCTTCAGCGCGTCCATGTCCTCGCTGGTGAGATCGGTGGCGATATGGGCCTCGCCGCGCTGGATCATCAGCCGCTGCGTGGCGGTCTCGCGCACGATCTGCCAGATCACGCCTTCGAGATTGCCGCCGCCGGCCTGCCAGGCCTCGGGGGCGCGGGCCAGCTGGTAGAGCGTGCCGACCTCGGCACGAGCCACGGCGAAGGGGCCGGAACCTGCGGTGTTGGTCATCAGGTAGGTCTCGCCGGCGTCGCTGCCGAGATTGGCCTCGACCACCGCCTTCTCGACGATGAAGATCCACGGCAGCACCTGCAGGAACGGCGCAAAGGGTGCCGCAAGCTTGAACTTCACCGTGCCGGCGTCGACCGCCGTCACGCCCTCGGCGGTGACGATGTCGCGGATCATCCACGAATTGCCCTTGGCGAGCTTCAGGGCGCGGCCGAAGGAATAGACCACGTCATCGGCGGTGACGGCATTGCCGGAGTGGAACTTGGCGGCCTTGTTCAGGACGAAGGTGTATTCAGTGCCGTCGGGGCTGACGGTCCAGCTATCGGCGATGCCGGGAGCGGGCACCGGCGGATTGCCCGAGATGCGCACCAGCGGGTCGTAGACGTTGCGCATGAAGAAGGACGCGGAATAGCCCGTCGCGGTGTGCGGATCGAAATTGGGGATGTCCTGCCCGGCGGCGATGATCAGGACGCCGCCCGACTGCGCCAGCAGCCGGCGGGGGAAGACGGTGGTGGCGAGGCCCACGCCGGCCATGGCCAGCAGGCTGCGCCGCGAGATGTTGAACTGGTCAGAGGCTGTCATTGCATTGCTCCATGTCGATATCTGGTCGTCGTTGCGAATGGGCGGCGCCAAGCGGGGCGCCGCCGGATCTGATGGGGCGCTAGGCCCAGGCCACGTTTTCCTGTGGCGCGACAGTGCCGGGAGTTCCCGGTTCCTTGCGATAGTTGAGATCCACATGGTCCGGCGTCACGAAGCCGAGCGCGAGGTCGCGGGCGATCGCCGCAGGCTCACGTTCGGCGGAGTGGCCGTAGCCGGAGCCGCCGGCGAGCACGAGTTCCACCACCTGGTCGGTCCGGTGCAGCGAAACCAGCTCGCCCGTGCCGCAGTCGCGCAGCACATGGCCGTCGGTGGAAAGAACGCGGCCGCGCGCCCCGCCGCCGGCCTTGCCGCCGAACAGCCCCTCGATCGGATTGTCGACGCCTTCGGGGTAGACGGACACGAGCATCTCCAGCCCGTCTTCCTCGCGCTTGCGGAAACGCACGACCTGACCCAATCCGCCGCGCTTCTTGCCTGCGCCGCCGCTGTCGGCGAGGAAGGCCTTCTCCAGCACCAGCACCGGCACGCGGCTTTCCATCAGCTCGATGGAGGTGTTGGCGGCCGAGGTCGGCCAGAGCAGCGAGGAATGGCCGTCGCCGCGCTCCGATCCGCCCTGTCCGCCGCCGCAGAACAGCATGTCCGAATAGAACTGCCCGTCCCTGGTCTGGCCGTAGACGTTCGCGGCAACCGCAAGTCCGGTGAACGACTGGACCATGTCCGGCGAGGCGGATGCGAGCGCGGCGAAGATGTTCGGCGCGAGATACCAGCCGGTGCGGGTGCGCAGGTTCACGGCCGCCGGATAGGTCGGGTTCAGGATCGAGCCCTCCGGCGCGGTCACGGTGAACGGGCGATAGCACCCGGCATTGCCGCGCACCGTGGGCGTGAGCATGCATTTCAGCGGATAGGTCGCATGCGCCGCCGTGTAGTTCAGCGTCGAGTTCAGGCCGCCCTGCGGCAGCTGCGGCGGGGCGCCGTCGAAATCGACGGTGATGGCGTCGCCTTCGACCTTCACCAGTACCGGATAGCTGATCTTCTCGCCCAGCGGGTTGTTGGTGATGACCGAGCGGTACTCGCCATCGGGCAGCGCCCGGATCGCATCGCGCATGGCCTTTTCCGACAGGCCCTGGACGACCTCGGCGAGGGCGCCCAGGTCATGCATGCCATAGTCGTGCATGAAGGCGTCGAGCCGTTCCGCGCCGAGCGTGTTGGCAGCGACGAAGGAGAAGATGTCGCCCAGCACCTGTTCGCCGTTGCGGACGTTCTGGCGGATGAGCTGGATCAGCGTCTCGTTCGGCTTGCCCGCCTCGAAGATCTTCATCGGCGGGATCTGCAGGCCTTCCTCGTAGATCTCGCGGGCATGCAGCGAATCCTTGGTGCCGCCGATGTCCGAGACAT
Source organism: Mesorhizobium sp. CC13 (assembly GCF_039907765.1). Classification (NCBI taxonomy): domain Bacteria; kingdom Pseudomonadati; phylum Pseudomonadota; class Alphaproteobacteria; order Hyphomicrobiales; family Phyllobacteriaceae; genus Mesorhizobium; species Mesorhizobium sp. CC13. The sequence continues at coordinate 51,973 of NZ_JARDJI010000004.1, read as the reverse complement.
GGCCGACGGTGCCCATCAGGCCGACGAGCCGGCCGTTGCGGAAGGCGGGCGTGACAATGGCGATGTCGAACAGATGGCCGGCGCAGAGCCAGGGATCGTTGGTGATCAGCACGTCGCCGGGCTTCAGCGTCTCGGCCGGATAACGCGCCAGCAGCGCCTTGACCGCGCGGGGCAGCGTCAGGTTGAAGACCGGCATGGCGCGCGGGCTGTGGGCCAGCGTTTCACCGTCCTTGTCGAGCAGTTCGCAGGCAAAGTCCTGCGCCTCGGCGATGACGAGCGAGAACGCGGTGCGGCACACGGTCAGCCACATCTCCTCGACGACGTTGACGAGGCGCGACCACATGATTTCGAGGCCGATCGGATCGCCCTTGATGCGCGCCACGGCTTCAGCCCTCGACATGTCCGCGGAGACGAACGTCTCGACGGCCTTGAGCGCCCCGACCTTTACGCAAAGGTTCTGGCCGGCGTCGATCGTCACGCTGTCCGACGGGCCGATGACGGTGGTGGATTCCCGCTCCTCGATGATCGCCGGTCCGGGAATGGTGTCGCCGCTCCGCAGCGCATAGCGGTCGTAGACGGCGGTCTCGAACTTGCCCTCGTCGAACCAGCAGGTGCGGTGCCCCTTGATCCGGGCCGCGGTATCGCCGCCGCCCGTTGCCCCCGTCAACGAAAGCTGCGGCGTGGGGCCGGCGACGCGAACGCGGAAATTGACGGATTCGAAGCGCGCGCCCTCGAAAGGCGCGGCATAGCGGGCCGAATAGGCGCGGACGAAGGCTTCGCGGATCGCCGGCAGGTCGGCCTCGCCGAGCGCGGTGGCGGGAAGCGGCACGCTGATGTCGTGCATCTGCCCCACGAGCCGCATGTCGGCGCTGCGCTCGACCACCGTATCCCCCGGCGCGATGCCCGAACGGGTAAGTTGGTGGCGCCCCTCGTTCTCGAGGTCCGTCAGCAGCCCGTTGACCGCTTCGGCATCGAAGCCGCGCTTCAGTTCCACGCGCAGCGACCGCACACCTTCGAAGGAGAGCGGAGCGGCGAGGAAGCCGAGCGCGGACGCGGCGCCCGATGCAGGCGGGATCAGGACGGAGCCGATGCCCATGGCGCGCGCCACGTCGACCGCATGGGCGGGGCCGGCGCCGCCGAAGCCGACCATGGAGTACTCACGCGGATCCTTGCCGCGCTCGACGAGATGGACGCGCGCTGCCGAGGCCATGCTTTCGACGACGACCTTGTGGATGCCGAGCGCGGCCTCTTCGATCGACAGGCCCAGGGGCTCGGCGACGCGCAATATCGCTGCGCGGGCGGCCTCGAGGTCGAGCTTCATGCGACCGCCGAGGAAGAAGTTGGGATCGTAGTAGCCGAGCGTGAGGTTGGCGTCGGTGACGGTCGGCTGCTTGCCGCCCATGCCGTAGCAGGCCGGGCCCGGATCGGAACTCGCGGAATGTGGCCCAACCTTCAGGAGGCCGACGTCGTCGATGGCCGCGATCGAACCGCCGCCGGCGCCGATCTCGATCATCTCGATCACAGGCGCCTTGATCGGCAGGCCAGAGCCCTTGACGAAACGATGGACGCGCGCGGCCTCCATCATCGGCGAGATCTCGGCGCGACCGTTCTCGATCATGCAGGCCTTGGCGGTGGTGCCGCCCATGTCGAAGGAAATGACGTCGGAAAGCCCCGCGCCGTGGCCAAACAGTGCGGTGGCGAGCCCGCCGCCCGCCGGGCCGCTTTCAAGCAGGCGGATCGGGAAGTCGCGCGCGGTTTCGAGCGACATGAGCCCGCCGGCGGAATGCATGAGCCGCAGAGAGCCCGAAAAGCCTGCGCTGCGCAGGGATTTCTCCAGCTTGGTCAGGTAGCGGTGCATCAGGGGCTGCACGAAGGCATTGGCGCAGGTCGTGACCGTACGCTGGTATTCGCCCATTTCTGCCACGACCTCGCTCGACAGCGAGATCGAAAGCTCGGGGAAGGCGGCCCGGATGATCTCGGCGGCGCGACGCTCGTGCGAAGCATTGGCATAGGAATGGATGAAGGCGATGGCCACGGCTTCGCAGCCCTGCGCGACCAGCGACTTCGCCGCCAGCAGGACCTGAGCCTCGTCGAGGGGCGTTTCCACCTCGCCCGAGGCGTTCATGCGCTCGTCGACCTCCAGCCGCAGGTCGCGGCTGACCATCGGATCGGGGAAGGAGACGAAGAGATCGTAGATGTCGTAACGCTGTTCCGTGCCCATCTCGAGCAGATCGCGGAAGCCGCGCGTCGCGATGAGGCCGACCGGCGCGCCCTTGCGCTCGATGACGGCGTTGGTGACCAGCGTCGTGCCGTGCACGATCTCGCCGACATCGCCATGCGTGATGTCCTGCAGCGCCAGCAGTTCCTGCAGGCCAAGAAGCGCGGCCTGGGAGGGGTCGTGCGGCGTGGTCAGCCGCTTGTGAAGCGTGACGGAGTGGTTCTTGCGGTCATAGAGCACGAAGTCGGTGAAGGTTCCACCGATGTCGAACCCCACGCGCCAGCGGTTCGGGAGATCGCTCATTCCATGATGTCCTTTTGTTCAGATCCGGGGGGCGACGAAGGCGCTGTCGCCCAGGTCTTCGGCAATGCGGGCAGCCCCTCTCGCGAGGGCTGCGATCATCTCGTCGCGACCTTTGTCGTCCACGAGCGTATGCGGGTAGACGATGCAAAGGCTGACTGCCTCGTCGGTGCGGGGGTCGGCGACGGCGATCGCGATGGCATCGACGCCGGGCGTCGCCTCCTGGCTCGAATATGCAAAACCCTGATGCCGAACTTTCGACAGCTGGTCGGGCAGGTCCGCCAGGGCGCCGTGCCCGGCATAGAGCGCACGCACCTCGTCTTCGCCGAGTCGAGCCAGAAGCGACCGGCCGGTCGCGCTGAGATGGGCAGGCAGCCGGCGGCCGATGTTGCTGACGACGCGCAGCGCGTTGGTGCCCTGGAAGTCGGCCACGGCGGTCACTTCCTTGCCGTCCCGCACCGAAATGTAGCCGGTATGTCCGAAGCTGCTGCTCGCCTCGGCCACCACTTCGCTGGCGCGGCCGATCAGCAGCGACGAGCGGCGGTAGGCGGCGGCGAGGTCGAGCATGAGCCGGCCCGGGCGATGCCGGTGGCTGTCGCCGATCGTCTCGAGCATGTTCGCTTCGCGCATCGCCTTCAAGAGGCGCGACGCATTGGCCTTGGGCATGCCGAGCAGCCTCACGACGTCCGAGACCGTGAGGTCGGGACAGTCGTTGCCGAAACATCTCAGCACGTCCGCGGCATTGTTCAGGACCGACATTGCTCCTCCGAGTCGTTCCATAAAATGGAACTCGAGTTCCATATAATGAAACTAATGCTCTCGTCCGTTCATTCGGTCAAGCTAAAAAATGAGCCGACTTCCCGATGCCGCCGGGCGGTCCGCGTCACGGAACCGCAAAGGCAATGCTTCGCCCGCCCCGGCGATGACGCCGGGGTGGGCGAAGTGCTCAGATCAAGGAATTGATTTTGCTGGCGCAGTCGCCCTCAGGCGGCGCCGCGCACCTCGACGAGCCGGGCCAGCAGGCTGGCGCCGACGGGCAGGATCGTGTCGTCGAAAATAAATCCGGAATTGTGCAATGGAACGGTGCCGCCATGGCCGAGATTGAAGAATGCACCGGGCACGACGCGCAACAGGTCGGCCATGTCCTCCGATCCCATGGTGAGTTCGGCGTTGGGCTGAGCCTTGTCGCCGACGATCTCCTGGGCGACCTCGATGAGGTTGCCCACCCGCTCGGGATCGTTCGAAAGGACGTCGAAGATGTTGCGGATGTCGGCCACGATCTCGATCTCGTGGGCGAGGGCGAAACCGGCGCAGAGCTTGCGGATGCGGTTTTCGATCATCACGCCGTCGGCTTCGTCGAAATAGCGGAAGGTGCCGCGCAGGATCGCCGTTTCCGGAATGACGTTGTAGGCGGAACCGGCATGGAACTGCGTGACCGAAACCACGGCGGGATGCGTCGGGTCGGTGTTGCGCGAGACGATCTCCTGCATCTCCTTCACCAGGCCCGAGCCGATGGTGATGGGATCGCGGCTGGCCTGTGGCATCGCCCCGTGGCTGCCGCGGCCATGCAGCGTGATGTCGAAGAAGCTCGCGCCGGCCTGCGCCTTGCCCGGCCGGATCGTCAGTTGCGAATGCCCCTGGTAGGGAGAATTGTGCATTCCATAGAGTTCGTCGCAGGGGAAGCGGTCGAACAGACCGTCGCGCAGCATGGCACGGGCGCCGCCGAGCCCTTCCTCCGCCGGCTGGAAGATCAGCACGGCGCGACCCGAGAAGCCGCGATTGCCGGCGAGGTAGCGCGCGGCGCCCAGCAGCATGGTGGTGTGGCCGTCGTGACCGCAGCCATGGAAGACGCCCGGGGTCTTCGACGCATAGGGCAGGTTGGTCAGCTCATCCATCGGCAGGGCGTCCATGTCGGCCCGCAGGCCAATGCTGCGCCCCGGCCTCGCCCCTTCGATGACGCCGACCAAGCCGGTTCCGCCAATGCCGCGCTCGACGGTGACGCCCCAGCTGGCAAGCAGATCCGCCACGCGCTGGGAGGTGCGATGCTCCTCGAAACCGAGTTCGGGATGCTGATGGAAGTCCCGGCGTATCGCGGTGAGATCCTCGGCGAACTGGGCGATCTGCTCAATCACAGGCATGGCGTACCGTCATTCTTGGTTTGGCCAGTCTGTTGCACCTGCACCTTGTGAAGGCAAGCGTTTCATCCTAGGGCGTCGAAAACGTTGAGCGTGCAAGCGTCGGTCCGGAGAGTTTGTCGTTGCCCTGCACGGCAAGCCGCCAGCCGACAGAAAGAGGAAGAGATGCCGACCACGGACACCATCGAAGCCATTGCCGAAGAAGCCGCCCAGTGGCGCCGCCACCTGCACCAGAACCCCGAGCTTCTGTTCGACCTGCCCAAGACGTCGGCCTTCGTCACGGAGAAACTCAAATCTTTCGGCTGCGACGAGGTCGTCACCGGAATAGCCAGGACGGGCGTTGTCGCCGTGGTGAAGGGCAGGCTGGGCGAGGGACGTACCATCGGCCTGCGGGCCGACATGGATGCGCTGCCGATGAGCGAGCAGACCAACCTGCCGCATGCTTCGAAAACTGCCGGCCAAATGCATGCGTGCGGCCATGACGGTCATACCGCCATGCTGCTTGCTACGGCCCGCCATCTCGTTTCCGCGAGGGATTTTGCCGGAACGGTCGTGCTCATCTTCCAGCCCGCCGAGGAGGGTGGCGCCGGTGGTCGCGTGATGATCGAGGAAGGGCTTTTGGAACGCTTCGGCATCGAGGAGGTCTTCGGCATGCACAACGAGCCGGGCCTGCCGGTCGGCTCGTTCGCGATCCGGCCCGGCCCCATGCTGGCCGCCGCCGACCGCTTCGTCGTCACCCTGCGCGGCAAGGGCGCCCACGCTGCCTCGCCGCATGAATCGCGCGACCCCGTCCTGGTCAGCGCCCATCTGGTGACGGCGCTCCAGTCGATCGCCTCGCGCCATGTCGATCCCTTCGATCCGGTCGTCGTGTCGGTCACCTACATCTCCGGCGGCAATGCCGCAGCACTGAACGTCATTCCGGAGCAGGTCGTCGTCGGCGGCACGATCCGCACGGTCGATCCGGCCACGCGCAAGGCCATCGAGCAGCGTTTCAGGGTCATCGTCGCCAACACCGCCCGGCTCTTCGAAGCACAAGCCGAGATCGACTGGCGCCCCGGCTATCCGGTCACGGTCAACGACCCGGAGATGACGAAGGTCGCGATCACGGCGGCTTCGCATGTCGCGGGATCAGAACGCGTCAACGGCAATTGTCAGTGCACGATGGGCGCGGAAGACTTCTCCTACATGCTCGAGAAGCGCCCTGGCGCGATCATCTGGCTGGGCAACGGCGACTCGGCCGGGCTGCACAATCCTGCCTATGACTTCAACGACGGCGCCATCCTCCATGGCGTTCGCTACTGGACGGCGCTCGTCGGCGAGAGACTGGCGCTGCCCGGCTGAGCGGCGACTGCGGGATTGGTTCCAAGCCGCGGACGATCTCGCGACCTTCGCCGAGCCGCGGAAGCAGTGGCACAGGCGGGGGCCGGGACTTGAGGTCGGTGCGCCTGTCGCGCCAAGACGATCTAGCGTATTGGGATCGTTGAATAGTTGGACATTGCTGATCCATATCCATTGACGTCCAAAAAGTCCCTGAGTGCTTTGTGTGATATCTTTCCGTATGGAGAAGGCCCGACAAAAACAGCGGTAACAGGCAATTGCCTCGGGTTGACCGTCCGCTTCAGCTCGTAATACGGAACCACGCCCAAGGAAGATGATCGAAATTTTCTTTCGGAGCGACTCCGGATCTCTGGAATATGGCTGATTAGCCGCCATTCGCGCTCTGCCGCGAACGCAGAGTTTTTGAAGCGCAAAATCAAAGTTGATACCTGCGCCGCGGCCTCCGCCAGATACTGATCGGCATCGCTTGCTGCGCTTTCGGGCAATTTTCTATACCACTCATGCAGACGCCATATAAATCTATTAAATATTTTCATTTGAGTATCATAGTCATATATTATTTCAACGAGGTAGCTATTGAAAGAGAAGTTGCCTGTGTTCGTTATTTCTGCGGAGTTAAATCCAATGCAATATGGAACTACATCTTTCCCGTAGTCTCGCCATTGGTTTAGTAGATTTGGCTCTGAGCACATGCAAAAAACTACAGAGCTCAATTTTTCGAGAGTTAGATCGACTCCGTGGATGAGTTGTTCAACGTAATCGCGGAGAGCATCATCCTTATCTGCAACGAACGTGCGAATAAGGTAACTGAACATCTCGAAGCCGTACTGCAGCTCGGAACCATCGTTCAGAAAAGGCGCTTCAGAGAAGCGTAGCGAGTGCTGCCCTAGAATTCCGATGAGCCCCTCTGAACTCGTATAGTGCCAAAGCACGTCAGGTCTGGGCGAAAATGCATTGAACTCCCCAATGCACTCCAATGCCATTGTTCCGAGCCCGCTAACACTCACGTTCTTCTTGCCCCTTGTTGCTCTGTGTTCGAGTGTGGGCAATAGCCTTTGAAAATCAAGCGAGGCACGGGCTTTTGGAGGCAATCCTCACCGCGGAATGGCCTGCCTGCCTACTGAGTATCGCCAGGCGCCGTAAACCTGCGAGGAGCGCGAAGAATAATCTCTCTGAGCAATCGGCGCCTTCGCCAACTTCGCGGCAACAATTCACCGGTTCCCGGTCGAGCTTTCATGTTGCGTTTCGTGTCGCGTGGAGTAGCCGAGTGTGATCGAAAACCCTTGGAAATCAAGGGAACTCAGTTGCAACACGAGAAAAGCAAATTTGCCACTGCCTCTCGCTTGTAAAGCGCTGATTTTATTGATTAAAAATTTGGTAGCGGGAGAGGGACTTGAACCCCCGACCCCAGGATTATGATTCCCGTGCTCTAACCAACTGAGCTACCCCGCCAGGGCCGGCGATGGTCCGATCTTCCACCCTCGGATGGGGCAGGCGTCGAAGCGTTCGCCAAGGTCGGGCGGATATAAGGTTGGCAGGGCGAACCTGTCAAGCGCGGATGACGGCTTCATTGGCGAAATTCGCAAGTTGCTGTTTCTGCACGTCTTGGGCCGAAATGGCACAGGCTGCGGGGTTGAGTTCACTCCCGGCGGCGATTATGTCTGCCGCAGATTTTCCCCAGGAAAGAGCCTGATGAAACCGCGTATTGCAGTCCTTGGATGCGGCTACTGGGGCGGCAACCACATCCGCACCCTGAAGTCCCTTGGCGCCCTCCATGCCGTCTCCGACGTCGATCCGGCCCGCGCAACGCGTTTTGCCGACGAACATGGCTGCATCGCGCTGACCCCGGACGAGCTGGTGGCGCGCGACGACGTCGACGCCATCGTCATGGCGCTGCCGCCGCAGTTCCACGCCGATTTCGCCGTGCGCGCGGTCGCGGCCGGCAAGGACGTACTGGTCGAGAAGCCGATCGCGCTGACGGTGGCGGACGCCGAACGCGCGGTGAAGGCCGCGCGCGACAACGGCCGCGTGTTCATGACGGGCCATGTGCTGCGCTTCCATCCGGCCTTCGAGGGGCTGAAGGCGCTGGTCGACAGCGGCGAGCTCGGCGAGGTCGGCTACATCCACTCCCACCGCCTCGGCCTCGGCAAGTTCCACGCCGAGAACGACGCGCTGTGGGATCTCGCGCCGCACGACCTGTCGATGATCCTGGCGATCACCGGCACCGATCCGGTCGAGGTCAGGGGCGAGGGGGCTGCACTGCTCAACCACCTCAGCGACTTCGCGCACCTGCACATGCGTTTTCCCAACGGACTGCGCGGGCATCTCTTCGCCTCGCGCCTCAATCCCTATCGCGAGCGCCGCCTGTCAGTGGTCGGTACCAAGGCGATGGCCGTGTTCGACGACGTCGAGCCGCAGGAGCGCAAGCTCGCCGTCTACCGCCACGCCGTCTGGCAGGAGGATGGCGGGTTGTGGACGTCGACCATGAAGGATCCGACCTACATCCCGATCGAAAACGCCATGCCGCTGACCCGCGAGCTCGAGCACTTCATCCACTGCATCGAGACGCGCGAAGAGCCGCGCACGGGCGGCGACGAGGCGATCGGCGTGCTCAGGATCCTGACGGCGGGCACGGTCACGCACGACTGAATGGGTGGGGAATAGGGAATAGGGAATAGGGAATAGGGAATAGGGAATAGGGAATAGGGGCAAGAACCTCCCTAAATTCCCTGGTTGCCGCTACTCGCTAATCCCATCCATTATCCACCAGTCGGCAAGCGCAAGGGCTGCGAGCCACAGCGCAACCACGAAGGCGAGGCCCGCCATGCTCCTGGGCTTGGCGGCGACTTCGGCCGCCTCGGCGCGGAAGCCGGCCATCAGCTCGGCCGGGATCATGCGGATCACCAGCCAGATGCCCACGGGCACGATCAAAACGTCGTCGAGATAGCCGAGCACCGGCACGAAATCGGGAATGAGGTCGACCGGGCTCAGCGCATAGGCCGCCACGCAGGCGGCCGCGAGGCGCGCATACCAGGGCGTCAGCGGGCTGCGCGCGGCAAGATAGAGCGCCACCACGTCGCGCTTCAGCAGCCGTGCCCAGCGCTTGGCCGCTTCCAGCATGCCATTTGGGCGGTCGCTAGTCTGCATCTTCAATCTACCATTGCAAGATGAAGCGCCAGACGGCGATTGCGATGGCCGCGGCGGTCACCAGCAGCACCAGTTCGAAATACGCGCCAACGTAGGACTGTATGACCGGTCCACCAGCTCGGGCGCGAAACTCGGCCATCAACCGTTGAGGGACCAGGAAGTTTATCGCTGCGACAGCACCACAGGCGCTTGCGAAAGCGACAAGCATCGGCAGTGTACCGTTGCCAGTTTTGCGCAGCATCTCACCGGCGAACCCTCCGCCAACAGCAATGGAGATAGCTGTCAGTTTCGGCAGCCAAGGCACTTCTCGGCTAACAAAGGCGAGATATGTCGCAACTGCCGCGCAGATGAGCTTGTTTGCCCAGAGTCTCAAAAACCCAGCTCCATCGAGCTGGTTCACTCTGCTGCGATCGGGCCCGGCATGGCGGCCAGTTTGGTCAGCATGGCCTCGGCGTCGGCGCGGCGCTCGGAGCGCTCGATGAAGCCGCCGCCGAAGACACGGGCCTCGTTGCCGTCGTCGGAATAGAGCACGCAGGCCTGGCCGGGGGCGATGCCCGACTCGCCGTCGGACAGCTCGACCCAGGTGGCGCCATTCTCGTGGTGCAGCACCGCCGGGCGCGGCGGTCGCGACGAGCGCACCTTGGCGAACATCTCGAGGCCGCCTGCCGGCACCTCCGCAAGCTGCCCGTCGCCCAGCCAGTTCATGTTGCGCAGGAAGATCTTGTGCGTCTCCAGCGCCTCGCGCGGGCCGACGATGACGCGCGCCCGCTCGGCATCGATATGCACTACGTAGAGCGGCTCGCCCGAGGCGATGCCGATGCCGCGGCGCTGGCCGATCGTGTAGCGCAGGATGCCCTCGTGGCGGCCGAGCACACGGCCGTCGATGTGGACGATGTCGCCGGGGTTGGCGGCGGTGGGCCGGAGCTTGGCGATGATGTCGGAATACTTGCCCTGCGGCACGAAGCAGATGTCCTGGCTGTCCTGCTTGGCGGCGACCGTCAGGCCCATGCGTTCCGCAGCGGCGCGGACGTCGGGCTTCGACATGCCGCCCAAGGGAAAGCGCAGGTAGTCGATCTGCTCCTCCGTGGTGGCGAACAGGAAGTAGCTCTGGTCGCGGTCGGCGTCGACGGGGCGGTAGAGCGCGCGGTGGGCGCCGTTCTGGCGCGAGCGGATGTAGTGGCCGGTGGCGAGCGCGTCGGCGCCGAGCTCGCGGGCGGTGGCCAGAAGGTCGGCGAACTTGACCGTCTGGTTGCACGACACGCAGGGGATCGGCGTCTCGCCGGCGACGTAGCTCTCGGCGAACGGGTCGATGACGGCCTTGCGGAAGCGCTCCTCGTAGTCGAGCACGTAATGCGGGATGCCGAGCGTCTCGGAGACACGGCGGGCGTCGGCGATGTCCTGGCCGGCGCAGCACGAGCCGGCGCGATGGGTGGCCGCACCATGGTCGTAGAGCTGCAGCGTCACGCCGACGACGTCGTAGCCTTCCTGCTTCAACAGGCCCGCGACCACGGAGGAATCCACGCCGCCCGACATGGCAACGACCACGCGGGTGTCTTCGGGGCGTCCGGGAAGGTCCAGGCTGTTCATCGGGATTGCGTTCCGCTGTCTATGGTCGGCTCACTGCCAATGGCTGCAATATAGGTCAAGCATTGCCGCGGTGCCACCCACGCCTGGCGCGCGCGCCGCGCGGCGCGAAAAACCAGGCAATCGGGCGGATGGTTAAAATGCGGACCGATGCTCTAACGGTCCGTTCAGGTTCGTTACTTACCCCTTAGCCTACGCTTAGGCAATTTTTAAAGCTGTGGCGTTAGTGTGGCGGGTGATTGGGTCTTTGAGTTTTTAGTAGAGAGTACGATGACCGATCTGGTTAGACCGCGTGTCAAATATGTCATCGGGCCTGACGGCAGCCCGCTTACGATTGCCGATCTGCCCCCGAGCAACACACGCCGGTGGGTTATCCGCCGAAAGGCGGAAGTGGTTGCCGCCGTCAGGGGTGGGCTGCTCAGCCTCGACGAGGCGTGCCAGCGCTACAAGCTGACGACCGAGGAGTTCCTCTCCTGGCAGGCATCCATCGACGAATACGGCCTTGCCGGCCTGCGCACCACGCGCATCCAGCAATACCGTCACTGACACCGGCCGCAGAGGCCAATCAATGGAAAGGGTGCGGCATGCCGCACCCTTTTTCATTTCTGCCCCCTGACATTTCTGGCAAGGCGAAGCTCAGAGCGTCAGCACCACCTTGCCCTTCGGCTTCGTCGCCAGGAAGTCATGCGCGGCCGCAGCCTCCTCCAGGGGCAGGCTCAGATCAGGGTATGGGCGGAGCAGCTTGCGCAGGAGATACGCGGCGCGCGGGCGCGGTCGCCTGCCGGGGAGGGCGAGCTTGCGGATCTGGATGCTGAGGTGGCCGGTTGAGGGCCACGCACCTGCCGAACGTTCGTCGGCTTGCCTAGCCGATCATCGCGCTGCGGCCGCTGTTGTCGGCGTCGCGTGCGTTGCGGTCGCGCGTTTCCAGCATTTCCGCCTTGGACAGCTCCGCTTCAGCTTCGGCGAGTAAGGCTTCTGCTGCGGCGCGCTGTTGCGCCAGGTCATGTTGGGAGTTCTTCAGATTGTCGCGGCGCTGGCGCGCGGCCTTGGCGAACGTCGGATAGGCGAAATGATTGAGATCGGTGATCCCAGCCTTCTTTTCCTCGGCGACGATCTGCAATTCCAGGTCGTTCGCCATTCGATCGAATTCGGCGATCATCGAATCAAGCTGCATCAGCTGCCGGCGCTTTTCGTTCACCTGAAACTGCTTGAGCCTGACCAGGTTCTCCCGTGACTTCATGACGCGATACTCCCGAACACCGAAAAACGCACTCCAAATCGCCCGCTACGGCCCAATGGATCCGCGCTGCGACCGATACGGCCCCGAACGGTCGGCAATGGAAAACAAACTTTTAAAGTTTTTCTCCACCGGTAACCATTCGTTTACGGGCATCGTTAATCATATCTCGCGAGACTTAAGGCCCGGTAAAGATTCCAGTTTTTGGCGCGATCGGGCAGGGACGGTCTCCGGAGTCGCTTAGGCAACCTAGTTAATGCATGGCGTTAAGATGTTGACCGTGTGATTCATGTTTGGATTCAAGAGGGTGTATCCGCCGGTTAAAATTTCTGATATGGTCTTCCATACGAAATTAGGTTTTGTTAACCATTCGATGGCAGCCTCCGATTCAAGCACGCACTGCGCCGGCGTGAATTGGACCGCGAAGACATTCCGGCAGCAGAAAAGGGGATTTAAATGCGCGTTCTGCTGATAGAAGACGACAGTGCAACCGCACAGAGCATCGAATTGATGCTCAAATCGGAAAGCTTCAACGTCTACACGACCGATCTCGGCGAAGAGGGCGTCGATCTCGGCAAGCTTTACGACTACGACATCATTCTCCTCGACCTGAACCTGCCGGACATGTCCGGCTACGAGGTCCTGCGCACGCTGCGCCTGTCCAAGGTCAAGACGCCGATCCTGATCCTGTCCGGCATGGCCGGCATCGAGGACAAGGTGCGCGGCCTCGGCTTCGGCGCCGACGACTACATGACCAAGCCTTTCCACAAGGACGAACTCGTGGCGCGCATCCACGCCATCGTCCGCCGTTCGAAGGGACACGCCCAGTCGGTCATCATGACCGGCGACCTGATCGTCAATCTCGACGCCAAGACGGTCGAGGTCGGCGGCCAGCGCGTGCATCTGACGGGCAAGGAATACCAGATGCTGGAGCTGCTCTCGCTGCGCAAGGGCACCACGCTCACCAAGGAAATGTTCCTCAACCACCTTTATGGCGGCATGGACGAGCCGGAGCTGAAGATCATCGACGTCTTCATCTGCAAGCTGCGCAAGAAGCTTGACGCCGCTTCCGGCGGCCAGAACTTCATCGAGACGGTCTGGGGCCGCGGCTATGTGCTGCGCGAGCCGGAAGACCTGCGCGAGATCGCCTGATTACGCTTCTACCTCGGTCAAAGCCCGGCCTTCGTGCCGGGCTTTCTTTTTTGGCGCTGGCGCTGCTCAGGCGGCGACGGAGAAGGCGTTGAAGCGGTCGAGCAGTTGCGGCCGGGTGAACGGCTTCAGAAGGTAGCCCTGTGCGCCGGCGCGCTTGGCGCGCATGATGGCGCCGACGTCGACCTCGGTCAGGCAGATCGCGATCTGCGGCTTTACCCGTCCGTGCATGGTGCGGACGCGGCGGATGAAGTCCACTGCACTCATGTCCTCGAGCGCGCCGTCGACGACGATGATGTCGGGCATGTCGAAGGAGCACATGTCGAGCCCCTCGGCCCCGGTCGCGGCCTCGACGACCGACATTTCGGGGCTGCTCAGGATGCGCTTGGCGACCCTGCGGATGACGCTCGAATCATCGACGAAAAGGCAGCGTTTCATATCCCGTTCCTCTTTGCGGGACCGGGTGCGGCGGGCGCGCCCGGGTTGTCGTCGCAACCTAGCGCGGGCCCGTAAAGAAGCCGAAAAGCGGAATGGTAAAATTCTTGCAAAAGGCCGTCCGGCCAGCCGGCGCGGCCGGTTTGCGCAGGAAACGGCCCGCATCATGGCAGGCGAGGTCGGCCGTCGCAGACTGTTTGCCCGAGGCGCCTTACTCGGCGGTGAGGATGATCTCTTCGGGCGTGGCGTGGATCGAGATCGTCATGCCGGCCTCGCGGGCGAGCAGCAGCGTGTAGTAGGGCTGCACCGAATGCGCGTCGATCGGCTCGTCCGGCTTGTGTCCGGAGTGCAGTTCGAGGAATTTCGGCGGCACGCGCAGCATCGGCCCCGAAGCCGAAAGCCTGAATTTCGGCGCGGTTTCGAGGTCTTCCAGCGTCACGCCGAGCTTGCCGCCGCGCGGGATCGCGGCGTTGGCGACGAGCAGGAGGTTGAGCAGCAGCTTGACCTTGTTCTTGGGCAGCAGCGCGCGGCCGCCTGTCCAGGTCAGTTCCGGCTTCTCGTTCTTGAGGAACGAGGTTGCGACCGCTTCGGCATCGCCCGTGTCGATCAGCATTCCGGCGGAGCCCGCCGCGCCGAAGGCGATGCGGGCGAACTGCAGGCGCGCCGAGGCGTTGCGGGCGCTGGCGCGGATGAGGCGCATGGCGTCCTCGTCGGCGCCGCCTTCGTCAAGCAGTTCGAGGCCATTGTTGATGGCGCCGACCGGGGAGATGATGTCGTGGCAGACCCGGCTGCACAGCAGGGCTGCGAGATCGGGGGCGGAAAGCGTCATCAGTTCGGCCATAAAACGGCATCCTCGGCAAAGGCATTGCGATATGACGAGGCCGAGTAGCCCGCAATGCGAATCAGGGCCGGCCTGCTGTACTCTTGGTTACACAGCGCCGCCGCGCCGGGCAAGGAACAGCAGGCAACGCCGCGGAGAAATAGCTGGGCTTGGGCGGATTTCGGCCCGTTTCCCGCCTTCGATCCGCCATCTTCATGGGCGAGCTTAATCGTTGAAAAAGGATTGCGGCATAGTTTGCCGAAGTTGGATTCGTCAGCCTCCGGAAAGAGTGGCAGCGTATTCGGGGCGTCGGAGAAAGTGTGCTCTCTGACGGAGATTTGGAAGTATGATTTCCCGTTTCTATGGCCGGACGTTCGCCCGGCTCTTTGCCGCGATGTTCGTCCTTGCCGGCGTGCTGGCGTTCACGACATCCGCGTCTCGCGCGCAGGAGTATACTGCGCAGGAGATCCTCGATTCCGGTCACCGCTTCTTTGGCTCGACGTCGGGCGGCCTGGCCAGCGTCGTCGAGAAGATCTTCTCGTCCTATGGCCTGCCGAACGGCTACGTGCTCGGCGAGGAGGGCTCGGGTGCCTTCATCGGCGGCCTCACCTACGGCGAAGGCACGCTCTACACCAAGAATGCCGGTGACCATAAGGTGTTCTGGCAGGGCCCGTCGCTGGGCTGGGACTTTGGCGGCCAGGGCTCGCGCCTGATGATGCTCGTCTACAACCTCGACGACGTGAACAACCTCTACGATCGCTTCGCCGGTGTCGCCGGTTCGGCCTATGTGGTCGCAGGCGTCGGCTTCAACGTGCTCAAGCGCGGCAATATCCTGCTCGTGCCGGTGCGCACGGGCGTTGGCGCGCGCCTGGGAATCAACCTCGGCTACCTCAAGTTGACACAGCAACCGACGTGGAATCCGTTCTGATTGTGTGAAGAACAGGGCGCCCAGCGCCGCAGCATTTGCAGCGGCGCTGGATTCCTGCCATGGGGACGTGGCAAACTCGCACCTGTCCGCAATGGGTAAAGTGCCTTGGTCCAGTCGATCCTGTTCTTCGTTCTTGGTTTCCTGGTCGCCGGGTTCCTCGTCCTGTTGATCGCCCCGTCGGTCTGGCGGCGCGCGGTCACCATGACGCGGCGCCGGGTCGAGGCGAAGCTGCCGATGACGCTCGACGAGATCCGGGCCGAGAAGGATGCGCTGCGTGCCACGCATGCGATGGAGCTGCGCAAGGTCGAGGTGCAGCTGAGGGCATCCCAGGAAAAGGTGCTCTCCCAGTCGGTCGAGCTCAGCCGCAATCGCGAGGTGCTCAAGACCCTGTCGGACGACCAGGCCGCCAAGGGCCGCGCCGTCACCGATCTCGAGGCGGCGGGCGGAGACCTGCGCAGCGAGATAGGCAGGCGCGACGATCAGATCAAGCAACTGGCCGGCAAGCTGGCGGAGGCCGAAAACCTGCTCGAACAGCGGGTCCGCGAGATCGACAGCCTGGGCGAGCTCTACGAGGAAGCGAGCCTGGCATCCTCCAACCGGCAGATCGAGCTGGCGAGCCGCGACAGCGAGATGGGCAAGCTGTCGGACGACATGTATGCGCTGCGCAGTCAGCGCAAGGACGTCGACAATCGCCTGAAGGACCTCGAAGCCGACAACAAGGCCGTGCGCGACGCGCTCAAGGCCGAGACCAGGCGCGCCGGCGAGCTCGACAAGAAGCTCGAGCGGATGGTCGCCTCGCTCAGCGACCGCGACGACAAGCTCGAGCGGCGCGAGAGCGAACTCGCCCGCCTGCGCGAGCGGGTCAAGGGAACGGCCGAGGCGCCCGCCAACGGGACCGCCTACGAGACCGGGCTGTCGGCCGAGCGGGAACGGCTGGAGGCGCGGCTCACGACGCTGGCGCGGGAGAACAAGCGGCTGAAGGGCGAACTCGCCGCAGCGAACAAGGAAGCACCCTCGCCGAACCAGGACGCGCTGCTGCGCGAGCAGATGCATGAGCTGGCGGCCGAGGTGGTGGCGCTGACCGCCAGGCTGGAGGGCCCGGATTCGCCGATCGAGAAGGCGCTGTCGGCCGAAGGTCCCGCCGACAATTCCGGCGGGCGCACCGCCGCCATCAGCCTGGCCGACCGCGTCAGGGCGCTGCAGAAGTCGCTGCCGGCGGAGTAGAGCATTTTGCAGCCAGACAGAATTGTCTGGCGTCGCACAAATGCGGCTCAGAAAAACAGCTGGAGCGACGGGACTGCATCGTGTCCACCGCTCCAGCCTCAGTCGCCTGCGTCGGAGAAGTGGTGCAGCGCGATCGCCGAGGCCGCTGCCACGTTGAGGCTGTCGAAGCCCTTTGCCATCCGGATCCGCGCCGTCGTCAATCGCGCCAGCAGGGCAGGGGGAAGCCCTTCGCCCTCGGTTCCGAGATAGAGCGCCAGCCGCTGCGGCCGCGGCAATTCGCGGATCTCCTGGCTGCCTGCCGGTGACAGCGCCAGCTGCGCGAAGCCATGACGGTCGAGCGCATCGGCGATCTCGAGGGCTTCGCCGGCGGTCGCAAAAGGCACCTTGAGCGCGGCTCCCACCGACACCCTGATCGCCTTGCGGTAGAGCGGGTCGCAGCAGGTTCGATCGAGCAGCACGGCGTCGGCGCCGAGGGCCGCGGCATTGCGGAATATCGAGCCGATGTTGTCGTGGTTGGAAATGCCGACCGTAACCACCACCAGTGCGCGCTCCGGCAGTCCCGCCAGCAGCGCTTCCGCGCCCGGCGGGTTGCCCTTGCGGCCGATGGCCAGGATGCCGCGATGCATGTGGAAACCGGCGATCGCGTCGACGACGGCCGCCGGGGCGACGTAGACCGGCAGGTCGGGCGGCGCCAGGCTCAGCGTTTCGGCCATCCCCGCCAGACGGTTTTCCAGGACCAGGACGGACTCGGCCTCGAAGCGGCGCGCGGCAAACAGCACGTTGAGCACGACCTTGCCCTCGGCGACGAAGCGCCCCTCGCGCCCGACGAGGTCACGCTCGCGTATGTCGAAGTAGGCTGCCACGCGCGGGTCGGCGGGGTCGTCGATGCGGATGATGTTCATCAGCGGTGCATAGCGGAGGGCAGGCCGCTATGGGAGTCCGGAACGCTTGAAATGGATTTCAGGCGTCTTCGAAAATGCCTTCCAGCGTGCCCAGAAGCTTGCGAACGGCTTCGGACTTGCAGGTGTAGTAGATCATCTGCCGGTCGCGGCGCGTCTCGACAAGGTCTTCGTTGCGCAAGCGCGCGAGATGCTGCGACAGCGCCGACTGGCTCAAGGACACCTTCTCCGCGATCGCGCCCACCGACATTTCCGTGTCGAGCAGGTGGCTCATGATCAGCAACCGCTTTTCATTGCCCATCAGCGTCAGCAGAGAGGCCGCGGCTTCCGCATTGGCCGCCAGTTTCTTGGGTTTCATGGATTCCCCGTGTATCCGCAATGCTTTCCAGCGTCATGGGGGCAACAACGCCGAATTGTGACGCCAGAACGCACAATGGAATCATCGAACGATCAAGCGTTCACAGCACAAAACAGCTTTCTCCCAAAAGATCAAGACTTTGTACGGTATTCCATACCGTGGCTTGCCCGTTCCTGTTGCGCAACTGCCGCGCGTCCCTGTTTTGCCATCGCGACGAGGACGCCGCGCAGATCGGCCGCGGTGCCCAGCATCTGGGGGAAAAGCACCCGCCCGGTGTCGTCGCCCATGGCGAGGTCCATGCCTTCCGGATCGAAGCCGGTGAGCGTCCAGCCCTTGCCGGCAAGCTTGCCGAAACTGCCGGCGTAGACGTCGATCGCGTCGCGATGGTCGGCGTTCATGTGATCGAGGGCGGACTGCTCCGCAGCGGCGATCTCGTCCACGGCCGGGCGGCCCAGCACAAGGTCGTCGCGGCCAAGCAGATAGGCCTTGCCGAAGCCTGCATTGAGATTGGCGCGCTCGAGTTCGAGCCGGAACATCGCGAAGTCGCCAAGCCCGGCATAGAGCTTCGCCTTCGGATTGCGATTGAGGTAGCGCCGCTCGGCGCGCGCCTGCTCGGGCGTGCCCCTTTCGAGCCGGACGGCGCGGCAGAAGAGCGTGATGCGCGCATAGGCGAGCGGGTCGCCCTTGCCGATCTCGCCGACCAGCAGCGAGCAGCGCGGATCGGCCACGATGGCGCGGGTGTGGGCGGACAGGCCGGAAATCAGTATCAGCGGCGTGCCGTCGACGTCGGTTGCCGTGCCTACGCGGCTGGCAAGGGGAAAGCCGGTTTCGGGCTCGGTGACGGCCAGCGCGCCATGGCGTGCCGTGCGCATCAACGTGCGTGCCAGGCCGACTGCCGCCGCATCCGTCGCGCGTATGACATCCTTCTTGCGTTCTTCCACGACTGCACCGATCAAATATGACTATGTCAATCTACTTAAAGTCGAGGTCTGTCGATGGCAAGAGGTTGTTGTTAGTAAAATGAATACAGCCCCGGCGCATCGCGACCGGGGCTGTATTCTACTAGGCTTCCGTGCTGTGTCGGCGGCTATTTGGGCGCCATGCGGATCGCGCCGTCGAGGCGGATGGTCTCGCCGTTGAGCATCTGGTTTTCGATGATGTGCAGCGCCAGCGCGCCATATTCGGACGGCTCGCCCAGGCGCGGCGGGAAGGGCACGGCGGCGCCGAGCGAGTCCTGCACTTCCTGCGGCATGGCCGCCATCATCGGCGTCTTGAAGATGCCGGGCGCAATGGTGCAGACGCGGATGCCGGAGCGGGCGAGGTCGCGGGCGATCGGCAGCGTCATGCCGACGACGCCGCCCTTGGAGGCGGAATAGGCGGCCTGGCCGATCTGGCCGTCATAGGCGGCGACGGAGGCGGTGTTGACGATGACGCCGCGTTCTCCGCCCGCGAGCGGGTCGAGCTTGGCGGCCGCGTCGGCGAACAGGCGGATCATGTTGAACGAGCCGAGCAGATTGACCTCGAGCACCTGCCGGAACACGCTGAGCGGATGCGGGCCGTCCTTGCCGACGGTCTTCACGCCGACGGCGATGCCGGCGCAGTTGACCAGCATGCGCGCGGTGCCGAGCCTGGCCGCGACCTCGGCGAAGGCGGCGACCGCACTTTCCTCGTTGCTGACGTCGCAGCGCACGGCGATGCCGCCGATGTCGGCTGCGACCTTTTCGGCGCGTTCCTGACTGAGGTCGAGGATCGCGACCCTGGCGCCCCTGGCTGCAAGTGCCCGTGCGGTTGCCTCGCCAAGGCCGGAGCCCGCGCCGGTCACCACTGCGATCTGCCCGTTTGGATTCATGTCAGCCTGTCCTCTCCTGCTATGGATGAATTAGGAAGATGGGCCGTCCGGGCAAGCCTTGTCGAGGCTAGGCCGGCTCGGCCGTCCGTTGCGGCGTCTTGGCATGGTCCGCGTGGCAGACCTCGCCGGTCAATTCGGCCACCGCACCGGGCACGATCTCGTGGGCCAGCAGGCGGTTGAGGTCGACCGGGCGCGGCATCTCGATCTGGCCGCGCGGAATGCGGGCGAAGCCGAGGGGGCCATAATAGGGTTCGTCGCCGACGAGGACGACCGCCGGCTCGCCGGCCCGGGTGGCCGCCGAAAGGGCCATGGCCACCAGTTTGCGACCGATGCCCATGTTCTTGAAGTCGGGCCGAACCGCGAGCGGTCCCAGCATCTGCGCCCGGCCGGCGCCGGCGGCGATCGGCGTCATCCTGACCGAGGCGATCACCTGGCCGCCATGCATGGCGACGAAGGACAGGGAACGATCGTGCGGCCCGCCCTCGCGGATCTTGTAGGCCGCGCGCGCGAAGCGGCCCGGCCCGAATGCCTCGGCGTTGATCTCATCGATTTCGAGGTCGTGCGCCGGCGCTTCCGGCAGATAGGTGACGTCGGCGAGGGTCATGTTCTTTGCAGTCCGGTATCGTGGGATGAGGTGCCGCGGGGCATGCCGCAGCAGTCGCAAATCAGCGCTTCAAGCGCGTGCGCTCATTCGTCGTCGGTCGAACCGGATCTTTGCAATGCTCTGTGACATCGACATGCCCGCTAGCATCATTTTCGGCGTCCGTCCATCGTGCATTTGACCGATGTGCGCCCGGCGTTGACGATCCGTTCAGCGTGTCGGCCTTCGGTTGGCGCGTCGAGCGCCCTACATCGTGGCAAACGAAAGGATGTTGCGATGGGACTGCTGGTCGAAGGCAAATGGCAGGACCGCTGGTACGACACCAAGTCGACCGGCGGCAAATTCGTGCGCTCGCACGCGCAGTGGCGAGACTGGATCACGGTCGACGGCAAGCCCGCCGCAGGCCGGACCCGGGGCTTCAAGGCCGAGCCCGGGCGCTATCATCTCTATGTGTCGCTCGCCTGTCCGTGGGCGCACCGCACGCTGATCTTCCGCGCGCTCAAAGGTCTCGAGGACATCATCTCGGTCTCGGTCGTGCACCACTACATGGGCGAGAACGGCTGGACCTTCCTGGCCGAGGACGGCGCAACCGGCGACACGCTCTACGGCCTCGACTACCTGCACCAGATCTACACCATGGCCGATCCGACCTATTCGGGCCGCGTCACCGTTCCGGTGCTGTGGGACAAGAAGGAGAAGACGATCGTCTCCAACGAATCCTCCGAGATCATCCGCATGCTGAACTCGGCCTTCGACGAATGGGGCGACGCATCGCTCGACTTCTATCCGGAAGCCCTGCGCGGCGAGATCGACGCGACCAACGAACTCGTCTACCCCTCGATCAACAACGGGGTCTACCGGGCCGGCTTCGCCACAACCCAGGCCGCCTACGAGGAGGCGTTCGACGAACTGTTCGCCGCCCTCGATACGCTGGAAGATCGCCTGTCGCGCCAGCGCTACCTGGTCGGCGACCGGCTGACCGAGGCCGACTGGCGGCTGTTCACGACGCTGGTGCGTTTCGACCCGGTCTATGTCGGGCATTTCAAGTGCAATCTGCGCCGCATCGCCGACTACCCGAACCTGTCGAACTACCTGCGCGACCTCTACCAGGTACCGGGCGTGGCCGGGACGGTCGACATGCTGCACATCAAGGCGCACTACTACGGCAGCCACGCCACCATCAACCCGACCGGCATCGTGCCGGTGGGGCCGGAACTGGACCTCGATGCCCCGCACAACCGCGGGAAGTTGCTGAAAGCGGCTTAGGCTGCTTTCGCCGGCTGTGTCCCTTAGAGGACCTCTCGCCGACGTTGTCGCAAGCTACTTGACGGATGTGCGAGTGTATGGACGGCGCGCTGGTTCAATTCGGCAATGAAGCACCCCCACTCCGTCGCGCTACGCGCGCCACCTCTCCCCCTGCCCGGGGGAGAGGAAAGGCGCCAACATCGCGACCGTGCTTCCTCTCCCCCGTCGAACGGGGGAGAGGTGGTTTGCGAAGCAAACCGGAGTGGGGGTCGACCTCTTCCTGAAGTCAGCAGTGCAACCCCGAAGGACGCACCGCAACTCGAGCCGCCCCTAGCTCACCAATACGGCGACGCCTCAACCCCGTCGAAAACTTCGGCCAACCTGCGCCGCGTCGCCGGCGTCGTGCCCTCGGGCAGCGCGTCGAGCGGGAAGAAGCCTGCCTCGGCGATCTCGCGGTCGGGCAGCTTCGGCCGGTCCTGGCTGAAGGCCTCGATCAGGTAGAGCGCGACATGGTCGCGCCTGGTCGCCTGCTTGTTGAGATGCATCGACCTGAGCACCGGCGGGCCGGCGAGCGTGATGTTGCCTTCCTCCTCCAGTTCGCGCGCGAGCGACTCGACGAAGGTCTCGCCGACCTCGACGCCGCCGCCGGGCAGTTGCCAGCCGGGCACGTAGGTGTGGCGGATCAGGAACACGGAGTTGGTGGCGGCATCGTGGACGAGGCCGCGCACGCCGAGCGTCATCGGCCGCCTGAGCAGGAAATAGACATGGAACAGGCGCCCGCGCAGCCGCGACCAGGGACTTTGCCGCAACGGGAGCGGCTTGGTGACGCCGGTGCCCATCAGGCGCGACGCCATGGGTGGAAAGCCACGAACGCGTAACCTAAAAGGGAATGATGTTCAGGCTTGCGCATGTTTCCGACGTCCATCTTGGCCCGCTCCCGGATGTAACCTATCGCGACCTCGCGTCCAAGCGCATGGTCGGCTACGTCAACTGGCAGCGAAACCGCCGCCGCCATCATCATGACGGCGTGGTCGATGCGATCGTCGCCGACATGAAGGCGCAGGCGCCGGACCACCTCGCGGTCACCGGCGACCTCGTCAACCTGGCGCTCGACGGCGAGATCGAACTGGCGCGGCTGTGGCTCGAAACGCTCGGCGCGCCTGGCGACGTCTCGGTGGTCCCGGGCAATCACGACGCCTATGTGCCCGGCGCCTTCGACAAGGCATGCCACGCCTGGGCGCCGTGGATGCGCGGCGACGGCGTCGACGGCACTCTAAGCCGCACCAGCTTTCCCTATCTCAGGGTGCGCGACAACGTCGCGCTCATCGGCGTGTCGACGGCGCGGGCGACGGCGCCCTTCATGGCCAGCGGCTTCTTTCGCCAGGGCCAGGCCGAGCGGCTGGCGCGGATTCTCGAGGTAACGGGCAGGCGCGGCCTGTTCCGCGTGGTGATGATCCACCATCCGCCCGTGCGCGGCGCCGTTGGCCAGCACAAGCGGCTGTTCGGCATCGGCAAGTTCCAGAAGCTCGTCCGCAGGCATGGCGCCGAACTGGTTCTGCACGGCCACTCGCATCTTCCGTCCCTGCACTGGATCGAAGGGCGCAGCGGACCGGTTCCGGCGGTCGGCGTCGCCGCCGCGGGGCAGGCGCCCGGCGGCCACAATCCGGCGGCGCAGTTCAACCTGATCGACATCTCGGCGGAGGAGGGGGGCTGGCAGGTGCGGCTCACCCGGCGCGGCCTCACCGGGCCTTCGCTGCCGCCGTCGGAGATCTCCAGCCTCGACCTCTTGTCGCCTGCAGTCGGCGCACTGGTCAGAACCTGACGCCGGCGGCCAGGCTCAGCCAGTAGAGCGCCGCCATGAGGGCGATGCCCGCTACCGCGCCTGCGACGATCAGCCCGAAGCCGGACAAAAGGTTCGGCCAGAGCTGCCGTTCGGGCACGCGCACCGGCGCATGCGCCTCGGCGGACGGCACGCGGGCGAAATCCGGCAAGGCGGATTCTGTGCCGCCTTCCATCATCTGCTGCCGTTCCACGATGCGTTCGGCGATGTAGCGCGTCACCTGCTCGGCGACACGCTTCGGATCGGTAGATTCCGCCAGCACCATCCTGCCCGTACGGGTATCGCGCAAAAAGCGATAGGTCCGCCGGTCGCGGCCGAGCGCGACATGGCTGACGGCGTCGATCCAGAGGCGCGGCTGCAGGCCCGACGAAATGGTGAAGTCGAAATAGTCGATCGCGGCCGGAACGTCGGCGAAAACCGGCTCGAGTTCCGCGGCCAGCAGTTCGAGCCGCATGCGGTGGGCGTCGCGCAGGTCGACGACGACGTCGCTGCGGTCGGCGGCGGCGTTCTTGACGTCGCGAATGGCGTCCGACAGCACGCCTGCCGGCTTCATCGCGGTCGCTTTGTCGTCCTGCATCGGTTGGCGTCCAGAATGGCCATGGGCAGGCCTTAACATAGGTGCGATCGCGGCGGAATTGTATCCCCGCCGGCGCGGAGCTATCGCCCGAAGGCCTCGCGCTCGTCGCAGGCCGGCTGCGGCCGCTGGCGCCGCCGCGTCATCCGGCGGATGATGTCGGCGACCAGGTCCGGCGTCTCTTCGGGCAGCATGTGGCCGACCTCGAGCACATGGTGGACGAGGAAGCCCGCCGGCAGGTTGTCCGTGTGGCTGTAGGGCAGCACGGCATCGTCCGTGCCCCACACGACGATCGTGGGCATGGCGAGCGTGGCCATCATCTCGCGCGGTATCGTGCCCTGGCGGCCGCTGGCCGTCATCGTTGCGGCAAGGGCCACCAGCTTCTCGGTCTGGCCGAAGCGCCGCCGCATGTCGGCGAGATGGCGCACCGCGGCCTCAGGGACCTTGCTGTCGGGGCTCGACATATCGGCGAGGCAGGTGCGGATCTCGTCGGCGGAAACAGCAGTCGCGTAGCGCCTGAGCAGCTGGGCGTTGATCTCGGGGCCATATCCGCCGGGCGCCAGCAGGGTCAGCGATGCCACCCGGTCGGGCTCCAGAAGGGCGGCGAGCGTTGCCACCGCGCCGCCCATCGAATGGCCGACGAAGTGAGCGCGGTCTATGCCGCGCACGGCAAGGTCCGCCAGCACCGCCTGCGCGGCCAGCTTCGCCGGTCCGGCATTGGGAAAATCGATCGATCGGCCATGGCCCGGCAAATCGTAGGCGATCGTCGTGAACGAGTCCTCCAGCCTCCCCGCAATGTCGTCCCAGAGGTCGCTGCAACCGCCGAAGCCGTGAAGCAATACCACTACCCTGGTGTCGATCCCCCGAACGGCCGCATGAATGGAATGGTTCATTTTCCCTTTAACGAAAGCCCTGCCCGCAAAGAGTGTAGAAACGACAGCTAAAAAAGTAAACTATGCATCCAGTCGTCCGCGCGCCGACGACTGGGCGATTCAATTCACTATGTGGAATATTTCAGCTCTGCTGGCCGAGGCCTGCGGCGCGGAGTGCCTTGGTGAGCGACCTCGTCAACTCCTGCGGATATTTGCGCTTGGCGAAGGAGGCGGCCGGATCGGCGGCGAAGTCGGGGTAGGCCGCCGTGAGTTCCTTGGCCAGTTCCGAGGCCAGCTTCTCGTCACCGACGAATTGCGCGGCGATCAGGCGCGCGGCCATGTAGTGCGATCGCTTCGCGGAGGCCAGCGAGTTTGCCGCGCGCGCCGCGGCGTAGCGGTTGCCGAGCATGAATTCACCAAGGAACAGCCCGTAGTCCCACCAGCCGGGATGCGCGCTCGTGCTGTCGACGGCGCGCTTGATGATGGGCACGCCGTCGCTGTAGCTGCCGGACAGGATGAGGGCGTAGCCGTAGGCCGCGGCCATGGTGAGGTCGTAGGTGTTGAGCTCGTAGGCCTTTTGCATCCAGCGGATGGACTCGGCGCGGTCGCCGATCCGCGACTGGAGATAGCCGAACGAACGGTGCGCATAGGGGCTGGTCGCCCCCATCTGGACGGCCGTGTGGGCAAGCGCCAGCGCGCCGTCGGCGGATGCGTTCTCAGGATATGAATATCCGTCAGTCACCGCTTCCAGCTGCAGCGACGCCATTTCCGAATAGACGACGGGCGACATGGCGCCTCGCGCGGCCAAGCCCTCCAGACACTGGTAGGCGGCCCGCTGCCTGGCGGCGCTCTGTTCCATGTAATAGTCGTCGCTGAGCAGCAGGCAGGTCATCAGGCCCTTCTGCAGGCCGTTCTGCTCGATATAGCCGTAGATCATGCCGGAGACGGGGACGGTTGCGGTCACGATCTCGGCGATGCGGCCGTCCAGCGTGTCCGCCTGGATGTCCTGGCTGGTCAGCACGCGCGACATCAGGATCCTGCCGGTTGCCATGTGCTGGAGTTCGATCAGCACGGTTCCGGCATCGGGGCCGGGGTTTACCGTGAAGTCGAAATCCGTGGCATCCTCGCGGCGCGCCGTGTCCGAACGGTCGCGCGCGATCAGGTCGATGGTGTCGAAACCCGACAGTGCCGATCGCAGCACCGTCGCCACTCTCGAAATGTCGCTCTGGTCCGTGGCCAGGTGGATGTGCACGGCCGGCAACTGGTCGACCGAGCCGGTGATGCTGCTGGTCGAGCCGCGGAAATCAGAGGCGGTCGTGGTGTCGCCGGCAGGGCCGAAATTGCGGAACACCAGGATGCCGAGCATGACGATGACCAGCGCCATGGCGGCCCAGAAGAACTGAAGCTGCCGCTTCACGCCGGGCACTGAATCGAGCGGCGGCGGGTCGGCCTGCTGGGGCTGCTCGGCCTCGTGGCGGGCGGCTGCTGCCGGCGCTGCATGCGGCTGCTCCGGCGCGGTCGCCTCATGCGGGCCGTTCGGCATTGCCTCGTAGCTCGGAACGTAGCTGCCGCGCGGAATGACGACCCGTATCGGGTCGCCCACGCCCTCCACTGCATAATATTGGGCAAGCAGTTCGCGCAGCCGGCCGGCCTGCACGCGCACCACCGCGTCGGTCGCCGAATCGAATTCGGCATCCTTGCCGAACACGTCGACGGCGATGGCAAAACCCTTCAGCCTCTCGGCCTCGCCGGCGAGTTCGCGCTCGATCAGGTAGCGCAGCAGCTTGCGTGCTCGCTCCGACCTGGCGAAGGTCTCACTGGCAATAAGCCGCTCCAGCGCTTCGCGCACTGCGGGGGCGGCAGGCGTGGAGGCAACCAAGGAGTGACCCTTTTCGAACCGGCACTAACGGGACGATCATAATCGGCTGGCCGGCTCACACAAGCTTGCCGCGCCACGATGGACGAGCGCCCCGCCCGTTATCCACGGGCGAGGCGCGTGCAAACGCATTCAATCTTCTGTTAACCTTAACGTGGCGGGCCAATTGTGGCGCACCGGCGACCGGCCGCCGTGATGCGCGGCCGACAGCCTTTCGCCCCTATCGGCGGGCGAGAATCCGGTTTGCGGCCGAAACCACCGCCTCGAGCGAGGCCGCCACGATGTTGGTGTTGATACCGGCGCCGAACAGGCGTCCGCCCGGATACTCCACCTCCATGTAGCAGATGGCGGCGGCGTTGGAGCCGCGCTGGATCGAGTGCTCGGAATAGTCGAGCACCGACAGGTCGATGCCGAGGTGACGGGACAGCGCATCGACGAACCCGTCGATCGGACCGTTGCCGGTGCCGGTGATCGTCACCTCCTTGCCGGCGTCGACGATGGTCGCCTCGACGACGCGACGGCCCTTCATCACGGCATCTGGGAAGGTCTGGTGGTCGACGAACTTCAGGCGTGCGCCCGGCTGGTCGACATAGACCTCGAGGAAGCGCTCGTGGATGCGCCTGGGCGAAACTTCCTTGCCCTCGGTGTCGGTGATCGCCTGGATGTCCTGGCTGAACTCGACCTGCAGGCTGCGCGGCAGGTTGAGGCCGTAGTCGGCCTGGAGCACATAGGCGATGCCGCCCTTGCCGGACTGCGAGTTGATGCGGATGATCGCCTCGTAGCTGCGGCCGACGTCCTGCGGGTCGATCGGCAGGTAGGGAACCTCCCACAGCTCCTTGTTGGCCTTCTTGAGCGCCTTCATGCCCTTGTTGATGGCGTCCTGGTGCGAGCCGGAGAAAGCCGTGTAGACCAGTTCGCCGACGTAAGGGTGGCGCTCGGGAATCTTCAGCTGGTTCGAATACTCGTAGACGTCCTTCATCCGGTTGATGTCGGTACAGTCGAGCTCGGGATCGACCCCTTGCGTGTACATGTTGAGCGCCAGCGTCACGACGTCGACATTGCCGGTGCGCTCGCCATTGCCGAACAAGGTGCCTTCGACGCGGTCGGCGCCGGCCATCAGGCCGAGCTCGGTGGCGGCGATGCCGGTGCCGCGATCGTTGTGCGGATGCAGCGAGATCAACAGGTTCTCGCGGTTATCGAGCTGGCGGCACATCCATTCGATGCGGTCGGCATAGATGTTGGGCGTCGACATCTCGACCGTCGAGGGCAGGTTGACGATCAGCTTGTTGTCGGCCGTCGGCTGCATGATCTCGGTGACGGCGTTGCAGATGTCGAGCGCAACTTCGAGCTCGGTGCCGGTGAAGCTCTCGGGCGAATACTGGAAGCGGTAGCCGCCGCCGGCCTTGGCAGCCATGTCGGCGATCATCTTGGCGGCGTCGGTGGCGATGCGCTTGATGCCGGGCACGTCCTTCTCGAACACGACGCGGCGCTGCAGCTCGCTGGTCGAGTTGTAGAAATGCACGATCGGCTTGTTGGCGCCCTTGAGCGCTTCAAACGTGCGGGTGATCAGCTCGGGGCGGCACTGCACCAGGACCTGCATCGACACGTCGGCGGGTACGTTGCCTTCCTCGATGGTCCAGCGGGCGAAGTCGAAGTCGGTCTGCGAGGCAGACGGGAAGCCGATCTCGATCTCCTTGAAGCCCATGTCGAGCAGCAGCTGGAACATGCGCGCCTTGCGGTCGTGGCCCATGGGGTCGACGAGCGCCTGGTTTCCGTCGCGCAGGTCGACCGAGCACCAGATCGGCGCCTTCTCGATGCGCTTCGACGGCCAGGTGCGGTCGGTGAGGTTGAGGGTCGGGTAGGGCGCGTATTTCCTGGCCGCGTCCGGCATGCCCTTTGTACGGCCGATGGGTTCTCTCACGTTCATCTTCTTCACTCCTGCGCGCGCCCTGGCCGATCCGGCGCCGGCTGCGCGCTCATGCTTGGTTCTTCAGGGTCTTTGGATGGCAAGGAGCATGCGCCTGCGCGGCTTGTCGACCGCCGGGCGCTCCTTCAGCGAGCCCGGCGATCGCCGATAAGGCCGAGAAGAAGAAGAGCAGAAGAGAGGGCGCGCAGCGTCTCGCCCGCGAAAGCGGTCGGACGGGAAACGGTGTGAACCTGGCGCGAATTCATGGCGCTCTCTTACAGGAGCGGCTTTTTCCGCGCAAGGGGAGGCGGACGGCGCCGCTCATTTCGTGCCGGTCACTCCCTGATGGCGCGGGCGACCAGCCGCGCCAGCGAAGGTCCGAACAGGAGCACGATCAGGAAGCGCAGCATCTGCAGGGTCAGCACGAAGGACAGGTCGACGTTGTCGGCCGCCGCCGCGATGATGGCGATCGAATCCATGCCGCCCGGGCTGGTCGCCAGATAGGCGGTCAGCGGGTCGACGCCGAGAAGCCTGTGCAGGCCCCAGGCGAGCAGTCCGCAGAACGCCATCAGCGCCGCGATCGAACCGATGACCTGCGGCAGGGCGCGGGCCGCGTGGCGCAGGATCGGCCGGGTGAAGTTCAGTCCGATCGTCCAGCCGATCAGCGCGTAGCCGATCGCCAGCAGCCATTCCGGCAATTGCAGCGCCACGCCGAAGCCTAGGTGCAGGGTGGCACCCAGCACCACGGCACCGACGAAATAGGGCGAGGGGATGCGCAGCAGATAGCCCAGCGTGCCGCCGACGGTCGCCACGCCGAGCATGGCGCCGAAGGCGGGCCATTCGATCGCCGGGAACCATTCGACGGCCGCCGCCTCCACGCCCGACGTGTCGACCCAGAGCCGCGCGACGAGGGCGGCCGCGACCGAGACCATGATGACGCGCAGATACTGCATGAAGGCGACGAGGCGCGAATCCGCGCCGAAGGCGTCCGCCATCAGCACCATGGCGGTCGCGGCACCCGGAGCCGACCCCCACACCGCCGTGGTGCCGGGCAGCACCTTGAGCCGCGAGATGAACCAGCCGAGGAAACTCGATGCCGCGATGGTGGCGATGGCCGATCCCAGAAACAGCGGCCATTCGGACAGGAAGGTCGCGAAGATGCCGGGCGAGATCGAACTGGCGACCAGGCAGCCGATCAGCGCCTGCGCCGAAACGAACAGCGGCCGCGGCACCCGGATGCTGGCGCCGTTGCTGCCGAGCGCGATCGCCACCAGCATCGGGCCGACCAGCAGCGCCGCCGGCAGGCGAACCAGTTCCAGCATGCCCGCAAGCAGCACCGAACAGCCGAGCAGAAGCGCCCATTGCTGCCAGGGTACGAGCGCGGCGAGCGGAGCGGGCAAGGGCGTTTCAGGCTTCATGGGGCCCTCATAGACGGTTTCGGGTACGCATGTCAGTCGCACAGGGCAGGAAATCGCACCCGCCAGCAGTCGAGCTGGCCGCAGGTTGGCGCCCTGACCGTTTCGGTCTCCGTTCATCGTCGAGTTGACAGCGTATGCGAAATTCATACGCTCCCTCGTCCAAGCGCCGGCAAGGAGGTGCCGCCGCACAGATGGGAGATGCGCACTGATGACTTCGAACCTCACGCGCCGCATGGCGCTTGCCCTCGGTCTTTCCGCTGCCTCGCTTTTCGCTGCCGGAGCGCCGGCAACGGCCCAGCAGTTTCCCGACCGACCGGTCACGCTCGTCGTTCCCTTCGCCGCCGGCGGGTCGACGGACGTCGTGGCGCGCATCATCGCGCAGAAGATGTCGGACGACCTCGGGCAGCAGGTGGTGGTCGAGAACGTCGCCGGCGCCGGCGGCAATATCGGCGCCGACCGCGTGGCGCGCGCCGAGCCGGACGGCTACACCATCCTCATGGGTACAGTCGCCACCCACGCGCTGAACCCGCTGATCCTCAAGACCAAGCCATATGACCCCGAGAAGGACTTCACCCCGGTCTCGCTGCTGGTCGTGGTGCCCAACGTGCTGGTGGTCAATCCGGAACTGCCGGCCAAGACCGTCCAGGAGCTGATCGCGCTGCTCAAGGCCGACCCGGAGAAGTATTCCTATGCCTCGTCGGGCAACGGCACGCCGCTGCACCTGTCGGGCGAGCTGTTCAAGGCCATGGCCGGCGTCAGCATCCAGCACATTCCCTACAAGGGGGCCGGACCGGCGCTCAACGACGTGGTCGGCAACCAGGTGCCGATCATGTTCGACAATCTGCCGTCGTCCTCTCCGCACATCAAGTCGGGCACGCTGCGGGCGCTGGGGGTCACGACCGCCGAACGCGCGCCGTCGTTCCCCGACGTGCCCACCATCGCCGAGGCCGGCGTGCCGGGCTACGAGACCTATACCTGGAACGCGCTGTTTGCGCCGGCAGGCACGCCGAAGGAGGTCGTCGATCGCCTCAACGCCTCGGCCAACAAGGCGATGAAGGACCCGGCGGTCATCGAAAAGATGAACGGCTTCAGCGCCAGGATCGTCGGCTCGACGCCGGAGGAACTCGGTGCCCATGTGAAGGCCGAGCTGGCCAAGTGGGAGCCGGTCGTCAAGGGCGCCAACATCAGCATGGACTGATGTCTTTGTCCGCGAGCGCCCGGCCGCGGGCCGGGTGCTTCGTGCCCAGGAAGACGAGGCAGTGCGGTAGCCGGCCGCTGCCACGGGTGATCGGCGCGAATTGTCGAGTCGTTGCATGCGGTTGGCCGTAGCGGCTGCCATGCCGATTCAAGCCGTCCCGACGGGGCTGTGGCCGACGTCGGGCGGCCGGGCTATGCAGCCGTTGTCCAATTTGCCTTGTCCTACAGGCGGTTGAGGCCCTTCGCTGCCAATCCGATTCAGGCGGTTGAGGTCGTGTCCTCAGCTGCCTTCGGGCTGATGCCACGCCGAAACCGCAGCCGGCTTGGTGTCGATGCTGCCCGCCCAGCCCCTCGGCAAGCCGGACGCATCGTTGCCTGCGCGTTCCCGACAAAACCGATTTCCGGAGAATTCCGCCGGTTTCCGCACGGCGCGGCTTACGAACGGCCGGCAGCGGAGCTAACAGGAAGCGACAAAGGTCTCGCGGCGCGGCTTGTCCCTGAGTCGCGACCATTAACCAGCCGGGGGGCTGGGCGCATCGGTTCGAGCTCGGCAGTTGCTTGGGCCGATGCGCATCCTCAAGATCAAAAACCGTCGAGCGGAAAGCCCGGTTCAGGCGAAGGGAACCGCCACCGTGCCCTTGGGCAGCTTTGCCTCGTCGTCCGGCTCGACGTGGATGATGACGCGGACCGAGGGGATTACTTCCTTCAGTGCGTCCTCGATGCGGTCGCAGATCACGTGGCTGTCGCCCACCGTCATGCCGGCGTTCACAACCAGGTGGAATTCGATGAAGGTGGCGCGGCCGGCGATGCGGGTCTTGAGGTCGTGCACCTCGAGCGCACCCTTGGAGTTGGCCGAGATGATGTCGCGTATGCGCATGTGCTCGTCGAGCTCGACGGCACGGTCCATCAGCCCGTCGACCGACGAGCCGACCACGTGCCAGCCTTGCCACAGGATGTTGAGCGCCACGATCACGGCAAGCACCGGGTCGAGGATCTGCCAGCCGGTGGCGATCGCGGCGACCAGGCCGACGAGCACGCCGAACGAGGTGACCACGTCGGTCATGATGTGATGGCCG
This sequence comes from Mesorhizobium sp. CC13, assembly GCF_039907765.1. Taxonomy (NCBI): domain Bacteria; kingdom Pseudomonadati; phylum Pseudomonadota; class Alphaproteobacteria; order Hyphomicrobiales; family Phyllobacteriaceae; genus Mesorhizobium; species Mesorhizobium sp. CC13. The sequence continues at coordinate 19,747 of NZ_JARDJI010000004.1, read as the reverse complement.
TCGGCGACCATGGCGGGCGAACGCTCGGCGCGGCCGACCCGGATCAGCGCCGCGGCCCACATCGCATTGAGCACGGCGGCGAAGCCGTTGATGCCGAGCCCCAGCCACGGCTGCTCGGCATTCATCGGCGTGCCCCAGCTGCGCCAGACCTCGAACAGGATCAGGAAGGCGGCCACCATGATCAGCACGCCTTCGAGCACGGCCGAGAAATACTCGGCCTTGTGGTGGCCGTGCTGGTGATCCATGTCGGCCGGCTTGTGGCTGACCTTGATCGCCCAGAAGGCGGCGACCGCGGCGACGACGTTGACGATGGATTCGAGCGCGTCCGAATAGAGCGCCACCGACCCGGTCAGCCACCAGGCGATGAATTTCAGCCCCATCACCCCCGAGCCGATGATGATGGACCAGAAGGCGAGCCTGGCGATCCGCTGCTTGGCGGAGCTCGTCTGGCTGGCGCCGGCCGGAGATCTCTGCGTTTCGGTCTGGGTCATGGTCTCGCTTGGTAACGGGTTCGCCCCGCGGCGCGCGGCCACGGAGCGAACAGGGCAGATCGGGCTAGGCGGCCTTGTCCTTGGCCTTGCGCGGCATGTGCGCGACGACGTTCTCGATCATGCGCATGCCTGCGTCGTGGCCGAGCGTCATGATCGATTCGGGATGGAATTGCACCGCCGCGATCGGCTCTTTCCTGTGCTCAAACGCCATGATCACGCCGTCCTCGGTCTCCGCCGTGACGACGAAATCGGCGGGCAGCCGCACCGGGTCGGCGAAGATCGAGTGGTAGCGGCCGACGGTCACCTCCTTGGGCAGGCCCGAGAAGATGATGCCGGGCTTCGCGACGCGGATGCGCGAGGGCTTGCCGTGCATCGGCACCGCCAGCTGGCGCAGCTCGCCGCCATAGGCCTCGGCGAGTGCCTGCAGGCCGAGGCAGACGCCGAAGATCGGCAGGTCGCGGTCGCGGGCCTTCTTGATCGTCGCCGCGGTGTCGAAATCCTTCGGCGTGCCAGGTCCGGGGGAGAGCACCACGAGATCGGGCTTGATGCGGTCGAATATCTCTTCCGGCACCGGCGAGCGCACGGTCGACACGTCGGCGCCGGTCTGGCGGAAATAGTTGGCCAGCGTATGGACGAAGGAGTCCTCGTGGTCGACGAGCAGGATCTTCACCCCTTCGCCGACGCGCGCGGTGGTGCGTTCGGTGCCTGCGGAGTTGCCGGTCTTGGCGTCGCGGATGGCGGAAAGCATGGCTGAGGCCTTCAGTTCGGTTTCGGCTTCTTCTTCCTCGGGGACGGAATCGTAGAGCAGGGTGGCACCCGCGCGCACCTCGGCGATGCCGTCCTTGATGCGGATGGTGCGCAAGGTCAGGCCCGTGTTGAGGTCGCCGTTGAAGTGCACCATGCCGATCGCCCCGCCATACCAGGCGCGCGGGCTCTTCTCGTTGTTCTCGATGAAGCGCATGGCCCAGAGCTTGGGCGCGCCGGTCACCGTCACCGCCCAGGCGTGGCTGAGGAATGCGTCGAAGGCGTCCATGCCTTCGCGCAGGCGGCCCTCGATGTGGTCGACGGTGTGGATCAGGCGCGAATACATCTCGATCTGGCGGCGGCCGATGACGCGGACAGAGCCCGGCTCGCAGACGCGGCTCTTGTCGTTGCGGTCGACGTCCGAGCACATGGTGAGCTCGGACTCGTCCTTCTTGGAGTTCAGCAGCTTGAGGATTTGCTCGGAGTCCGAGATCGCGTCGTCGCCGCGCTTGATGGTGCCCGAGATCGGGCAGGTCTCGACGCGGCGGCCGTTGACGCGCACGAACATCTCGGGCGACGCGCCGATCAGGTACTCGCCCTCGCCGAGATTGATGAAGAAGGAGTAGGGCGAGGGGTTGATGTTCTTGAGCCGGCGCGAGATCTCCGAGGGTGCGGTCTCGCAGCGCTCGTAGAACATCTGGCCGGGCACGACCTCGAACAGGTCGCCGCGCTTGAAGCTGTCCATCGCCCGGCGCACCAGCTGGGCATATTCGCCGGGCTCGTGGTCGCCGCGCGGCGGGATGCGGTCGGAGGCCTTGAACGGCTCCGCGACGCTGTCGCGGGCGATGCCTTCGGTCGAAAAGCCGTCGCCGGCATAGTCGTAGCGGTCGTGCCAGGCCTTGGCCGAATAGTGGTCGACCACCAGCACCTCGTCGGGCAGGAACAGCACCAGGTCGCGCTGGCTCTGCTTGCGCTCGAGCTTGTGCTCGACCGGGTCGAACTGGAAGGCGAGGTCGTAGCCGAAGGCGCCGTAGAGGCCGAGATTGCTGTCGGCATCGGTCTTGAACAGGGCGGTGATGGCGCGCAGCACGGTGAACACCGAAGGCACGCGCGAGCGCTCTTCCTCGGTGAAGATGCGGCCGGGCTTTGCCACTTCGAGCCCGATCAGTCTGGCCGACGTCTCCCCGATCGTCACCTCGGCGAGGTTGCCGAGCGTCCTGCCGATGACGGGCAGCAGCGCCTTGCCGCGCGCGTTCAGCGCCTCGATCTTCATCGAACGGCCGCGCGCGGAAATCACCAGCGGCGGGTCGATGATGGCGGTGTCCCAACGGGTATAGCGGCCGGGATATTCGTAGTTCGAGGAAAATACCGCGCCGCGCCGGCTGTTCAGCCCGTCGATATAGGCCTCGATCGCCCCGGCATAGGCGGTCTCGTGGCGCTCGCGGGTGATCGCGATGCCACCTCCGGTGACAAAGCGCTCGGCGCCGTTCTCTAGGATTTCCACCGTCATTCCCGTCTCCATCTCTTGCCGCTGGAGGTTCCGGAGCTGGTTCGAAAAAAGCAAATGGCCGCCCGGAACTTCCGTTGCGGCCACCACAATTTTCACGCACACGCGCTTCGAGAGGCCGCTGTCAGCTGGCCCGCCACCAATTGTTCTGGTTCGAGGTCGTGTTCATGCGAAATCCATAGCGGCGAAAAACATGGGCTGCAACAGGATTTGCGCTGTGTTGCGTTGCATTACCAACTGACCCTCAGTTTGTGACCCGGCGGCGCATCAGGGCGACAAACGCCACGCCGCCGATCAGCCCCGTGAGGATGCCGAGCGGCATGTCCTGCGGCGGCAGCACGGTGCGGGCGGCCATGTCGGCCGTGACGAGGAAGATGGCGCCCACCAGAGCCGACAGCGGCAGCACGCGACGGTAATCGCCGCCGATCGCGAGCCGCACGACATGCGGGATCATCAGCCCGACGAAGGCGATGACGCCCGAATAGGCGACGGCGCTGCCGGTGAGTATGGCACAGACCACGAAGATGACGAGGCGGAACCGGCGCGCCGGCAGCCCCAGCGCGGTGGCGCTCTCGTCGCCGAGCGTCATGGCGTTGAGGTTGCGGGCCTGGGTCAGAAGGTAGCCGCCGCCGGCGACGAGCGCCAGCAGCGGGTAGGCCAGCTGCTGCCATTGCGCCATGCCGAGGCCGCCGAGCATCCAGAAGATGACGACCGGCGCTGCCCGCGGATCGGCCAGGAAGATCAACAGGTTGCCGGCCGCCGTTATGATGAAGCTGACGGCGACGCCGGCCAATACGAGTTGGCCGGCCGAGTGCGCCCGCGTCAGGTTGGCGACCATCAGCACCAGGGCGGTGGCCGCCAGCGCGCCGGCGAAGGCGAACAGCGGCACCGTGATCGGGCCGAACACCATGCCGGCATGGAGCAAAGCGAGGATAGCCCCCAGCGCGGCACCGGATGAGACGCCGAGCAGATGCGGATCGGCGAGCGGATTGCGCGTCACCGACTGCAGTGCTGCGCCCACGACCGCGAGCGAGGCGCCGACCGTCGCCCCGAGGATGACCCGCGGCGCGCGCACGTCCCAGACGATGTTCTCGCGGCCGCTCGACCAGAAGACCTCGACGCTGCCCGGCACGAGCTTGTTGGCGATCACCCCCCAGACCGCGTCGAGCGGGATCGCCACCGAACCCACGCCGATCGCGACGAGCATCGTGACGGCCAGCAGTGCCGCGAGCGCCGCGACCAGCGCCGGCATGGCGTGGATCAGCGCATGGCGTGGGCCCTTGACGAAATTCCGGTGCGACACGGTCAGTCAGCCCGGAACGCTTCGGCCAGGCGCTTGATCGCCGCGATGTTGCGCGGCCCGGGTGTAGCCTCGACATATTCGAGCACGACGAAACGGTTGTTCCTCACCGCCGCAATGTCCTTGAAGGCCGGGTTGGAGCGCATGAAGGCGATCTTCTGCTCGGCCGTCACCTCGCCGTAGTTGACGATGACGATGACGTCGGGATTGCGCTCGATCACCGGTTCCCAGCCGATCTCGGCCCAGTTGGCCTCGACGTCGTCGGCGATGTTGATGCCGCCGGCCGCCTCGATCATCGCGGTCGGGATGGCGTAGCGGCCTGCGGTGAACGGCTTCTGCTCGCCGGAATCGTAGAGGAACACCTTCACCGGCCTGTCGAGCCGAGGCAGCCTGGACTGGAATTCGGCGAGATCCCGCTTGTAGCCCATGACCAGGGCCTCCGCCTTGTCGCGCACCCCGAAGATCGTGCCGAGGTTGAGGAGGTCGACATACATGTCGTCCATCGACGACTTTTCCCGCTTCACGACGTGGATGCAGCTTTCCGTCAGCTCGTAGACGGCGATGCCGAAGGGCGCGAGCGTGTCGGGCGTGACGGCGCCGCCGACGCTCATGCCGTAGTTCCAGCCGGCGAAATAGAAATCGGCGTCGGCGCCGAGCAGCACCTCCTTACTCGGATATTGCGGCGCGAGTTCCGGCAACTGGCCGATGTCCTTGCGAATGGCCGCGTCGATCTTGTTCCAGCCGGAAATGCCGGAATAGCCGACCATGCGGTCGGCCAGGCCGAGGGTCAGCATCATCTCGGTCAGGTTGATGTCGTTGGACACCGCCCGCTGCGGCGGAGCGGCGAAGGTCACGTCGCGGTTGCAGCTCCTGACCGTGACCGGAAAGTCGTCCGCCAGGGCGGTGGTGCAGCTTGCAAGGACTGCGGCGGCAAAAATCGTCAGGCGCATGGAGGCTCCTCGGCTTGGCGGGTTCAGCGTTCGAGATGGAAGGAAAAGCGCGGGCGCCCGGTGACCGGGTGATCGTCGAGGGTGGCGCCCACGGCGAAGTTCTCGCGGATGCGCTCGGGTGTGAGGATGTCGGCCGGCCTGCCACAGGCGACCGCGCGGCCGCCGTCCATGACCAGCACGCGGTCCGCATAGGCCGAGGCGAGCGCCAGGTCGTGCAGCGAGACCACCACGGTGCAGCCGAGATTGCGAAGCAGTTCGAGCACTTCGAGCTGATGGCGGATGTCGAGGTGATTGGTCGGCTCGTCCAGGATCAAGAGGTCGGGCCGCTGCACCACGGCTCGCGCGATCATGGTGCGTTGTTTCTCGCCGCCCGACAGCGAGCCGAAATCACGCGCGGCGAGCCGGGTGAGGCCGAGCAGCGACAGTGCGGCCTCGACGTCAAGATAGTAGTCGGCCGCGGTTCCGACGCGGGTGGCGTGCGGGATGAGCCCGAGTTCGACGATCTCGGCCACCGTCAGGCCGAAGTCCGAGGCCGGCTCCTGCAGCACTGTGGCGATGCGGCGGGCGCAATCGCGCGGCTTCATCCGCCAGATGTCGGTTCCGTCCAGCCTGACCGTGCCGCCGGTCGGCCGGTGGTAGCGGTAGAGGCAGCGCAGCAGGCTCGACTTGCCGGCGCCGTTGGGGCCGACGATGGCCAGCAGCTCCGCCGGCTCCACACGCACGGTCACTGGCTGGAGGATCGGCTTCGACGCGCGCGGGCCCCATGACAGGCCGTCGAGTTCGAGCAGTGCCGGGGTGGAGCCTACGAGACGACTAGAGCCGTGGACGTGATCGAGCATGCCCTGTCTCCGTGACGTGGCGGAGGCGGCAGAACGATCCGATCGGCGATCCGAAAAAGGCAGTCGCAACCATCATCATCTCCGCGGCACACCCCGGCCGGTTGAACGCATCCGATGATGGCAGGTCTCCTGGCTTGCGGGTTTCGGCGCCTCGGAGCCTTCCCGGCCGTGCGGCCAGTGGCATTCTTCCGACTTGCTATCCGCTCACAGTTGCGGGGGCAGCCACGGTTTCGCGTCCGGGACGTCTCACCGTGTTCCCATTTAATCCGCTGCCCGAACCAGGCAGCAGGAACCATCGCTGCCGTGGCTACAGCAACGACGGGTTGCTGACAATCGCTAAAGCGTCATGCCGCCTGCTGAATTGCGTCACGCCGGTCGAGCGCGAAGGAAATGACGGCCACGGCGAAGGCGGTCAGCGCAATCGCCGCGCCGACGAAGGGCAGGTCGGCGTAGCTCACTCCCATCGAGATCGCAGCGCCTCCCGCCCAGGCGCCGGCGGCATTGCCGGCATTGAAGGCGCCCTGGTTGAGCGTGGCGGCGAGGTTCGGCGCTTCCGAGGCTGTCTCGACGACGCGCATCTGCATCGGCGGCACGATGACGAAGGTGATGACGCCCCACATGAAGACGAGCAGGATCGCCGCGGGTACCGAGTGGCTGAGCCCGGCGAAGGCGACGTGGATCATGGCCATCACCACGAGCGCGCCGATGGCCGTCGGCATCAGCCTCCAGTCGGCCAGCTTGCCGCCGATGATGTTGCCGATGGTCATGCCGCCGCCGAACAAGAGCAGGATCCAGGTGACGGACTCGATCGACAGTCCGGTGACGCCGGTCAGGATCGGCTTGATGTAGGTGAAGACGGCAAACAGGCTGCCCGAGGCGAGCGCGGAGATGATCATGGCGAGCCACACCTGCAGCTTGCCCAACACCTTGACCTCGCCGGCGACGCCACCCTTGCCGGGAGGGGCGACGCCCGCCGGCACGAGCCAGGCGATGGCCGCGACCGAGATCAGGCCGATGACGACGACGGCGTAGAAGGTCATGCGCCAGCCGAAGGCTTCGCCGAGCGCGGTGCCGCCGGGCACGCCGAGGATGTTGGCGAGCGTCAGGCCGGCGAACATCAGGGCGATGGCGCTGGCGCGCTTGTTGGCCGGCACCAGGCTTGCCGCCACCACCGAGCCGATGCCGAAGAAGGCGCCGTGGCCGAGGGCGGTGACGACGCGCGCCGCCATCAGCGTCCAGTAGGTGGGGGCGATGGCGCAAAGCAGGTTGCCGAGAACGAACAGCATGGCCAGCCCGACCAGCACCGGCTTGCGCGGCAGTCTCGCCGTGCCGATGGCGATGATCGGGGCTCCGATGACCACGCCGAGGGCATAGCCCGTGACCAGCAGCCCCGCCGCCGGGATCGAGACGCCCAAGTCGGCGGCGACCTCGGGCAACAGCCCCATGATCACGAATTCGGTGGTACCGATGCAAAAAGATGCAACGGCCAGAGCGAGGATCGGCAAGGGCATGGATGGACTCGGGGGGAATTGAAACGATTTAGGTCGACAGTTTCCTTAAGTCGGCCGCCGCGCAAGCGATTTTGATGCATTGCAGCAATGCATGGAGTGCATGGCACCCATTCGCGGACGGCGCAGCCCCGTCGTTCAGGACTGTTGCGTCAGGTCGCGGCGGAGGAAGTCGTAGAGCCGCTCGACCGCCGAATTGCCCGCTTGCGGGTTGCGCAGGATGCCGATCTCCATGTCGGGCAGGGGCGGCAGGCCCTCGTTCTCGCCGATGATGCGCAGGCTTGGCGGCACGCTGCGCTGGGCGAGGCCGGCGACCGCCAGGCCCGCTTGCACGACGGCGATCAGCCCGAGCAGGCTTGCGCTGGAATAGGTGCTGCGGAACGACCGATCGGCGGCGCCCAGCACCTGCAGCACGCTGCGTCGCGCTACGGAGCCCGGCTCGAACAGGGCGACGGGCAGGGGATCGATCTCCCAGGCGACATGGTTGGGCGAGGCGACCCACACCAGTCGCTCGCGCTGCAGCACCTCGATCGACTGCTCCGATCCACGGGTAATGATGACGAGGTCGAGCCGCCCGTCGGCGAAGGTGTTCACCAGCGAGGTCGACTGCTCGCAGATTCGTGGTCACCGCGCGCGGCCCGCGCACCAGGAGCTTCTTGCCGACGGTCTGGTCCAGCCGCTGCATCTGCATGCTCACCGCCGACTGGCTGCGCCCGACCCGCGCGGCGGCACTGGAAAAGCTGCCGCTGTCCGCAACGGCGACGAAGGTCCTGAGCAGGTCGAGGTCGAGCGCCGCCGACGCCGGTCATCGGAGTACTCACCTTCGTCTACCCGGTCGTCGCCATCATCATCGACTGGGCGGTCTACGATCATCCCATCGGCATCGCCCAGGGGCTGGGCATGGTCCTGATCGCAGTCGCCACGCTCGGCGTCCGCCTCGGCTGGCGACTGCCGACGCGGCGGACCAGAGCGGCTTTCGCTGGCCAGAAATGAGAAGGGGCGCACGAGGCGCCCCTTCCGAATAGTCATGAGGTGGAGAGCCCTGCCGGGAGATCAGCGGGCGGGGCCGATTGCTGCGACTATCGCGTCGGCAGCCGATTTCAGTGTGGCGGAATCTATGCCCAAGGCGCGGAGCGCGCGGGGCGCTACACCCTGCGACATTCCCGCGACGATGCCGACGACATGGGCGCCAAGCAACGGGGTATGGTCTTTCCGGGTTGCCGCCAGCTCCTGCATGACTGCTTGGCCGGAGGGTGCTGCTTGATATGCGCCGGGATTTGCCGAAATCGACGTTTCATGCGGCGCATCCGCTGTCAGGCCGATCGACCGAAGGGCATCGCCATACTGCCGTTCGATCGCGGCTTGCAGGGCGTCTGGCTCCACTCCTGCTCGCTTAAAGGCGAGACGAGCCGTGCCGTCCGGAAGATCGAGGGCGGCCAACAGAAAATGTTCGGCCCCCGGCTCCCGCTGCTGATCGTGCAAGGCATGGGCTTCCGCCCGCTCGCAGAGACGCTTGATAATGCTCATGTCGTCGAGCTTTGATTTGATGCCGCTGAACATCGCGTTCCCCTTATGTGGAGCTGTCGCTCTCCGCCACGTCCGAAAGTCGCTTGTGGGCGGCCTGCTTGGTGATTCCGAGGGCTTGGGCAATCCTCGACCACGACCAACCTTGCTGCAGGGCCGATCGCACGGCTTCGCGTTCGATCCTGTCCGCCAATCGGCGCAAAGCGACGACAGCAGCCAGGGCCTCATCGGGATCGGTCGGGATGGTGATTTTACGCAGGTCATCCATGTGTCAACCTTAGTTGACGATGGTCGCGCCGTCAACAAAAGTTGACGGCGCGCTTGTCATCCGTTTTCATACGGATCTCACCGCCCAGGCGATGAACTGAGAACTCAGTTCTGCTTGGGCAGCTTGTAGGCAACCACGTAGTCGCCGCGGTCGGGCGACTGGCGCGCGCCGCCGGCGGAAATGACCACATACTGGGCCCCGCTTTCCGGCGACACGAAGGTCATCGGCGTTGACTGGGCGCCTACGGGCATGCGGCCCTTCCACAGCTCTTCGCCGGTCTCCACGTCGAGGGCGCGCAGATAATAGTCCTGCGTGCCGGCGTAGAAGACGAGACCGCCCGAGGTGGTGATCGGGCCGCCCAGCGTCGGCATGCCGATCGGGATCTGCAGCCCCGTCTTCATGCCGAGCGGTCCGGTGTCCTCCAGCGTGCCGGCCGGAACCTGCCAGGCGATCTGGCGGGTCTTCAGGTCGATGCCGGTGAAGGTGCCGTAGGGCGGCTGGTGGCAGGGAACGCCGAGCGGCGACATGAAGCCGTTCTTCAGCGCGCCATAGGGCGTGCCCTTCTGCTGCGACAGGCCGTCATGCGCTGCCGAGCCGCCATAGTTGTCGGTCTGCTCGCGCGGCATCAGCTGGGCGAACTGCGGCATGCGGATGTCGTTGACGATCAGAAGCCCACGGGCCTCGTCGATCGCCGCACTGCCCCAGTTCATGCCGCCATAGTAGCCCGGGAAGATGATCGAGCGGGTCAGGCCGGGAGGCGTGAATTCGCCCTCGTAACGCATCTTCTTGAACTCGATGCGGCAGTAGAGCTGGTCGTAGGGCGTCGCACCCCACATCCTGGCCTCGGTGAAGGGCTCCGCGCCGATCGCCGGCATGCCGACCGAATAGGGCTGCGTCGGCGACAGGAAGTCCTCCGGTACGCCGCCGGTCTGCGGCACCGGGCGCTCCTCGACCTCGGCGATCGGCTTGCCGTCGCGGCGGTCGAGCATGAAGATCTGCCCGCGCTTGGTGATCTGGATCAGCGCCGGCACGGTGCCGCCCTTGCCGTCCGGCACGTCGTAGAGCGCGGGCTGGGCGGGAACGTCGTAGTCCCAGATGTCGTGGTGCACGGTCTGGAACTTCCAGCGCTCGCGGCCGGTGGCGATGTCGAGGGCGACGACCGAGGCGGTGTAGTCCTCGGCGGCCTTCGAGCGATGCGCGCCGAAGAAGTCGGGCGTGGCGTTGCCGGTCGGCAGGTAGACGAGGCCGAGCGCTTCGTCATAGGCCGGCGTCGACCAGACGTTGGGCGTGCCGCGCGTGTAGCTCTCGCCTTCCGGCGGCAGCTTGGTGATGGCGGGGTTGCCGAGGTCCCAGGCCCAGACCAGCTCGCCGGTGCGGGCCGAGAATGCGCGCACGGCGCCCGAGGGCTCGCCGGTCTCGACATTGTCCCACACCCAGCCGCCGACCATGATCAGGTCGCGGGTGACGGTCGGGGCGGAAGTCTGGAAGTAGAAGCCGTCCTTGATCTCGCCCATGCCGGACTTGAGATCGACGATGCCGCCATTGCCGAAATCCTGGCACAGCTCGCCGGTCTTGGCGTCGAGCTCGATCAGGCGGGCGTCGATGGTGGTCATGACGATGCGCGCCGCGCAGGCGTTGGCAGCCTGGGCGACCTGCGTGGCAGGCGCGATCGGGCTGGCGGGGGCCAGCGGATCGGCAGGGGCATTGGCATTGGTGGGGGCAGGCGTGTCAGCCTGCGCCGCCGCCGGGCCCGGTTCGTAGTAGCTCACGCCGCGGCAGCGCTGCCACAGCGGCGACTTGGCCTTCGGGTCGAACTTCCACTTCACGTCGCCCGTATCCGGGTTCAGTGCGTGCACGATGTTGTTGGGCGAGCAGGTGTAGAGCGTGTCGCCGACGAAGAGCGGCGTGTTCTGGTCCTGTGCCGTGCCCTGCGGGGTATCGCCGTACTGGAACGTCCAGGCGACCTCGAGCTTGTCGACATTGTCGCGGTTGATCTGGTCGATCGGCGCGTAGCGCGTGCCTGCCGGCGTGCGGCCATAGTGGCGCCAGTCGGTGGCGCTCGCCGCCGCCGGGGGAACGGTCGGCGCAGGCTCGGCCGAGGCCAGCGCGTTGCGGGTCACGCCATGCGGGGCAAAACCGTAGAAGGCGGTGGCGGCAAGTGCCGCGACCAGCAGGGCGGCGAGTGCAAATGGCCCGCGTTTGCCGGTGCTGGTGGGGATGAGGGGGGCGAGCAACAGCGCCGGGATGGCGATGACGGCAGGTGCCACGAGGCGCGGGATCAGCGGCCAGAATTCGAGGCCGGATTCCCAGACCGCCCAGGCGACGGTCGCCAGGAAGACGAAGCCGTAGAGCCAGAGGCCCGCCTTGCGGCGCATGACGTAGAGGATGCCGGAGGCGATGACGCCGAGGCCGGCGAGCGCGTAATACCACGATCCGCCCAGGCCGATCAGCTGGACGCCGCCATAGACGAGCGGTGCCCCGATGATGACCATGAGCAGACCGAATAGAACCAGGAGCCAGCCGCCGCTCCCGCTTTTCTGAAGTTCTGCCATTTTGATTACCTGCGAAATTGTCAATCGGTTCGATGCGGCCCGTGCGGGCGGCGCCGGCTGCGATCGTCCTGCTGGACGTGCGGGCATGTCTCCTCGGCCATCACCACGGCGTCTCCGAGCAAGAATCTGATCGCATCCTAATAGATAATATGCTATCTTTTTTGGATGTCCAATGGGGCCGCCACGCGCGCCGGTTTCGGCAAGCATCTCATCGCCGTCGCCAGGTTGTGGCGGCGGGCGGCCGACCGTGCGCTCGACGATTGCGGCCTGTCGCATGCCACCGCCATGCCGCTCGTCACCCTCTCGCGCCTCGGCGACAACCGTCGCCAGGGCGTGGTCGCCGATCATCTCGGCCTCGAGGGGCCGTCGCTGGTGCGCACCGTGGATATTCTGGTGGCAGGCGGCCTGATCACGCGCATGGAGGATCCCGGCGACCGGCGGGCCAAGATCCTGTCGCTGACCGATGCCGGCCGCGCCCGCGTGGTCGAGATCGAGCGGATCTTCGAGCGCCTGCGCAACGATCTGCTGGCCGGCGAGGACGAGGGCGAGCTGGAAAGGGCCGTCGCCCTGCTCGAACGGCTGGAGAACAGGCTGCTCGCCGCCGAACCCGACGAGGACTGACGCTTGCCGTGTGGCGTTACCGGGGGAGGGGCGGTCCCTCGACCCGTAACAGTTGTTGTTATCTCCCGGCATGGATACCCGGGGATCCATGCCGTGACCTGGAAATTGCCGCGATGGTCACGACCCAGGCAACAGTGATTACCCCCGTCTCTGGCAACTCACTTACCGCATTCTGCGCTATGGCCAAGACGCCTCACGCTGATAGGTTCCGGCCTTCAGTCACCCAAAGAGGCGAATTCCATGACCAGCCAGATCGACAAGGCCAAGGCCTTCCATGCCCTGCACGTGAAGGGCGACCCGGTGGTTCTCTACAACATCTGGGATCCGGGCAGTGCGGCAATCGTCGTCAAGGCCGGCGCCAAGGCGATTGCGACGGGCAGCTGGCCGGTGGCCGCCGCTTTCGGCTTTGCCGACGGCGAGAAGATTCCCCTCGACCTGGCGCTCTACAACATGCGCCGCATCGTCGCCGCGGTTGACCTGCCCGTCACCATGGACCTCGAAGGCGGTTATGGCGTGGAGCCCGAAGTCGTCGCCACGACGGTGACGCGGGCGTTGACGGAAGGCGTGGTCGGCTTCAACTTCGAGGACCAGATCGTCGGCGGCAGCGGCCTGCACGACGTCGCCGTCCAGGTGAAGCGCATCGCGGCGGCCGCCGACGCCGTCAGGGCATCCGGCATCCCCGCCTTCATCAACGCCCGCACCGACATCTTCCTGAAGGCCAAGCCCGACGAACACAGCGACGCGCTGGTCGATGCCGCGATCGAACGAGCAGAGGCCTATGCAAAAGCCGGCGCGCACGGCTTCTTCGCGCCCGGTCTCGGCGATGAGAAGCTGATCGGCCGGCTCTGCCGCGAGGTCGAGCTGCCGGTCAACATCATCGCGCTCGCCCACGTGCCACCGAAGGCGAAGCTGGCCGAGCTCGGCGTCGCCCGCATCAGCTACGGCCCGGTGCCCTACCGCCAGATGGCCGAGTGGCTGGAGGCAAGGGCGAGGGCAGCCATCGAAGGCTGAGCCGCGGTTTCGATAGACAAAAAGTGCCGCGCCGGACCCTTGCGTCCGCGCGGCACTCAGCTCAGCGGCTTCAGCTCCTGCGCGATCGTCGGCAACAGCTCCGACACAGTCGGGTGGATGTGCATCGCCCGCTGCAGCGTTTCGATCGGCGCTTTCGCATACATCAGGTCGAGCACCGCATGGATCGCCTCGTCGCCGCCGGTGCCCAGCACCGAGGCGCCGAGGATCTGCCTCGTATCTGCATCGACCAGGATCTTCATGAAGCCCTGCGTCTCGCCCTTTTCGACGGCGCGGCCGACACGCGTCATCGGCCGCTCGCCGGCCAAGACCTTGCGGCCGCTCTTGCGGGCGGCGGTCTCGGTCATGCCGGCGCGGCCGAGCGGCGGGTCGATGTAGAGCGCATAGGCCTCGATGCGGTCGCTGACCTTGCGCGGGTCGTCGTCGAGCAGGTTGGCGGCGACGATCTCGAAGTCGTTGTAGGAGGTGTGGGTGAAGGCGCCCTTGCCGTTGCAGTCGCCCATCGCCCAGATGTGCGGGACGTTGGTCCTGAGCTGGTCGTCGACCTCGACGTAGCCGCGCTTGTCCACTGCCACGCCCGCTTCGTCGAGGCCGAGATCGTCGGTGTTGGGCTTGCGGCCGATGGCGAGCAGCACGTGGCTGCCGGTCACCGCGCGGTCGCCCGAGCTGCAGTCGACGCCGACGGTCACGCCGTCCGGATGCGGCGCGAAGCTGATGCACTCGGCATTGAGCCTGAGTGCGATGCCTTCGTGCTCGAGGATGTCCTTCACCGCCTCGGACACGTCCTCGTCTTCGCGCGAGATCAGCCGAGGGCCCTTTTCCACGACGGTCACTTGCGAGCCGAAGCGGCGGAACATCTGGGCGAACTCCAGCCCTACATAGCTGCCGCCGACCACAACGAGATGGCGGGGCAGGAAATCCACCTCCATCATCGAAGTGTTGGTCAGATAGGCGATATCGTCGATCCCGGGCATGTCGGGGATGTTGGCGCGGCCGCCGACATTGATGAAGATGCGCTCGCCACGCAGCAACTCGTCGCCGACCCGCACCTCGTGCGGCCCCTCGAAGCGGGCATGGCCGCGATAGAGCGTGCAGCCCTTCATGCCGGCGATCCAGTCCTCCAGGCTGGCGCGGGAATCGACCGTCACCTTGTCCTTGCGCGCCTTCACGGCCTTCATGTCGACGGAGACAGTGCCGGTCGAGACGCCGTAGTCGGCGCCGGTGCGGGCGAGGTGGGCGGCATAGGCGCTCGCCACCATGGTCTTGGTCGGCTTGCAGCCGGTGTTGACGCAGGTGCCGCCGACCAGCTTGCGCTCGATCAGCGCCACCGTCTGGCCCGCCGCCGTCAGCCGCCCGGCCAGCGGCGGCCCGGCCTGGCCGCAGCCGATGATGATGGCGTCGAACTTTTGCGCGGGGCTCATGCGACAAGGCTCACGACCAGAAGCGCGCCGAGGATCGCCACGCCATCCTCGATCAGCGCTGCCGGCAGGTCCCTGCCGAAGGATTTCGCCAGGCTTGCTCGAGCGGCGGCGCCGCCGAGCGTGCCGAGGATAGCGCCGATGACACCCGCTGCCAGCCCGCCGACGGCCGCGCCGCCCACCGTGCCGATGACGGCGCCCGAGAGCGCGCCGGTCAGGATGCGGGCGCCGAACTGTTGCGGCACCTTGCGGCTCGGGGTCGACGGCAGCTGGTCGGTGACGAGCTCGACCAGCGCAAGCACGGTGAAGATCGCAACTGCTATCCAGTGGCCCATGAAGCTCGCCCATGTGCCGGCAAGCGGCAGCCAGCCGAGCCATGCGCCCCAGGCGACGGCGGCCGGGGCGGCCATGGCCCTCAGGCCGGCAACAATTCCGATGAGCAGTGCGAGCAGGTAGAACGTCGCCATCCGTTGTCCCCCGTGGCCGTGACCGGAAGTGCACTTCCGCCAAAGGCTAGCACAGCCAGACGGTTTCGCCAGAGGCGGGCGGCTTCGACCTTTGCAGCAGGGCACGTTCCGTGGTTGGCTGGGCGACGACGGAAAGGGCCGCGCATGGCTGCGAGCGAACGTGAAAAGATGGCCGCCGGCGAGTGGTACACTTGCCTCGATCCCGAACTCGACGCGCTGCGCCTGGCCGCTGCCAACGCCGTGTTCGAGCACAACGCGCTGCCGCCTCGGGCACGCGGCGACATCGCGCCGGCGCTGCGCGCCTTGCTCGGCAGTGCGGGCGAGGGCGCCCGCGTCGAGGCGCCGTTCCACTGCCCCTACGGTTTCAACATCCATCTCGGCGAAAACGTGTTCCTCAATGCCGGCTGCACCATCCTCGACACGGCACCGGTGCGCATCGGCAAGGGCACCATGTTGGGGCCCAACGTCCATGTCTATTGCCCCGAGCATAGCAAGGACCCAGTTCAGCGCCGCGCCGGCCTCGAGATCGGCCGCCCGGTCACGATCGGCGACAACGTCTGGATCGGCGGCGGCTCGATCATCCTCGGCGGCATCGAGATCGGCGATGACGCCATCGTCGGGGCGGGTTCGGTGGTGACGAAGAACGTGCCGGCGGGTGCGACGGTGGTGGGCAATCCGGCCCGGCCGATAGCCAGATAGCTGAAACTATTATTCCTGCCGTTGACAGTCCCGCCCGGCCCCGGCATATCGAGCGGGCAAAAATGTTCTCAGGGCGGGGTGAAAGTCCCCACCGGCGGTAAGGGTCTCGGCCCAAGCCCGCGAGCGCCTTCCGGCAACGGAAGGGTCAGCAGATCCGGTGCGATTCCGGAGCCGACGGTCATAGTCCGGATGGAAGAGAACGATAGGACGAGCGGTGGCGCGTGCCGCCGGGAGTCCGTGTCGTGCGTCCTGATTCTGGTTCGAAACGGAAGGATGGACCCATGAATCAGCAATCCCCGAAAGACTTCGATACCCGCCGCGTCGCCGTGATCCGCGCCCGTTGGCATGCCGACATCGTCGACGAATGCGTCAAGGCCTTCGGTGCCGAGATCGAGACGCTGTCAGCCGGCCGCATCGCCGTCGACGTCTACGACGTGCCCGGCGCCTACGAGATCCCGCTGTTTGCCAAGACGCTGGCCGAGACCGGCCGCTACCAGGCGATCCTCGGCGTGGCCTTCGTGGTCAATGGCGGCATCTACCGCCACGACTTCGTGGCGCATGCCGTGCTCGACGGCATGATGAACGTGCAGCTTCAGACCGGCGTGCCGGTGCTGTCGGCCGTGCTCACGCCGCACAACTACCACGACAGCGCCGAGCACCACCGCTTCTTCTTCGACCACTTCAAGGTCAAGGGCAAGGAAGCCGCCAACGCCTGCGTCGAGATCCTCAAGGCACGCGAACTGATCGTCGCCTGACGCGACTGGACCAAAGGGGAGGATTGGCAGCCGGCACGGCACCCCCACCCCTGACCCCTCCCCACAAGGGGGAGGGGAATCTGGCGCGCCAGCTCCGACTTGCGCCAATCCTTGATGTTTTCGCCAGAGCGGCGACGAGCTCGCCTCCCTCCCCCTTGTGGGGAGGGACCGAGGGGGGGTATGAAGTCGCTGACGCTCCTTGATGTGATTGCCCAGCACAAATAGGAAGTGGTCGGTCGTTGATCGCCCCGCCTGCGATGGCGCGCCGCACCGAAAAGGCGATCGTGGCCCTAGGCTTCGGACAGTCGGCATCGCATGATGCGCGGCGTATCAGACAGGGAGCCCGTCATGCCGTCCATTCCGCTGCCGCTCAAGGGTTCCTGCCGCTGCGGCCGGGTCGAGATCGAGGTGTCGAAGCCGCCCATCGCCACCGCCGCCTGCCATTGCCCGGGCTGCCAGAAGATGTCGTCCTCGGCCTATTCGCTGACGGCGATCGTGCCGGCCGACGGTTTTGCCGTCACCAAGGGCGAGACCGTCGTCGGCGGCGTGCATGGCGAGGAGCTGCACCACCAGTTCTGCGAACACTGCAAGACGTGGATGTTCACGCGCGTCGAGGGCGTCGACTGGTTCGTCAACGTGCGGCCGACCATGCTGGAGGACAGCGCCTGGTTCCGCCCGTTCATGGAGACCTTCACGAAGACCAAACTGTCCTTCGCCGAGACGGGTGCTGCCAGGAGTTTTCACGAGTTCCCGGCGATGGAGGAACTCGAGCCGCTGATGCAGGAGTACCAGGCCTGGGCAAAAGCAGGGGAAGCGTCGAGCTAAGGCACCCGGCGCGACACCGGCGCGAAGCTGCTCAGGCCGAGCCAGGCCTGCATGGCGCGGGCGATGCGGTCGTCGCCGTCGAGTTCCAGCCTGCCGGAATCGATCTCCTGGCTCAGCCGGGCGAGGCCCATCCACACCGCCGTCATGCTGCGCAAGGAGCCGGTGACCTGCAGGTCGACCTCGAAGCCGGGGTCGGAATTGCAGAGGTCGACCGTGCCTTCGTCGACCACCAGCCACCAGTTCTGCTGCGCCTTGCTCACTTCGGGGTACAGAAAGTGAATCGTGCAGCGCTGCGGCGGCAACGGCTCCGGGTTGAGGTTGCGTCGCATGTCCCACATCAGGAGCGAAGGGTCGAGATTCCTGAGAGTTAGCTGGCTTTCCACCCAGCGGTGACCCCATTCGCCGAGGCCGAGGATGACCGGACGCAGGTCCTCGCCGGCCTCGGTCAGGTGGTATTCGACGCTGCCAGAGGCGCCGCGCTCGGTCTGCACCACGCCGGCGCGTTCGAGCTCCTTCAGCCGCTTGGACAAGAGTGCCGGCGACATCCTGGGCACGCCGCGGCGAAGATCGTTGAAACGGCTCGATCCCATCAGCATTTCGCGCACGACCAAGGTCGTCCAGCGCGTGCAGAGGACCTCCGACGCCATCGAAACCGGACAGAACTGGCCATATCCGCCGCGATCGCTCATCTCGCACCAGTCGCACGGGGGATCGGACCTTATAGCGCAAATGCCGGCATTCCGCACCTAGCCCATAGGGCTGAGTGGCGCGCTGGCCGATTCAGTTCCTGAACTGGACCCGGTCGGTCGTTGGCGCAATGTTCCGCCCCGACCTGCCGGTCAACCAGGAGACGACTTGATGAGAAGTCTTGAAAACATGACGACGGGAAGCACAGGTGCCGTAACGCAGATCCCGACCGATGTCGTGGGCGTGGCCCATGACCTCGCTCCCGTCCTTGCCGAACGTGCCTCCAAGTTCGACGAGGGCGACCGCTTCGTCGCCGACAACTACGTGCTTCTGAAGGAAGCCGGGCTCGTCCAGGCTGGCGTGCCGCTCGAGCTGGGCGGCGGCGGGGCCGGTATCGCCGAGCTCTGCGAGATGCTGCGCATCATGGCGCAGTCATGCGGTTCGACCGCGCTCGCCTTCGCCATGCATACCCACCAGGTGGCGATCCCGGCCTGGCGCTGGCGCCACCAGAACGTCGCCGCCGTCGAGCCGCTGCTCAAGCGCGTCGCCACGGAGAAGATCATCCTCCTCTCCAGCGGCGGGTCCGACTGGATCGGCGGCTCCGGCAAGGCCGAGAAGGTCGAGGGCGGCTACCGCATCACCGCGCGCAAGGTCTTCACCTCGGGTGCGATCGCGGGCGACATCCTGATGACCGGCGCGATCCATTGCGCCGACGACGGCACCGAAAAAGTGATCCATTTCGGCGTGCCGATGCGGGCGCCGGAAGTCACCGTCATGGACAACTGGCGCACATTGGGCATGCGCGGCACCGGTTCGAACGACGTCGTCATCGACAAGCTGTTCGTCCCGGATGCGTCCGTCGCCTTCTCGCGTGCTGCTGGCCACTGGCATCCGGTGTTCCAGATCATCGCCACCATTGCCTTCCCGCTGATCTACTCGGTCTATCTCGGGATTGCCGAAAGCGCCCGCGACATCGCCGTCGAGATCGCCCGCAAGAAGCCGGCAAGCGAGACCGCGCTCAACCTCGCCGGGCGGATGGAGACGGCCTTGCGCGCCGCCCAATTGGCGCATCGCGCCATGATCGAGGAAGCCGAACGCAACGCGCCCTCGGCGGAAAGCGTCAACGAGGTGATGGTCGGCCGCTCGCTGGTCGCAAGCCATGGCCTGGAAGTGGTGGAGCTCGCCATGGAACTCGCCGGCGGGGCGTCGTTCTACCGCGACCGCGGGCTCGAGCGCCGCTTCCGCGACATGCAGGGCGCGCGCTTCCATCCGTTGCAGGCCGGTCCGCAGGCCCATTACGCCGGGGCGATGGCGCTCGGCCTGCCGGTCGACGCGATCTTCTGAGGCAAGCCGCCAAAAAGGAAATGGCCGCCGCGATTTCTCGCGGCGGCCGACCTTTTTCTGAGCGTCGTCTCAGAACAGGCCTTCGATCTGGCCCTGTTCGTTGAGGAAGATCTTCTCCGAGGACGGCACCTTGGGCAGGCCCGGCATGGTCATGATCTCGCCGCAGATGGCGACGACGAAGCCGGCGCCGGCGGCCAGCCGCACCTCGCGCACCGGCAC
>NZ_JARDJI010000039.1:0-12929 GCF_039907765.1 Mesorhizobium sp. CC13 | reverse complement strand
CCCCCCCCCCCCCCCCCCCCCCCCCCCCCCCCCCCCCCCCCCCCCCCCCCCCCCCCCCCCCCCCCCCCCCCCCCCCCGAACGGCGGACGAAGCTGCCAATCTCCCCCCTTGTGGGCCCGGCAGGGCAGAGGGGGTGGGAAGGATCGCGATCCATCAAGACGAGAGCGGCGCAGACCCGCACTCCCCAGCAAAATCAGCCCCTTGTGCCGCCTTCCGGACTCAACCTCCGAACCGCTTCGCTCAGCACCTCACCGTCAGCGCCCTGGGTACCATCTCGTAGGTCGCCGGGATATGCCCCGGCGATTCGCCGTCGATATCGACGAGTGCCGCATTCGCCAGCGGGTCGCCCAGCGGCTCCACCGTCACCTTGCGGCCGCGCAGGATGGTGATCGCCGGATGGTTGCGGTGGCGCCCGCCATAGAGCAGGCGGATGTCGAAGATGAGCTGCAGCTTGCTCGCCGCCCGCAGGATGACGATGTCGAACAGCCCGTCGTCGGGCACGGCATCGGGCGCGATCATCATGCCGCCGCCGAAGAACCGTTCGTTCGCCACCGCCACCAGCGCCACCTTGGCCTCGACCGGCGCACCGTCGTCGATGGTGATGCGCACGTCCTGGAAACGGTAGCGCAGGAACTCCGTCACCGTGCGCCAGAAGAACAGCGCCTTGGCCGACACCCTGCCCCTGCGGCGGTCGTTGTTGACCGCCCGCACCGTCGCCCCCGACATGCCGAGGCTGGCGATGTTGACGAAATGCCGGCTGGCCAGGCGGCCGTGATCCTCGACGAAGGAGATGCGCCCCGCGTCGATCACCCTGTCGAAGCCGTCGGCGATGCGGTCGACGGCCGACTTGGCGTCGACCGGAATGCCCAGCCCGCGCGCGAAGTCGAGCCCGGTGCCGCAGGGCAGCACGCCCAGCACCGCACTCCTGCCGGTTTCGGCCTGCATCTGCAGGATGCCGTCGGCGACCTCGCTGATCGTGCCGTCGCCGCCGGCCGCCACGACGACCTCGCAGCCGAGCGCCACCAGGTCGCGCGCCAGCACCGCACCGTCGCCCGGCTCCCCGGTCTCGCGGAATTCGACGTCGTCGAAGCGGTCGGAAAGGGCTGCCGCCACCTCCGCCCAGTGGGCGCCCAGACGCCCGCCGCCAGCCACCGGATTCCTGACCACCCCTAGCTTCACGAACCAAAACCCTCCCCGGCAGCCGATGCCCCACATTGTTGGCCGTCGAAGGAAATGCGCAAGAGGCGAGCGCATAGCCCGGCCGACTTTCCCCACCCGTTCACCTCGCCCGGGAATCGGCTAGTATCGCGCCACAATATGGGGAACGGGTACATGTCGCTGATCCAGAAGCTGGCCGTCGCCTACGCGGCGCTGTTTTTCGTCGTCGTCGCGGTCGGCTACGTGCCGGCCTTCAACGACGCCGAGGGCAACCTGTTCAGCCTGTTCTCGCTGCAATGGTACGACGACCTGCTGCATGCCTTCTCCGGCGTCTGGGCGCTGGTCGCCGCCTTCGTGTCGCACCGCCAGTCGGTGCTCTATTTCAAGCTCTTCGGCGCGGTCTACCTGTTCGACGGCGTGCTCGGCCTGGTCACCGGCTCCGGCTACCTCGACGGCGGCATCTTCATCAACGGCTTCCGCTCCTTCGACGACATCGACCTGGCGACCCGCTTCTTCGCCAATGCGCCGCACCTGGCGATCGGCGGCTTCGCCGTCTTCGTCGGCTTCTGGCTGTCGCGGCGCGTGCGCGCGCCCCTCGCTTCGGCCTGAGCCGGCACGATGCTCCTGCTCCGCCTCCTCAAGCGGATCGTCAAGGCGGTCGTCCTTGTCGTTGTTCTGATTCTGCCAATCCCGGTCATCGGCCTCGCCTACGGCTTCCTCACCACCGATGCCGTCGACGGCAAGCCCCTGCCCGGGATCGCCGAAGGCGCCCCGCCTGCGGCACTTGCCGCCCAGGTTCGTACCGAGATCGCGGGCTACCAGCGGCCCGAGGAGTCGACCTTCCTCACCTATCCCGAATGGGCGATCGTCTATGCGGCGCGCGAATACGCCGGCTTCGTCGACCGCGGCAATCCGGGCGACTTCCCCTACTGGGCCTATGTCGGTCGCTTCTGGCAGGACTATGCCACCGTCATCCGCGCCTCCGACGAATACCCGTTCAACTTCGCCAACCACCAGATGCTCGCCGTCATCGGCACCAGCCACACGATCGAGCATATCCTCCAGTGGGCCTACGAGAACACGATCGGCCGCATCACCTACATGACCGGCGGACCGTCGAACCCCGCCGACCGCTACCTCGCCCGCACCGCCGGCGAGTATGCGGCCTTCCTCGACCAGGTGCCCTGGTACGAATTCCCCTATGCCGAAAAGCGCGCCGGGCTGATGGCGCTTGCCGCCGGCCCGGGCGACGATCCGGTCCGCATGGCCGAGCGCAAGTTCGCCTTCGGCCTCGCCTACTCCGTCAAGCAGGCCTATGCCGACCTCATCAAGGCCGGCCTTTCCGCCACCTCGGATCCCGCCCTGCTCGACATCCATGTCTGGGCCAGGGGGCCGGTCGCCGAGGCGATCGCCGGCGAGCCCGACACGCGGCTGGAAAAGGACTACGGCGACGACGGCGCGGTCTTCGTCACCCGCCGCTACCAGGTCTTCACCGACATGATCCCGCGCCTGGTCGGCAAGGGCGTGCGCTTCGTCGAGATCGGCGGCAACGACGAGATCCTCGTCACGATGCTGAGCGGCGATGCGCTGGCCACCCCCGAGGGCGCGCGCCAGCTCTTCGCCTACCAGCTCCCGGCCGTGCCTTCCGCCCGCCGCACCGGCCTTGTGGTGGCCGTGCGCAAGCTCGACACGGTGCTGCCCGCGCTCGCGGCTTCCGGCGCCCGCCTCGAGCACGTCTACGACTACTGAGCCCTTCCGCCCTCAGTCGACGGCGGCCATCGCCTTGATGGCGCGATAGAAGGTCGAGGTGAACAGCTCGTCCGGATCGTAGCTGCGCTTGCGGGCGAGGAAGTCCGGCAGTTCCGGATAGGACGCCAGCAGCTGCCGGCCGGTGTAGTGTAGCTGGTAGGGCAGGAAGAAGCGGCCGCGGTGGCGCAGCGTCAGGTCGATCAGCGCCCGGGTCAGGCCGCGCATCGCCTGGTTGCCCGCATCGTCGGCGCTCTGGTTGACGTAGAGCACCAGCGCGAAGGCCGGCTCCGTCGCATAGGGAAGTGCCACGTCCTCGCCGTGCACCACGCGCACCGAGGCGTTGAGCAGGGCGAGCGGCTGGGCAGCCAGTATCCTGCGCGCCGCGGCCAGGAACAGGTTGAACTCGCCGCGCGGCACGAAATACTCGTGCAGGATGTCGGTCTCGTCCTGCAGGTCGTTGAACAGGTACGGCACCGAATCGTGCATCGGGTTGTTGCGCGTCACCAGGCACGCCTCGCCTTCGCTCATCGCCGCCGTGCGCGCCACCGTGCAGGTCTCGGACCGCGGCTCGAGATACTTCTCGGCCAGCCATTTGGCCCACTGGAAGAAGCCGCCCTGCTTGGCGAGGTTCATCACCAGCCGCTTGGTCCCCACGCCCTCCGGCTCGCCCAGCGCGGGCTGGGAGGCCGGCGCGGCGTCCGCCGCCTTGTCGTAGCGGTAGACGATCATGTCCTCGAGGAAGTTCAGCGGCGACGTCGACAGGTGGCCGTAGAACAGCCCCAGCCCCTTGTCAGGCTCCATCTGCCGCTCGAACATACGTGGAAAACGCTCGGCGCGGACGATCTCGCGCGAGGTCCGGTAGATGGCGTTGTCGACGATCTCGATCACCGCCGACACCACCACGCCGAACAGGCCGTAGCCGCCCACCACATGGCGGAACAGGTCCTCGTTCATGGCGCGCGAGGCGGTCACCACCTCGCCGTTCGCCAGCATCACCCGCAGCGAGCGGATCGAGCCGGCCACCGAGCCGGCCTGGTGGTCCATGCCGTGGGCATTGACCGAGATCGAGCCGCCGACGGTGAAGATGTCGGTCGACTGCATCGCCTTCACCGCAAAGCGCGGATGCAGCAGGTTCTGGATCTCGTGCCAGGTGGCGCCCGGCTCGACCGTGATCGTCTTCAAAATCTCGTTGACGCTCACCTTGTTGAACTTGCGCATGTCGAGCACGAGCGCGTTGTCGTCGAAGGCATGCCCGCCCATCGAGTGCCGCACCCCGGCCATCGACACCTTGAGGCCGTTGTCGCGCGCGAATGCCAGCGCATTGGCGACGTCGGCCTCGCTCGCCACCTCGACCACGCCGTAGACCGGCGTCGCCGACAGCGCGCTGGCGTCGTTGATCTCGCCGCCCTTGGCGAGCCATTTCAATGCCGGATCGAAGGCGGGCGTGGCGCCGAGCGGCTTCGTCGCCAGCGCCATGCCGTCGACATCGGCAATGCGCCCCAGGCTCTTCGGACCCGTGGGAGCACGGGCAAGCCGCGCCAGCGCGGTACCCGTCCAGTAGACCGCCCCGCCCATGGCCACAGCCCCGAGCAGCAGCCGTCGCGAAATCCCCCGCCGCCTGCGATGGATCGCCATCATTCTCCTCCGCACCACCTGTCAGCATAGACCGTGATTCGACAAAAATCCAAAAGAGGAGGGGAGCAACTTCGGCGTGCATAAAGACGATTACGTCATCGTCGGTAGAAAAAACGGCCGCCTCCAAGGAGACGGCCGAGTTGTACAGGTGCGTAGATCTTGGAAGGTGTCGCGCGGTCCGCTCCGCCCGGCGCATGGCAGGGCCGGCGGAGCGGGCATGGGTCCGGTCCTTAGGACGCCTTGTCGATCGCCGTCACGGCGCCGGTGGTGTCGTCCACGGTCACCTTCACCTTGGCGCCGGCCGCGAGGCCTTCCACGGAAATGCTCTCGGGCACGACATAGGTCTTGCCGTCTTCCAGCGTGATCGAGCGCGTCGCCGGATCCACCGACTGGACCGTACCCTCGACTTCGGCGGCATAGGCCGCACCCATGATGGCAAGCGAGGCGACGGTCGTTGCAAGGAACTTCTTCATGTCATCTTACTCCCGTTCTGTATTCGCCCTCGCGGACCTGGCATTTGGCGCCATATCCGCCGGACGAGATGGAAACTGGCCGTCGAGGCCCGGCAACGCAAATCACGTTGAATGAAATTGTCGAACATTATCATAGGCTTATTTCTGCCACATTCGAACGCAGCCGGGTCGGCTCGGAGCGCTTCGAAGCTCGCGGATGCGGCGCCGACCCGTGTTGCGCAAGGGCTAGGGCCCGTCATGGGCCCGTCACCTCCGGGCCATCGCGGCGCCCGATTTGCTTTCGGTCGATCACGGAACGGACCGGAAAAACTTGCCGCGGCAAGTCCTCGTGCAAGATCATCCTCTCCGGCCCGCGACGATCTGATACATCCCAACGCTTGGTCCAGGCGCTCGCCGCCGCTTCACAGGCAGCCGTGATTCTGGCATAGGTGCGCGCCGCACGCTGCGTGCCGCCTGGAACCCCTGCCTTGAATCCGTTGTTCGAAATCGTCGGCGCCCTTGCCGCCATCCTCACCACGCTTGCGTGGCTGCCGCAGATCCTCAAGATCCTGCGGGAGCGCAAGACCAGCGACATCTCGCTCGGCACCAACGCGGCACTGGCCACCGGCATCTCGCTGTGGATCGTCTACGGCGTCGCCATCGGCTCGCTGCCGGTGATCCTGTCCAACTCGATCACGCTGGTGTTCATCCTGGCGATCGTCGGCCTCAAGCTGCGCTACGGCTGAAGCCGGGCCGCAGCGTCTCAGCTGCCGATCTTGCGCACCAGAGAGGCCGTCGCCAGCATCGTCGCGATATCGGCGATCATCGGCTCGATATGGGTCTTGTAGTCGAGCGGCACCGTTGCCGGCGGCAGTTCGAAGAAATCCCGCCTGTCCGGCAGCAGCAGGAAGCCGTCGCTGCCATTGATGGCGATGCGCGCCGGCGCGCCCGGCCAGACCTCGTTCAGCCACCCCAGCGCCTGGACCATCTGCCCCGAGACGACCGGCTGGCCAGCCGCGACGTTGTCGGTGCGGAAGTCATAGGCCGCATCCAGCTCGGCCGAGCCCGACTTGATCTCCTCCAGCCCGCCGCCGAACATTTCCCGGAAGAAGCCCATCAAGGCGGTCGTCTTCACCGTCGCCACCAGCACGCCGTCGAACGGCTTGACCATGTCGAAGGCGACGATGACCCCGTCGAACAGCTCGGCATCGGCCTTGCCGGAGCGCCGCCACAGCGCCGCCTCGTAGAGTTCGAAGGCAAAACCGTCATAGCTGCCCGAGATGACGTCGTCGAACTGGCTGCCGTCATGGTCGCCGATCGTCTCGCGCGGCAAGCGTGCGAAGCTCGCTGGAACCACGGCCTTGCGCAGCTTGAGATCGTCGACGAAGCCGAAGGCGATCGGCAACAGCTTCTCGCGCAGCGAGCCCTGCAGGTTGCCGCCGGCACTCGAGGCCAGCACGTACACTGCGAAGGACGCGAGAAAGCCGGCCAGGTAGAGATAGATGTGCAGCGTCGAGAACCACAGCTCATATGGATCGGCGCCGAGATTGAGCAGCATCGCCAGGCCGACGACCGCAACGAGCAGCAGGCCGAGATAGACGGGCACCCGCCAGCGCACCGACCGGCTGGCCGCCTTGCGCTCGGCCTCATAGGCCTCGATGTCCCTTCTGATGCCCGCGATGACCGCCTCGTCGGGCATGAAACCGGCTGCGCTCATTCACCCCTCCCCATTGCCGGTGCGCCCCGGCAGGCGCCGATGATAGCGGCTTTTCGTCAAATGTCGCGGCCCGCTCCGCCGCATTCGCATGGCCGGCCGCCGCGACCCTGCCACAGGGAATCGTTCGCAAACAAGGGGATGGCCGCAAGACCGGAATCGAAATGCGAAGCAGCGCGCTCAGCCGAACAGGCCGGCCCATCGCGCCCGTGCCTTGGCGCCGAGGCGGCCGCCGACGGTCTCCAGCGGCACCAGGCGCTCGCGGTCGCCGTCCCGCTCGCGAAACAGCGGCACCATGCTCCAGCCGGCGACCTGCCCGCGCGTCCCGGCATCGGCGCTCACCTCGACCGTCAGGACCGCCCCGATCCGTCCCGGCCAGGGCTGGCGGGCAAAGGCCGTGCCGAGGAAGTCGCCGAGCCCGTAGGCCACCAGCGCCCCGCCGATCCGCTCCAGGGGCTGCGCCACATGGGCATGGTGACCGGCCACCAGCCCGACGCCGAGATCCGCCAGCCGCCGCGCCTCGGCGCGCGTCGCCGCGCGCGGGAAGTGGCGGAACTCCCAGTCCCAGTGCGGCACCGCGCAGACCAGGTCGACGCCCTCCGCCCCTTCGATGCCGCCGCGGTGGGCGGCGAAGAACGCGTCGGCCATGACCGCGCGGCCGCTGAAATCGGCGGCATCGGCGTTGCGCCATTGCGTATAGGCCGCAAGGCCGATCCGCAGCGGCCCGGCCGCCACCGCAAGCAGCCCGGCCGCCGTCCCGATCGTCGCGATGCCGAGCCTGGCGAGGGCCGCGCGGGTCTCGTCGTAGCCTTCGATCCCCTGGTCGAGCACGTGGTTGTTGGCCAAAGACAGGACCAGCCGGGCGGGCGCGATGCCGGTCGCCGCAAGCGCGTCGGCCAGGAATTCGGCGGTCATCGCGTGGCGGGTGCCGAGCCGCGTGCCGAGCCTGGCGCTCGGTTTGCCGACCACGGGGCTCTCGCAATTGCCGACCACCAGGTCGGCCGAGGCCAAGAGCGCAGCGAGCTGCGCGTCGCAGGCCGGCGCGCGCCGGTTGGCCACCGCCGAAATGTCGCCGACGAAGGCGAGCCGCACGCATCTTGCCGGCGTCGGCATGAGCGTGCCTTCGCTTGGCAGGAACCCGGAGGCGTCGCCGGCCGCCGAGGGCTTCAGGAAGCGCGCCGGCCAGGAGATCTTGTAGGAGAGCGGATAGTTCGACACGCGGCGCCCGGCAATTCGATCGGGCACCTCATGTCCTGAACGGACGGGCGGGTCCCGCACAATCGCACAGTAGCAGCAATTCATTGCCGCAAGCTGGCCCCGAGCGGCCCGCTGTCATTTTTGCGCAGGTTTCTGCCGCGCCCGTGCCGCCGCCAGCCGGTAGATCTGTTCGATCCGCGACACGGTCGCCGGCGGCTCCAGCCGGGCCACCGCCCGCCGCGCCGCTGCGCCGATCACGTTGCGCAATGCTGCATCCCCTGCCAGGGCGGCGGCCGTCTTGGCCATGGCGTCCACGTCGCTATGGCCGAACAGATAGCCGCTGCCGTCGACGATCAGTTCCGACGAATAGCCGACATCCGTCGTCAGCACCGGCAGCTCGGTAGCCATGGCCTCGAGCGTGGCGATCGGCCCCTCCTCCATGCGGGACGTGCACAGATACGCATCCATGGCGCCCATCAGCGCGACCGCGTCGTTTCGCTCGCCCACCAGATGCACCCGCCCGGCCACCAGCGGATCGCCGAGCGCCGCACCCCACAGTCCTTCCCGCGCCGAGTCCGCGAACGGACCGATCAGCAGCAGCTCCGCGTCGATGCCGGCCGCGACGAGCCTTGCCAGCACCGCCACCATGTCGAGCTGGTTCTTGCGTAGACAGATGTCCCCGACCGAACCGACGACGAACGCCTCGGGCCTGAGCCCCAGGCTCGCGCGCGCAGCGGCCCGCAGCGGGTGGCTGACCGGCTCCACGCTGCGGATGTCGAACATGTGCGGCACCACATGCATGTGCTTGCGCCGCACCAGCAGGCGGGACAGGTAGTAGTCGGCCGTCTGCGCGCTCGGCGCAATGACCTCGTGCGCGAAGGCCCAGGGCAATTGCGGCTGCCTGGTATGCGCGGTCATGACGATCGGCGTTCCGGCCACGCACCGGAAGACCATGGCGTGCTTGTTGCCGCGGCTGCCATGCGCATGCACCACCTCATGGCCCCAGTCCCGGATGGCATAGCCGACGCGGCGGATCTCCGCCGGCGTGGTGGCGAAGTCCGACGCCAGCATGTCGATGGGTCCCGTGAAGGCCTGGCGTTCGATCCAGGAACTGCGCGAATGCACGAGCAGCACCCGGTGCCCGGCGTCGAGCTGCGCCTGGATCAGCGACCGCGAGCTCGTCGCGACGCCGTTCAGCGCGGCATGCGACACGAGATGCGCGATCCTCACGCAGCCCTCGCGTCAGCCCGGAGATGGATGAGCGGCGAACGCCTTGGAATCACGCGCCTGGCACCGGTTCGAGAATGACGCAGCCTAGGTAGCACTCATCAGCCGCCACTAAAACAGGTATCGCCATAGCAGCACGCGGTGCCCGGCCCGCCCGATCCAGTACCGTTACGCAGGCATAGAGGATAATGACATCAGGCCAGTAACCACAATCTTGGCGAACGCCAGCCTTCCCTCCCTGAGTTGAGCAGCACTTCCTGACAACCTGTTGTCAGGAACCCGACCGACGGCCGGCGCGGCTGCCGGCTTTCCGGCGCCGCGCCCTTTCCATTTCGGCGAACTCCGCCCATATTCCGGTCATGGCCAAATCTCCCGACAAGAATGCGCCTTCGGCGACCTCTGGACGTGCCGCGAGCAAGCGCGGCGGCAATGGCGTCACCGCCTATCTCGACGCCTCCGAACCGTTGCATCGCCCGGGCTTCGGCGAGGCCCCGCAAGCGGGGTTGTCAGGCACGCCTATGTCCGGCTCGATTTCGGACTGGGCCGAGGAGATCGCGCGCGAAGCCGAGCGCAGCCCCTCATCCCCTGCCGGACCTTCTCCCCGTGAAGGACGGGGAGAAGGAGGAAGCTCCCGCGCCGACGCTGCCCCCTTCTCCCCGCCTGCGGGGAGAAGGTCCCGGCAGGGGGATGAGGGGCAAGCCGCAAGATCGCCCAAGAAAGTCCCCGAGCGCTCCGCCGCCCCCACCCGCTCGGCGCGCGGCACCTCGATGGGCGGCGCGGCCTCCGCCAAGGAACGCGCGGCCGCCGGCCTCAACCCGGTCGCCGGCCTCGACATTTCGCTGGAAGACGCCGCCTCGCTGTCCAACTCCGGCGTCACCGCCACGGTGGCGGCGCTCTCGGCGCTGATCGAGAGCGGCAACCCGCTGCACAAGAACGGCGAGATCTGGGTGCCCCACCGCCCGGCCCGGCCGGAAAAATCCGAAGGCGGCATCCAGATCGTCATGCAGTCGGAATTCGAGCCGGCCGGCGACCAGCCGACCGCCATCAAGGACCTCGTCGAGGGCGTCAATTCGACCGAACGCACCCAGGTGCTGCTCGGCGTCACCGGCTCGGGCAAGACCTTCACCATGG
This sequence comes from Mesorhizobium sp. CC13, assembly GCF_039907765.1. Lineage (NCBI taxonomy): Bacteria > Pseudomonadati > Pseudomonadota > Alphaproteobacteria > Hyphomicrobiales > Phyllobacteriaceae > Mesorhizobium > Mesorhizobium sp. CC13. Next base: position 2,666 of record NZ_JARDJI010000039.1, on the reverse strand, counting down.
CCAAGGTGATCGAGGAAACGCAGCGCCCGGCGCTGATCCTGGCGCCCAACAAGACGCTGGCGGCCCAGCTCTACGCCGAGTTCAAGAAGTTCTTCCCCGACAACGCGGTCGAGTATTTCGTCTCCTATTACGACTACTACCAGCCGGAGGCCTACGTTCCGCGCACCGACACCTATATCGAGAAGGAATCGACCATCAACGAGCAGATCGACCGCATGCGCCACTCGGCCACGCGCTCGCTGCTCGAGCGCGACGACGTCATCATCGTCGCCTCGGTCTCCTGCATCTACGGTATCGGTTCGGTCGAGACCTACACGGCGATGACCTTCCAGATGCAGGTCGGCGACCGGCTCGACCAGCGCCAGCTGCTCGCCGACCTCGTCGCCCAGCAATACAAGCGCCAGGACATCAACTTCGTCCGCGGCTCGTTCCGCGTGCGCGGCGACACCATAGAGATCTTCCCCGCCCACTTGGAAGATTCGGCCTGGCGCATCTCGATGTTCGGCGACGAGATCGAGCAGATCACCGAGTTCGACCCGCTGACCGGCCAGAAGACCGGCGACCTCAAGTCGGTCAAGATCTACGCCAACTCGCACTACGTGACGCCGCGCCCGACCCTGAATCAGGCCATCAAGTCGATCAAGGAAGAGCTGCAGCATCGGCTGCAAGAGCTTGAAAAGGCTGGCCGCCTGCTCGAGGCCCAGCGCCTGGAGCAGCGCACCCGCTTCGATCTCGAGATGCTCGAGGCCACCGGCTCCTGCGCCGGCATCGAAAACTATTCGCGCTATCTCACCGGCCGTCGCCCCGGCGATCCGCCGCCCACCTTGTTCGAGTACATCCCCGACAACGCGCTCGTCTTCATCGACGAAAGCCACGTCACCGTGCCGCAGATCGGGGGCATGTACCGGGGTGACTTCCGTCGTAAGGCGACGCTGGCCGAATACGGCTTCCGCCTGCCCTCCTGCATGGACAACCGGCCGCTGCGCTTCGAGGAGTGGGACGCCATGCGCCCGCTCTCCGTCGCCGTGTCGGCGACGCCGGGCAACTGGGAAATGGAAGAAGCCGGCGGCGTCTTCGCCGAGCAGGTCATCCGCCCCACCGGCCTGATCGATCCGCCGGTCGAGGTGCGCCCCGCGAAAACCCAGGTCGACGACGTCGTCGGCGAAATCCGCGCGACGACGGCTGCCGGCTACAGGACGCTGGTCACCGTGCTGACCAAGCGCATGGCCGAGGACCTGACCGAATACCTGCACGAGAACGGCGTGCGCGTCCGCTACATGCACTCCGACATCGACACGCTGGAGCGCATCGAGATTCTCCGCGACCTGCGCCTCGGCGCCTTCGACGTGCTCGTCGGCATCAACCTTTTGCGCGAAGGCCTCGACATTCCCGAATGCGGTTTCGTCGCCATCCTCGACGCCGACAAGGAAGGGTTTTTGCGCTCCGAGACGTCGCTGATCCAGACCATCGGCCGCGCCGCGCGAAACGTCGACGGCAAGGTCATCCTCTATGCCGACCAGGTCACCGGCTCGATGGAACGCGCCATGGCCGAGACCAGCCGCCGCCGCGAGAAGCAGATGTTGTGGAACCAGGCCAACGGCATCACGCCGGAGAGCGTGAAGTCGCGCATCGCCGACATCCTCGAGTCGGTCTACGAAAAGGACCACGTCCGCGCCGACATCTCGCAGTTCACCGACGATGCCGGCGCCATGGTCGGCAACAACCTCAAGGCCCATCTCGACGCGCTCGACAAGCAGATGCGCAATGCCGCCGCCGACCTCGACTTCGAGAAGGCCGCCCGCATCCGCGACGAGATCAAGCGCCTGCGCGAGATGGAACTCGCCATCTCCGACGACCCGCTGGCGCGCGAGGTCGAGGGCCAGAGTCCGGCCTCCGGCCGTGAGAAGGGCAAGCACAACAAGGGCGTCGCCAGGCATCGCACCGCCGAGGAGCAGGAGCGTTTCCGCAAGCTCGACGAGGCCCGCGCCGCCGAGGAAGCAGCCAAGGCCGCGCGGCCCAACCTGTTCCGCAAGCCGCATATCGACGACATGGGTCCTGGCACCGACATGGCGACGCCGGCGGGTGCCGTCTCGCGCTCGCTGTTCAAGAAACAGTCGGCAGCCGAGGCCCACGGCTCCGACTACGGCGTGCCCGACGACGGGCGCAGCCCGAGCGGCCGACCGGCCGCCGCGCCTGCTGGCGCGCGCCTGGGGCGCGAGCCGCGCAGCGGCGACAGCGTGAGCGAAAAGAACAAGTCGCTGTTCCGCAAGAACGACCTCGACGAGATGACGGTCCGCCGCACCGAAAAGCCGGTCGAAGGCGTCAAGCCGATCAAGCGCGCAAAGATCGGTGCCGGCTCCTACGAAGACCCGGCCGAAGCCGCGCGGGCGAAGAGGAAGCCGGGCAAGTCGGGGAGGCCGGGGCAGTAGCGCCGCGACGACCGGGACCTCGAATCCTCCTCCCCTGCAGAGGCTAAGCAATATTTATGTTCGTCTGTTTGTGCGGCGATGCACCCCCACCCCTAACCCCTCCCCACAAGGGGGAGGGAGACTCTGGCGAGGCCATTCCAGCGGCAAAGCGCAACCATGTAGGTAGTGTGCTGAGAGTTCTGCAAATTCGCTGAGAGAGGGCGGTCATGGCAGGCTGGTGATGTTCAAGGTCACCTG
>NZ_JARDJI010000038.1:0-16551 GCF_039907765.1 Mesorhizobium sp. CC13 | reverse complement strand
GGGCCTGCTCTACCTCAACGCCCGCTACATGGACCCCATCCTCGGCCGCTTCATCTCCCCAGACGACTGGGATCCCACCCAGCCAGGCGTCGGCACGAACCGATACGCCTACGCCCAGAACGATCCCGTCAACAAGGCAGATCCAAACGGGCATGCCATCCAGGACAAGGCTGATCCCATCGGCGACAAAACGGATGCTGAACGACGAGGCTACAATACGCGGCTAGAATCCGCGTATAGCAAAGATGAGAAGATCCAAGAAAAAAACTGGGATGACGCGAAGGCCTTACTCGGCGGAATCGCCGATGTCACTCCTCTCGTTTCCGACGTGAAGGCAATTGCGGAGGCGATCAGCGAGCCAAGCCTCCTCAATGTGGGTGTAGCCGTTGTTGGAGTGCTCCCAGGGCTCGGGGACGCCGCCGCAAAGGGAATGAAAATTGGAAAGGAAATAACGCTCTCTCGGACACTCCATGGGGAAGCCGCACAACACGCCGCTGATGCAATTAGGTCAGGTAGGCCAGACATACTAACCATAGATCGCACACTCGCAGCTACAAATCGGAAAGAATCCATCGGGGATCTGAACAAAATTGTAGGCAAGCAGCTCGATGAATATCCACCCGCAATGTTCAGAGAAGGTGGCACTGGGGCTAGCGTCCGTGCAATAGATCCGCGCGACAACATGTCCGCGGGTGCATGTATCGGTAATGCTTGCCGTGGCCTGCCTGATGGAACCAAGGTCCGCATCAAGATTGGAGACTAGTGATGTCCACAGTGATCCAACTCGAAGTTTCCTATGGCCAAATAGCAATCTTCGACCCCTCGCTGAGCCAACCGTTTAACGACTGGACCGAGCAGCACGTCGCGCAAGGTTTTGCCTGGCGACCTGGAAGCGTTTCCTTTCGCACAGTGGGTGACGATGGGCACTATTGCATAGCAATTGAAGTTGTGGATCATGCGGGTCCCCTGGAACCTGAGACAGTACGTGCTATTGAAGTTCCATTCGATGTTCCGCCGCGCGGTGAGATCGAGGTTGCTAGCATCGCCGACACTGCTCCGTTTTCGATTGAGGCAGGCGGTTTTCTCTTGCGCTGTGAGTTCATTAGGCCAGGCCACCCGTCTGGCCACCAGGCGAAATTTACGTTCTCGCGAAAGGATAAGCAGCGCTTTGCGGTGATGCTTGCAGATGAAGCCCTGTCGATAAATGGTCCGTTGCTAACTACCGCAAAAGCCGCTCCGAGCTGAAATGTGGGCGGCGTCAGCCTCTCGTTGCACTCGACGGTGGCTACCGAAGTTAACTCCGCTGCATCTCATGGCAGAGAAGGAGCATACGACGTTGCTTGGTCAAACTGGCGACCTCGTCAGATGGTGGGTGGACGAGCTACGGAACAGTTCCGAGTTCTGGAAGCGGGTTGGCGTCAGCGCAGTTGATAGCAGTGAGACCTACGGAGTTCGCCTCAGTGTTGCAGGAGTCATTGATCAAAGGCCAACGGCACCTTGCGGGTTAATTGAATCGACGTCGGCGACTCGTGGTGGTCCGACGTGGAATTCGACAAGCAGTCGAAAGAATTTAGTCCTGACACTCGACAGAAAGGTGGTGCTCACCCGTCGCCTGTCCACCCAACGGCTTCCGCGGCATCAGGCAACTATGATGGCCGAACTGGATCTTCTTGGTGCTACGCCGTTCGATGCGTCACAGGTCCACGTCATATTTGCCACAAGCAACGGCGGCTGCAGCTATCACATTGTGAAACGCTCCACCCTCGCTCCTCTCGTCGATGCAGTGCGGAAAGCAGGGGTTGCAGTCAGCTCGTTGCGGTTGGAAACGAACGACGGCATCAAGATCGCCGACCGCCACAGCCTTCGCGCGATTTTCCCGCTCACCAAGAAGGAGCGCTTCCAAAGATCGATGTGGCGGCGGGCCATCGCTATCCTGCTGGCTACGGCGTTCGGCACCTACACCCACGCATTGTGGCGGCTCGAGGCCGCCGACGATCAACTCGGCGCGCAAATGGCCGAAGCACAAGCTGCCGCCGCCGCAGATCGAAAAGCTCTGGGAGTAAAGCCGGGTGAAGTGGTTGATCACAAGGCTCCCTTTGTACAACGATACTTTGACGGCGACCCGGCGATTGGCGAAGCGCCTGGCCGGAATTTGACCCCGGCGCAAAGAGCAGCCAGTGCTGCGGACCGAAATCGCATGAGCCCCCAGCCGCGTAGTGAGTCGAATTCGCAGGGAGGAAAGATGGCCGTCTACTCGCGTCAGAAAAAAAGGAACATGGACTATGAAATGGCGCGACAGGATTATTGGCCATTACAGTGAATTCTGGGGGGGAGATCCAGCGATTTGCCCATTTGCGGCTGGGCCGATACATGAGCTTCCATCCAATTTCGCAATTGTAAAATATTCGCCTCACGTTGGGCGCAATATGTGGACTTATGCCACTTGTGGTATGTCCAGACTTAGTGACCGAAGCCCGGTAGAATTGCATATGTTTAGCCCATGGGAAACTGAGGAGATCGTCGAGATATTGGTCGCTACCGCCCATTTCCACAGGACCGGCTCGACGCTAGGTGTCGGGCATTCGGTATATTTTGGGAGGCCTTGGCTTGGGGGGTCCAAATGTGACCATGGATTAATATCACGACCATACCTAGATGGTCCCCCACTCGAACTTGGCAACATCGGTGGGCATTTAGTTGCATTCTATTGGCTGATTCCAGTCACAGCGAATGAAGTCAAATTTAAAGTCCAGCATGGACTTGACGCCTTAGAAGATAGATTCGAGCAATCTGGCCTCGACTATGTCAATCCGACCCGATCAAGCTTGGTCTGAGCACCCTGGGGACCGATGGCGTTGACGAGACGCATGCAAATACGAGTTGATTTTATCTATAAATTTAATTGAGATTTACGAATCTAACGCAATGACCGGACTAATTTTTGAGCGAGCGTAATCTGTTGAAATATAACACTACGTGCGCCCGATTGTACATTGATGAACAAGATCAATAGCGTAGCGTAACAGAATCCGGTTTATGGCAATGCGCTGAGCCATGGCGTGGATATAATAAAGCGGGCGGGCCACCCAGGGTTCTAAATAATATGACAAAGCTACGAATTGGTGACGTAATTGAAATTAAAACAAAAAAAGGATTTTCCTATGCACAATACACCAGCACTGATAAACAGTACGGGGAGTTGCTGTGTGTATATAGCAAATTTACATAGATAAAAAGCAAATATTCGACTTTATTCATAGTGAATCGCCCGCGTTCATTTGCTTCTTTCCGCTGAGAGAGGCTCTCAAACAGCAGATTGTGTCAATTGTGGCCAACGAGATTGTTCCCGCTGCGGCCAAAGAATTCCCGACCTTTCGAGCAGGCATTGTCAATCGCCGGACCAAGAAGGTCCGCGTCTGGTGGCTCTGGGACGGAGAGAATGAATGGAAGGTGAATGAATTAAGCCGTGAGCAACGGTCGTTTCCAATCCGTGGAATTTGGAATGATACCCTGCTGATAGAGCGGATTGAGTCGGGCTGGACGGCAGATGCGGAAGATATTTGATTGTCTTCATGTTATACTAAAATGTAGGCCATTGTTGTCTCATTTTATTCATTGTCGTTATGGTGGTCGCTGTATGCAGGACAGACTGGCGATGAAGCAGCGCAGGTTCAGGAAGAGTATCGAAGACTCGTTGTTGTCTGTTGGATTTGTGAAAGCGGGTGAAGTGCTGCGCTTGGATGGCGAAGAGATATCCACGCTTATTGGCTTCGGGAAGGGGTTTGGGAATCAATGGTTTGTCAGTGTCGGATTTTGGATTCACGCACTCGGGGGCCAATTCCCGGGAATGATTGAGAAATCCCATATGCACTTTAGAATGGAGAGGCTTTTTCCAAATCTTAGAGAGACTCTACTGACATCTGGGGATATGTCAGACAACCGCCAACCGGATGCTTTAGATCGCCTTGTCTCGTACATTCATGGAGACATAGGCGTAAAGATTCGCGAACTAACGAGCGAGGCTGGTCTTCGCAGGACTATGGAGGCCGGTGATCTTAGCAATGCCGGCCTAATAAGAAGGGAAGCAATAAGGTTTTTTGAAGCGCCATAGCGCTCCTCGACAAGACACATTCATATACTGGCTACGATCAGATCGCTTGGCCGTAAGACCAAAAAGTCGCATAGTCAATTTGAGTTGTGGATAATGCGCCGGAAGAGCCTTCAAGAGCAAGAAATGGATTCAGCTATTGAATAGACTTGATTCTGCACGGGAATCGAGTTGTCCGGATGCGGAATTACAACATAATAGCTATATCCGCCGCTCTTGTCATCTCGGGCTGCTCTTTGTCGGGTGGTGACTTCTTTTCCGAAACCGTTGATAGCCTCCATGCCAAAAACTCGCCCCTGCGCAACACAAATCCGCAATCGCAGTCGCTGAGTTCCGCAGGCGGACAGGCGGCAAAATTCTCCGGCGCTCAATACAAGGGCTCCGGCAACTTTGTCTCCTACGGCGCTCCGATGGCGCGAGTAACCGGCAACAACGCCGGGCAATACGAACTCAATCTGGTGAACGCGCCTGTTGCGGACGCGGCCAAGGCGGTCCTCGGCGATGCTCTGCAGGCCAACTATGTGGTCGACCCGCGTGTCCAGGGAACAGTCACGCTTCAGACCTCGAAGCCTGTCTCGCAGGAAGTCCTTGTCGATATCCTGGAATCGGCTCTGGCCGTGAACGGCGCCGGCATCGTTCGGCGTGCGGGCACGTATCAGATCGTGCCGCTCTCCGAGACGCTGTCCAGCACGCCAGCGGTCAGCGTGCCGTCGGTGTCGCCTGCCGGGCCCGGCGTCAAAGTCCAGGTGATCGAGCTCCAATACATCGCCGCCGAAGAAATGAAGACCATCCTCGAGCCGATCACGCGGCAAGGATCCGTGCTTCGGGTGGATCCGACGCGCAATCTGATTACGGTCGCCGGCAACAACGCCGACCTCAATGCGATCCGGGAAGCCATTTCGGTCTTCGACGTCGACTGGATGCGAGGCATGTCGGTTGCGCTGCATCCCCTCAAGACGTCCAAACCAAGCGCGGTGGCCAGCGAGCTGGAGTCGATCTTCGGAACCAATGGCGGCCCCGGGGCCAACCTCATCAAGTTCATTCCCAACGAGCGGCTCAATGCCGTTCTGGTAATCACATCGCGGCCCGCCTATCTCAGCCGCGCCGCAAGCTGGATCGCCAAGCTCGACAAACTTGCCCAGACCAACGAAGACCAGCTCTTCGTCTATCAGATCCAGAACCGCCCGGCGAAGGAACTGGCAGACGTGCTCACCGCCGTGCTCGGCTCCTCGCGCGGCAAGAAGACGATCGAGGGTGGCAGCAGCCTTTCGCCCGAGATGACCCCGGTGGCGCTCGCCTCCGATGGTGTGACGCCGCTGCCGCTGACGGGGCTTTCGTCCGACATGGAGATTTCGCCCAATGGCGAGCCCGCCCCGAAGGTCGTGGCCGATGTCGAAAACAATGCCCTGCTCATCCAGACCACCGCGCGAACCTACGAGCGGATCGAACAGATCCTGGCGCGCGTGGACGTGCTGCCGACGCAGGTCATGCTGGAGGCGGTGATCGCGGAGGTCGCGCTGAACGACGAACTGAAGTTTGGCATGCGCTGGTTCTTCGAAAGCAACGGCTTCAAGGTTTCGCTTTCGGATGTCGCAAGCGGTTTCACCGGTGCGGCGTTTCCAGGCTTTGCGTGGAGCTATGCCACCGACAACATCCAGGTGACGCTCAACGCGCTGTCGAGCGTGACCGATGTGAATGTCATCTCTGCGCCGACGCTCATGGCCCTGAACAACCAGAAAGCCGTCCTGCAGATTGGCGACCAGGTCCCGATCATCACGCAGCAAGCCATCGGGACCGCCAATCCCAACGCGCCGATCGTCAACTCGGTTCAGATGAAGGACACCGGCGTCATCCTTTCGGTTACACCGCGGATCAACAACGCCGGGCGGGTCATGCTGGATATCTCCCAGGAGGTCAGCAACGTCGTCAAGACAACCACCTCGGGCATAGATTCGCCGACGATCCAGCAGCGCAAGATCGACACCAAGGTTTTGGTCAATGACGGCGAAAGCCTTGCTTTGGGTGGCCTGATCCAGGAGCGGAACAATGTGTCGAGAGGCCAGGTCCCGCTACTCGGTGACATTCCGATCCTGGGCAACGCCTTCAAGAACAAGACCGACAGCATCACCCGCACGGAACTGATCGTTTTCATTCGACCCCGCGTGGTCCGCAACATACCCGAGGCGCGGGCCGTGACCGACGAGTTCCGGGGAATGCTCAGCCTGAAGACGCCTATCCAGAAAAGACGCGGCGGGGCGACACGAACGGAGCAGGATTTGAAGAGGCTGGCGTATTGATGGCCGGCGACGGGTGGGCGGTCGTCGCAGCTTCGCTGGTTCTGGCAGGCTTGTTGGCCGCCATCACAATTGTCGACTTTCGCCGGATGGTCATTCCCAACGGGTTGAACCTGGCATTGGGGTTGTCAGGCGCGTGCTTTCTGCTGATAGCCCGCCCCGACAATTTGCCAGAGCATCTGCTGGCGGCTGCGGGTTTTGGCTTGCTGTTCTGGCTGTTGCGCGAGGCGCACAGCCGGCTGAGAAGTGCGACAGGCCTGGGGATGGGCGATGTGAAGATGGCCGCGGCCGCGGCCGTCTGGGTCAATCCGCTGCTGTTGCCCGTCCTGCTGTTTGTGGCGAGCGCCAGCGCGCTTGTTTTTGCCGGCCTCAGGCTTGCCGGGACCGGCCCGTCGAACATGGGCACCAGAATACCTTTTGGGCCATTCCTGGCCATAGGGCTGGCAAGCGTTTGGACGCTCGAGAATTTCGTATTCTGGAGTGGGGACCCGATCGGATGGTGAGAACCGAGGCAGCGATCGCACGGCGAGCCCGGCGACAACACGAAGCTCACATCGAAGGTTTTACCCTCGTTGAACTTCTCGTGGTTTTGGCGATTATCGCCCTTGTCGCAACCCTGGCCACACCACAGGTGCTGCGCTATCTCGGCTCTGCCAAGACAAATGCCGCCAAGGCCCAGATCCGCAATGTAGAGAGCGCTCTTGAACTCTACTACATCGACAACGCGCGCTACCCCACAACCGACGAGGGCCTGTCGGCACTGATGATCGCCCCAAAGGGGGCAACTGGGTGGACCGGTCCGTATCTAAAAGGTTCGGGCGGTTTGGATGACCCGTGGGGAAAGCCCTATCAGTACGAACTCAGCGCTGATGGCAGCGCTGTCAAGGTTCGAACCCTCGGCAGGGATGGCAGCGGGGGAGGCACAGGCGAGGATCAGGATCTCACCAACTGAGCTGAGAGCCTCCATCAGTTCGGTTGCACGTCCAACGAAGATGCGAACACGAGACGGGCAAATCCCGTCGCCCTGTATTCAGCGCCGCTCCTGTTCACCGAGAGGGTAAACCGAATGGCTACAGGAAGCTGCCTTGGAACCGTCCACTCGTTTGCCCATTTCGACCTCGGTCCGGCGCCGAGGTACTCGATTGCGATATTGGTAGGGCCCGGAAGCAACTCGACGGTCTCGGCATCTTGCCGTTCCTGCGCGTTGCCCGCCCTTCTTGGAACAAGCTGAAGCACCAAATCGCGTGCCGGATCCCCATCCTTGTTGGGTTGGACGGCAAGCGTGATCTGTCTCAGTGCAGATGAGCCGAAAGCGGTGGGCTGAATGCCGACAAGCTGCAGGCTGTCACGATCACCTGACAGGAAAACGCGATTGTCCGAAATCGTCAGAGGGAAGGGTTCGGCCGCAGCGATCAGGTTTTCCAGGAAGGCGGCAGCATTTTCGACCTCGATCTGGGTCTCGTTGTCCTTGGTAATCCTCATGATTGACCGAGCCTGTCCGAGGAAGACGATCATCAGCGATGCGATCACGCCAGTCAGCGCCAAGGCAACAAGCGTGTCGACGAGGGCAAAGCCTTCAACGCTTGTTTGGCACTGGGCCTTAGAGCGGGAGTTGCGCGATGATCTGCGCGTCATTTGAGCGAGGCCCTGGGGTCGGCTTGCATGAAGGTGACAAAGCCCGACCGACCAGGCCTGCCGTCTCCGACGTTCGGCGTGATCTTGAGTGCAACCAGTGCGCTGCCGTCGGTATCGACCAGGCGTTTCTCGATCTTCCAACGATCACCGAATTCATCGGAGCCGGCCTCCAGTGAAATGTCGCCGGCTTGTAAGTTCGCCAGGATGCCTCGCAGCTCCCTTATCGATCGCTGTTCGGTCTCGGCTGCGACCATTGCGCGACGGGAGAGTACAATCGACTGGCCAATCAAACCCATAGCCAGCGCCAGGATCATGAATGCGACGATCATCTCCAGAATGGTGAACCCTTCGTCGCCGGGTGCATGCGTCCGCATCATTCGATGTCCCAGCTTCTGGAAGGCAAACCACTCAACCAGTTGACGCTGATGCGCAGGCGCTCGCGATCGCGCCGAAGATAGAGGTCGAGTCCTGAAGTACTCCCGTTAGGCAAGAATGTGAGCACGGCTTCCTGACCCGCCAGAATCGTGGTCTTCCCGGTCACGACAGTCATTTCCACCCCTTGGGGAATTTCGATTGTTGACCCATCCCCGAAACGCACCTGGTTCTTGGCGGGCACAAGCGACACCCGTTGCTCAGAGGCGCGCGTGATCGCCAATGTTCTCGTCATCTGAAATCGGGCGACCAGTTCCCTGGAAATCGCATCGATACTCGGCGCACGCGATCTGGTCTGAAGCGCTGGCAAGGCTGCGGTCGCAACGAGCGCGAGGATCAGCAGGGCGACCACCATCTCCAGCAGCGTGAAGCCGGCCGCATCGTGCAACTCCGAAGCTCCTGCGTCGCTGGCCGTCATCGGAGAGCCAGCTCATTCATGTTCAGAATTGTCGTCATCACAGACACAACCAGGCTGCCAACCATGAGCCCCAGCAAGATCGTCAGGGCGGGCGTCATGAGTTTCAGCAACCCATCGATCTGTGCCGATACTTGGGCATGGAGCATTTGCGAAGCGCGCTCGAGCACGGACGGCAGCGCGTTCGCTTCCTCGCCGATGGCGACCAATGAAACTGTCGTCTTCTCGAACACGGAATGGCCTGCAAAAGCCTCGTTGAGCTTCGAGCCAACCGCGATACTCTCGCTGATCTCCGAGAAGACCTGTCGCAACATGGGCAGTCTGGCGGTGCTGCCGGAGAGCTTGAGCGCATCGAGCATGGTCACGCCATTTGCCAGCAGAAGCGACAGAACTTCGAGGTAGCGGGCAACAGAGGCTCGTATGATCAGGGTGCCGACCAAGGGGGTCCTTGCAACGAGATCTACCCCGAAGGCGCGAGCCGAATTCGACCGAGAGAAGGCCACGTAGGCGCCAATGCACAACAATCCGGTCATCGGAAAGACTACCGGATAGTCCAGGATAATCCGGCGCAGGGTGGCCAGCATCGACATGACGGCCGGCTTTGCCGCACCTGCCCCCTCAAATATCGGTTCCAACGCGGGAACCAGTACAGTCGCCAGAACGAACAATGCTCCAAACATCACGAACATCAGGAAGAACGGATAGGTAAGGGCTTCGATGATTGCGGCCTTACGTTTTGCCGTGGTCGAATAGGACGCTGCCAGTCGCTCGCAAACGGCCGCAAGTCTGCCGCTGCGCTCTCCGCTCGCGATCAAGGCTATCGTCGTAGGCGATAAGCCAGGCAGTGTGGCGAAGGCTTCGGCTGACGAACGGCCACGGGCAATCAGGTCATGAACCGACTCCAGCTGCGATTTTCTCGTTGCGCTGGTCTCGCCCGCGGCAATGGCGGCCACGGCCCGGTCGATGGTGAAGCCTGCATTGAGCAACATCGACAGATCGGCGAAGAGCCGCTCGGGTCTGATTGGGGATGCCCCCCAGGCGAAGTGAAAGAAGAACGCCGACCCGGTTCTTTGGTCCGCGCGCGCTTGCTCGAGATGATAGGTGCGTCGCCCCTGCCTACTGAGGGTCCGAGCCGCCTCCTGTTTCGAGCTGGCTTCGAGAACGCCTGTTTCAGTGCTGCCGTCGGTCAAATATGCGCGATATTGGAACGTCGGCATTGCTAGTCCCCACCATAGTCCAAGACCCGCGAGACTTCGTCTATGGTCGTGATGTTGTCGCTGACGAGCGACATCGCATGCTCGTGCATCGGCACCATCCCGCCAAGAATTGCTGCTTTCGCAATCTCGGCCTCGCTGCCGCCGGCGTCGATCAGGGCAGCCATGTCGGCGGATACGCGAAGCAGCTCGTATGTCACTGTACGGCCCCGATAGCCTGAACCAGTGCATCTCGGGCAATCTCTGTTCTGTTTGAGGGCCGCACCATGGCATTCGTTGCAGAGGCGCCGCAGGAGGCGCTGCGCGATGACCCCCCTTATCGTCGAACCCAGGAGATACCCCTCAATCCCCATGTCCCTCAAACGCGTCAAAGCGCCCGTGGCGCTATTCGTGTGCAAGGTCGAGAGCACCAGATGTCCAGTCAATGCCGCCTGGATCGCGATCTGCGCCGTCTCGCGATCTCGGATTTCCCCGATCAAGATGGTGTCGGGATCTTGCCGGAGAACCGAGCGCAGGGCGGTGGCGAAATCGAGATCTATCGCGGGATCGACTTGAAGCTGGGTGATGCCATTGAGCCTGTATTCGACCGGGTCTTCGACGGTGAATACCTTTCGGTCCGGTCTGGAATACTCGCTCAGCACAGAATACAGGGTCGTCGTTTTGCCGCTGCCGGTCGGTCCAGTAACCAGCACGATTCCATTTGCCGCTTGTGCCATTCCGGCAACGATTTGCTGCGCATGCATGTCAAAGCCGAGCTTGTCGAGCTTCAGCTCGATCGTGGCTCGGTCGAGAATGCGGAGCACAATCGTCTCGCCGTGAACCGAAGGGACGACCGAAACACGAAGGTCAACGTCTCTTCCTCGGACCGGAATGCGCATTCGTCCGTCTTGCGGCAGGCGTCGCTCTGCGATGTTGAGGCGCGACAGGATCTTAATACGCGTAGCAACACCCGCCAGCATCGAAAGAGGCACGGTGTTGACCGTCGTGAGCATCCCGTCATGGCGGTAGCGGATGCGGAGACTATCATCGAACGGCTCAATATGAATGTCGGTCGCACCTTGGTCGACCGCCCGCGTGATCGTCTCTGTGACAAAGCGAACTATTGGTGCCTCGCTGGCAAAGTCTTTAAGCCGTTCAAGGTCTTCCTCTACCGCAAACGGTGTTCCGCCATCCGTCGGAGTGGCACCCTCCGAGCTTGAGTCGAACTGTGCGAGCTGTTCGTGGATCAGGCGCCGAGGCATCGCGCGCAAGGATGCCGTGCGCTCAAGGTAGAATGCCAATGCTTCGATAGCTGGCGTCGCAAACGGGTCCGCCACGCCAAGCATCACGTCGACATCATTGATTGCCAGCGGAAGGATGGCCTGTTCTCTCAGAAAATTCAGCGAAACGTCGCCGCGGGCTTGCGATACCTGTTCGAGCGGCACCTCGTCGACCGGAGGATTCTCAAGAAACGCATTCAGCAGCTTTGCCAGCTCTTCATCCCGGAGCAAGCCGAGCTCTGTGACCACCGTATCGAAGGGCTGACCGGAGGCGCTTAGAGCCGATGCGATGCGATTTGCCGACGGGGCGCTTAGGGTGCCGCCCTGTTGCAAGAAGATTAGGAAATCCTCGGACTTCTTTGGCCTATCCATTGCGCCACTCCGACAGCGTGCTTGCAACGGAGGCGCCAAACAACTGCTCGCATGCCACCTGGGACGTTTCACTGAATAGGGCCGATGGAGGCGGGCTGGGCGCCAAAAATTGCAAGCGCCCGTCAAAAGCCGGACCAACGATGTAGTTCGCGTTCGCCATCAGGCCTGGCGCGTTCTTCACCGAAATGGCGATGGTGTAGACAGGAATGCCCGCCTTATCGGTGATCGCGTTGGCAACCGCATTCCCGCTTGAGCGCAATTCGTCTCGTATCGGCCTGGAAGCGCTTGGACGACTGATCGTTCCGCTCCTGGAGTAGACGGTGAAGATTTCGTAGAGCTGCGACGTCGCAATTCCTGCCGGCAGAACGTCATGGAGCTCGGAAACAGACTCGAAGGGCGCGTGCTTTGGCCCGCCGACGAGGGGCGGCGCTTGAGAATCCGAAATCTCGGAGAAAGCACGAGAGCCCGTTCTGAATGCAATGATTGACCGTGCGGTCTCCGAAGCCTCCGTTGCCGGCAAGCCGATAGCCTTGAGTCCGAGGTCCAACAGAGCGACGTCTGCGGCATTCAGATCGATGAGCCCATCGTGGGATTGCACCTGCAACTCGATCGCAAGATCCGCCAGGCGACACATTTTCGGTAAATTGTCGATCGCAACGGGAGCACTGCCCTTCTCATCGCCAAGCTTGGAAGCCACGACATTGACGAGACCAGTTGCAATCAACGACAGCCTCTCGCGCTCGAGGTTATTGCTGGCAATCATCAGTCTTGTTTTCGCCGCGAGCGCGAATGGCGCCACTATGGCCGATGCGACCAGGAGAAATCCCACAACCGCCACCAAGGCAAACCCGGCGTTGCTGGCGCGGTAGCGATCAGTTGGCAACACCGGCTCCTCCCGGAACCAAAAGGTTCCGCCCAGAAGGGTAGAGCATGAGCTTGCTCGTTTGGCCGTCTTGCTCCAGCACGGCCTGATCCTTGCCGATGTCTGAGACAACCCAACCACCAGCTCTATCGCCAATCCGTAGCCATTGCGGCTGGTCCTGGCCTTCGAATTTCAGCAGCGCGCTGGCCTGTTGCTCCCCGATGCTGACGCCAATCAGAGCCGGCGCTGGCTGCACGACCTCAGCGGGTTTGCCGTCCGTAGGCGGCGGGGCTTCTTTGACCAAGGGTTCTACGGCAGCTTGCTGGTGGCGCTTTCGGTCCGGGTTGAACAATGGTCGTTCGAACGTTTCTGCAATATCCGAAAACTCGAAGGATGCAGCAGGCGAGCCAATGCCCATTGTCGCCTCGGCCTGCGCAAGGCCGCGATCGGGTGCCGTCGGCGTGATGTCAACTGGCACGCTGTACAGCCAGAGGTTCGAGGCGCCGATCAGGCCCGCTGACACCCCGATCAGGGCGAGCGCCTTCCAGTTCATGGTTTCGTGTCCTGATTTGAGCTCGCTGCATCAGTCCGCATTGCGCCATAAAACGTGACTTCGGCAAACAAATCGGAACTTGAACCGTTGGCGGGCTGGGCCGTGACCCTACGGATTGTCGCCTCCCGGACAAAAAGAAGCGGCGGGGTAGTTTCCAGCTCGAGGATCGTATTGTGAACCCCCTCGAAAGGCCCAGTCAGATTGGCACGGACGCCGAGGTAGGTGATGCCGTCTTCCACCAGAGCCGGGGCGTTTCCGGCCGACATGACCACTGCACCGCTGGTTCGGGCCGCGTTGTTCAACCTGGCCTGCAGGTTGCTGCGGACGATCGCCTCGTTTTCGCCCGCCAGGAAGTCCTGTGAGTTGGGAGCTTCAGACTTCGGCTCAGTCTGCACGCTCTTTGCGAGCGCGATGATTGCGTTCAGTTGGCCGAGCGTCTCTCTCTTGCCCTGAACGTCATCTCTTGCGGCGTAAAGCACCTCAAAAGCCAGCAAGATCAGCCAGAGCACAATCAGGACCAGAAGCGCTGCGATCGCGATGGCCAGCGTTCGCCGCACGGCCGCTGGCGCATTCAGGATTCGGGTGGTGAGCGTCACTGCCTTGCCACCTTCGCCTTGATCACAAAGCGCTCGCCTTCCTGACCCGGCACCCGCACCACGGGAGCCACGAAATCGGGAGAAACCAGCAGCGGCGAGGCTTCGAGTGGCTCGATCAGACCGGCCGCAGACTGGGCGTAGCCGTTGACGGTCACTTCGCCGGCCCTCAGCGTAAGGTCGGTGACCCAGGCAGTGTCCGGCAAGACCTTGGTCAGTTCCGCCCAGGTCTCCACCACCGAGGCCGATGTTTGTTTCTGGTCCCGAAGCCTTGAAGTCTGCTCCAGCGCGGCCTGGCGTTGCGCCAATTGGATGCGGGCCTGTTTGGCGGCAGCTTGTGCTTCGGCTATTTGCGCGCCGAGTTGATTGTCGGCGGCCTCGAGCCGCCACAAAGCGTGGGCGTAGGTGCCGAACGCCGTAGCCAGCAGAATAGCCACGGCCAGCCGCCACATCGATCTTTGGAAGCGCTCCTTCTTGGTGAGTGGGAAAATCGCGCGGAGGCTGTGGCAGTCGGCGATCTTGATGCCGTCGCTCGTTTCCAACCGCAACGAGCTTACTGCGATTCCTGCATTCCGCACTGCATGGACGACAGGAGCGAAGGTAGAGCGCTTCACAATGTGATAGCTGCAGCCGCTGTCGTTGCTAGCGTCGAAAATGATGTGAACCTGCGAGAGTTCGAACGGCGTAGCACCAAGAAGATCCAGTTCGGCCATCATAGTTGCCTGATGCCGCGGAAGCCGTTGACTGGACAGGCGACGGGTGAGCAACTGATTTCGGTTGAGGACGATCACCAGCCGCTTGGCGGAGTTCTCCCAGGCGCCTGCCTCGGAATGGCCAATTACATGCGCTCCACCGCCTGTCTCAGGCGGCAGACATTCCGAGGCCACATCTTCTGTTCGGAGAAGGCAGGTTCCTGCATCATTAAGTTCGCTAGCGTTCCTTGTTCCAAGGCGCGCGACCGCCCGTAGCTCGGTCGTCCACCATTCGAAGAGATCTTGGACTTGCTCGGCGCCCATCGGCAGTCCGCTTTTGTTTATGTAAACTTTGCGTCGAACCTATTCACACGCAAGCCGATAGCAAAGGACCATCGGCTTCGCTCAACCTTGCTTCGTTCCGCCTTGGCTGTGTCGGCATTCGCGAGATCAAGTCCATATTGACCGGCGTTGTTGCCGGTCACCCGGGCCATCGGAGCGCCGTAGGAGACGAAGTTGCCGGAACCCTTGTATTGAGCGCCGGAGAATCTTGCCGCCTGTCCGCTGGCGGAACTCAGCGGCTGCGATTGCGGATTTGTGTCGCGCAGGGGGGAGTTTTTGGCGTGGAGGCTCTCAACGGTTTCGGAAAAGAAATCGCCGCCGGACGGGGAGCAGCCACTGAGGGCGAGCGCAGTGCCTATTATGAGAACGTTTCGATGCCTCATTTCACTCGATTCGCCCGTCAACCGAAACAAGTCTAACGGCCCGCGGGAAACTCTTCTCGGTTTGCCGACGCGCTTGCAACACTGTCCACAGATGAATCAGGCAGTACAATGTGCACCCAGCACAGCAACGTGTCACGAGCGCCGCCACGACTTCGTGACAACGCTTGGACCTGCCGCCAACTCCAACTAGGATGACAGCATTGGTAGGAAGCACCTCAGATTGAAATACTTCAAAGTATTTCATGATATTCCCCAACTTCTCCGCACTTCCTACAAATTCCAGCCATAACCTTGCGGACAAATTGCTCCATCACAATGAAACAAATACAATATGTTCAGCATCAACAATATTTGAATTAACCACATTTGTATTTTCACGCTTCATTTTGTAAATATTCTTATATACTTCTCGATCGTCTCATCTATAGACTCATCTGGAGATATGTTCTCCCACGAAATATCATCCATTTGCGAATCTGATATCTTTCGGCTAATAATCTGGTAGTTAATTCTTTTTATTATTTCGTAGTATTCGCTTCTGAATGAAATCAATTCTTCTAAATTTCTTTCATTGTGAAAGAATGCATGTATCTTATCGAACGCAACAGCAAGCATCGCGAATTCAGATGGCGACAATTCGTACTTCTTCATTGTCTCACCTATTTAGATATCCAACGTAGTTACGATCAGTTATATCAAAATCCCCTCTGTGAGTCCACTCTGTAACGCCAAAGTCTGAGTTGTATCGCGGCGTGAATTCACCGCGCCTAGTGTCGAATTCAATATAAGCGCCACCTCGTCCGCGTTGCAATCCAAATTTACTTTCGACATCTCTCGGGCTAAGCTTTCCAGATCCAGCCAATGTAGCAAAAACTCTGTTTTGGTCTCGTGCAATAATCTTCTTGCTGTCCAGAATTTTCTCCAGAGAACTTTTACTCGTATAATGACGGAGGCGAATGATTTCATCGGGCGGCCTGTTAACTAGCGCATCGATAATTTCTTCTGCCTGACGGGTAAATAACTTATTGGTTGGGGTTCCAGGCATGACACCAGCAAGGAGCCCTCCTAGTCCTCTTGGTCCGGGTCCTACCGGGAGCGCGTTTTGCCCGTAGTTCCTCTGATATGTAGTCGTTTCAACTCTGGTGGACGTCCCTCGGTCACTGCCACCGAAGAGGTCGCGGATAGCGCTACCGATGCGATCAAGCGCCCTGCCGACCTCGCGGAAGAAATCACCAACAACGCTATGCCCATTTGGATCTGCCTTGTTGACGGGATCGTTCTGGGCATAGGCGTATCGGTTGGTGCCGACGCCTGGCTGTGTTGGATCCCAGTCGTCGGGGGAGATGAAGCGGCCGAGGATGGGGTCCATGTAGCGGGCGTTGAGGTAGAGCAGGCCG
>NZ_JARDJI010000037.1:0-18257 GCF_039907765.1 Mesorhizobium sp. CC13 | reverse complement strand
CCGGGCCTGCCCAAGGTGCCGTCCTCGGAGAAGATCTTCCTCAACGAACAGGGCCAGATCGAAGGCCTGTTCTGAGAGCCAAGTCCAAGCGTCGCGAACACCCGAGGCCCGGCAATCTTGCCGGGCCTCGTCGTTTCCGGGGACCGGCGAATTTCAGGCGCGCGCAATTCCGCGCACGGGTGTCCGGCCTGACGGCCTCATCCAAAAGTTGCCTATCAGTAAAATTTCTTGCACTTGGATATTGCCCTTCCGGCAGATTTCGAGTCAATATGTCTCCGACACAACGCCCCAACGGCGAGGTCGCCGTTCCCGGGGCGGAATGGACAGAGTGGAGGAGATTTATCAAATGACAGCTTCCTGGCGTTTTTCGACACTGGCCGACCGTCACCGCGCGCTCGGTTCCAAACTCGAAGACTGGAGCGGCATGGGCACGGCCTGGTCCTATGACAAGGACGCGAACGAGGAATATGTCGCGATCCGCACCAAGGCCGGCCTGATGGACGTTTCGGGCCTCAAGAAGGTCCACATCACCGGCGCCCATGCCTCGCATGTCATCGATCTCTGCACCACGCGCGACGTCGAGAAGATCTATCCCGGCAAGTCCGTCTACGCCTGCATGCTCAACGATGCCGGCAAGTTCACCGACGACTGCGTCATCTACCGCATCTCGACCAATTCCTGGATGGTCGTGCACGGCTCGGGATCGGGCCATGAGGAACTGACCCGCGCCTCGATCGGCCGCGACGTCTCGGTCCGCTTCGACGACAACCTGCATGATCTTTCGCTGCAGGGCCCGCTCGCCGTCGACTACCTCGCCAAGCACGTGCCGGGCATCCGCGACCTCAACTACTTTCACCACATGCAGACCCAGCTTTTCGGCCTGCCGGTGATGATCTCGCGCACCGGCTACACCGGCGAGCGCGGCTACGAGATCTTCTGCCGCGGCCAGGACGCGGGCAAGATCTGGGACACCATCGTCGAGGAAGGCAAGCCGATGGGCATCATCCCGACGCGCTTCACCACCCTCGACATGCTGCGCGTCGAGAGCTACCTGCTCTTCTACCCCTACGACAACTCGCAGAAGTACCCCTTCGCCAACGAAGGCCCCGGCGACACGCTGTGGGAACTCGGCCTCGACTTCACCGTCAGCCCCGGCAAGACCGGCTTCCGCGGCGCCGAGGAGCACTACCGCCTCAAGGGCAAGGAACGCTTCAAGATCTTCGGCGTGCTGCTCGACAGCGACAAGGCGGCCGATGAAGGCGCCGAGATCTGGCGCGACGGCAAGAAGGTCGGTGTGGTAACCTGCGCCATGTATTCGCCGCTCGTGAAGAAGTCGATGGGCATCGCCCGCCTCGACGTCGACTGCGCGATCGTCGGCACGCCGCTGGAGATCCGCAATGCCAGCGGCACGGTCAAGGCGACCGCCCAGTCGCTGCCGTTCGACGATCCGAAGAAGCTGAAGCGCACGGCGAAGGGCTGAGACCTTGGACAGTGCACCGGTGAAGACGATCCTCAGTCGCCCGGTCTACGGAATGTTGTCCCCGCAGGCCGGCAGCAGCCACCTTCTCATAGCGGACGCCGAAGGGGCGTCCGCGATACTGGACCTGGCGAGGCAGGCGCCCGAAGGGTTCTTCGCCAGTGCCCATGTCATCTTCATACCGGGCCGGACCGGAAACCGCTTCCAGGACAGCCTGAAGGCGCTCAAGCCGGCCCAGTATTATGAGGGTCCGTCATTCGCGGCAGCGTTGCCGCGACTGAAATGGACCCTCGCCAACGCCCATATGGGCCTGCGTATGTACCTCGCCGGCACCGAAGGCCTGATCGGCCAGGCCATGCTGGCCGCGACCGAGGCGGGCATCGACCATGCCTCGATCCAGACTGAGCAGCGCGGCTCGCTCGCAAGGCGCGTGCAGTGCGTGCATTGCAAGGGGATCACCGAGGAGGTGACCACCCAGCCGGTGACCTGTTCGCACTGCGGGCTGCTGCTGCTGGTGCGCGACCACTATTCGCGCCGCATCGCTGCATTCCAGGGCGTCTGCATCAACGCGGAGGACCCGACCGAGGTCCCTCACAAGGAGGAGATTTTCCGGTGAGCGCGGGAACAACCAAACTGAACGTCACCGTGACCGACGTCGTCGCGGTCAACGAACTGGTCAAGCGCTTCCATTTCGAGCGCACCGACGGCGAAGACCTGCCGACCTTTTCGGGCGGCGCCCATGTCGTCGTCGAGATGCGCGACGCCGACAAGACCAGGCTCAACCCCTACTCGCTGATGAGTTCGCCGCTCAACACGCGCGACTACACCATCAGTGTGCGCCGCGACGACTCCGGCCGGGGCGGCTCGCTGTTCATGCACAATCGCGTCAAGCGCGGCATGGAGATGGTGATCAGCTATCCGGTGAACCTGTTCTCGCTGGATCTGCGCGCCAAGAAGCATCTGATGATCGCCGGCGGCATCGGCATCACGCCCTTCCTGGCGCAGACCGCGCAGCTCGCCGCCTCGGGCAGCAATTTCGAGCTGCACTACACCTGCCGCACCGAGGCGCTGGGCAGCTACACGGAGGCGTTGCGCGAGCGCTACGGCAACCGCGTGCACCTCTACTACGACGACCGCAACGAGCGTATCCCGCTCGACCGCCTGCTCGCCACCCAGCCGCTCGGCACGCATATCTATGTCTGCGGCCCCGCGGGCATGATCAACTGGGTGCGGGAAACCGCCGCCCAGCACGGCTGGCCGGAAGGGACCGTGCATTACGAGCATTTCGCCGCGCCGCAGCCGGGCAAGCCCTTCGACGTCACGCTGGCCGTGTCCAAGAAGGAGATCCGCGTCGGTGAGCAGCAGAGCCTGCTCGAGGCCCTGGAAGCCGCGGGCATCGACCCGCCCTATCTGTGCCGCGGCGGCGTCTGCGGCCAGTGCGAAACGAACGTCGTCTCCTATGACGGCACGTTCAAGCACAACGACCATTGGCTGAGCGAGGAGGAACACTGCTCGGGCAAGAAGATCATGCCGTGCGTGTCGCGGTTCGAGGGAAGATCACTGGTTCTCGAACGCTGACAACCGGCCCCGGAATTGGGAGGATTTCATGGGTATCAATTTCAGGAAAGAGACGTTCCGCGACGACTTCACCTTCAGGAACAGTCCCGAGCAGGTCAGGCGGTTTCCGTTCCCGTTCAACGAAGACTCCTACATGTATGCGGTGAACATCGAGCCGCACGTGCCCGGACCGAAGAACTCGGTGTTCGAGCATCTCATCGACGTCGACGAGCACTACATCTCGGAGATGCAGGATCGCGCCAAGGTGCTGGCGGAGGATCCGCTGCGCTGCCAGTCGCTGCCGCACATGACGCTCGCAGGCTGGGATCTTCTCGAACTGCTGATGACCGAGAAGGCCAAGAGCTATCCCGAACATTTCGAGCTGACGCGGGAAGGCGATCGCTGGCGCTGGATCAACCGGCCGCTCGGCATCGACGATACCTTCACCTTCGGCGATCTCTCCACCCTGCCCTACGGGCCGATGGAATACATCACCCGCCAGAGCCAGGGGGACTTCGCAGTCCTCGACCAGCGCGAGGGCAATCTGTGGATGGATGCCGGCATGGTCACCACCCAGGCCGACTGGTCGCTCGACTTCGACATCGGCATGAACTTCTTCGAGTGGCACGCGCCGGTGCCGCTGGCGCACGAGAAGGGCATTTTCACCCGCGCGCTGAAGTTCCTCACCAACGTCCAGCAGGGCCAGCCGGCGCGTCGCCTGAACTGGACCATGACCATCAATCCGCGGCTCGACACCAGCCCGGAGAACTTCCACAAATGGGGCTCCGACCGTCTGACGGTCACGCCCGAGAATGTCGGCGAGAAGGTCCACCTGCGCGTCGAGCTGCAGAGCTTCTGGCGGCTGCCGCGTTCCAATGCGCTGGTATTCCCGATCCGCTGCTATCTGATCAAGATGGAGGAACTGGTGGCGCAGCCGAAATGGGCACGCCGCTTCCACCGCGTGCTGCGCGACCTGCCGAACGAACTTGCCGACTACAAGGGCCTGACCCGCTACCGCCCGACGGTCGTCGAGTGGCTGTCCAAGTACGACGACGGCGCCCCGACCTCGCCCGGCTTCAGCCCGGACTGATCGGCCGACGATACCAGGGGCGGTCCCGGCAAAAGCGGGGACCGCCCCTATCTTTACAGGCAAAGCCGTACGCGGCCGCATCTGGTCGGAGGTGACGATGAACGAGCCGCTGCAACCCGCAAGGCGATCGCTGTTTTCCGAGCTCGGCGGCGAGGAGGCGATCCGCCGCCTGGTCGAGACCTTCTACGACATCGTCGAGCAGGATGGGGACGCCGAACTTCTGCACCGCCTGCACCTGCGCGGGCACGGCGTCGCCCATTCGCGCGAGGAACAGTTCAACTATCTCTGCGGCTTCTTCGGCGGGCCGAGCTACTACGTGCAGAAGCACGGCCATTCCAGGCTCAAGGAAATCCACGAGCATGTCGAGATCGGCCCGGAAGAGCGCGACCTCTGGCTGAAATGCATGCGCCGCGCGGTAGAAAAGGCCGACATCCCGGAAAACTGGCGCGACATGGTCATGCGCCATTTCGGCTTCGCCGCCGAGACGGCCCGCAACCGCGACTGAACCTGCTTTCGCCGGTTCCGATGCCGCCGCTCGACCGCCGGCGTTCGACGCGTTTCCTCAAGGCATAGCCGATTGGCACCGCAGACCCGCCCAGGATGGCGGGACGCCTAATCGCCGCTGCTGCCCTGCGGATAGGAGATGATCGACAGATACTTGATCGGCAGCGTGGTCAGCTCCTCCGGCCCGTGCGGCGCGTCGGCGTCGAAGAACAGACTGTCCCCGGGTGTCATGCGGTAGAGGTTGTTGCCGTGGCGGTAAACCACCTCGCCTTCCAGCATGTAGAGGAACTCCATGCCCTCGTGCTGGAACATCGGAAAGACGTCTGAATCCTCCGAGAGCGTGATCAGGTAGGGCTCGACGGTCACGCCGGCGGTGTTGGAGCCGATATGGCCGAGCAGGTTGTACTGGTGGCCGGCACGCGTGCCGCGCCGTTCGACGTCGACCCCCTCGCCCGCCTTGACGAAAACGGCGTTGCGCTCCTCTTCGAAGCGGCGGAAGAACGCGGTGAGCGGCACGCCCAGCGCCCGCGACAGGGCCTGCAGCGTCGTCAGCGACGGCGAGGTGATGCCGTTCTCGATCTTGGACAGCATGCCGAGCGAGATGTTGGTCATGGCGGCGAGGTCGGCGACGGTGATGCCGAGCTTCTTGCGGAAGGCACGCACCTCGTGGCCGAGCGCCACCTCCAATACCTTCTCGGGCGTGTCGCGAATGGCATGCGGATCTTGCTTGAGCGGCGCCGGCCGCCCCTTGTTGGTGACGACGGCCGCTCGCTTGCCATCGAGTAGCGTGGCAACAGACTGGTCTTCTTTCACGTCAAATATTCCCCATTCGGCGATTCATAAGGCCAAAAGTGCACGTCAGGTAATTTTCTTTCCTCTTGCTTACAAGTTCCACGAAGATGGAACCTTGGGCCGCCAGTACCGATTCTTGCCGCATCGGCATCGCGAGGCATGATTTCATCCGGACGCCGGCTGCGCCAGGGGTAATGCTTCGCCAGGGGCAATCGTCCCAGACATTCCCTTCCGCGACCAGAAGCAAAAGGTCGAGGGTCGGTGCGCTCGGCCCTTTTCCGTTCGCACCGACCTCCCTCCATCTCAGCACTTCCGCTGGCCGCTGCCGGCCGCGATCCCCGCCCTTACGACCTCGGCCTCGTCTTTTGCGGATCGTAGTGGGCGAAAGGCACGACGCGCGCCGGCAGGCGCTTCTGGTGGCCGTCGAGCTTGCCGATCTCCACCTCGGTGCCGACATTGGCGTGCGTGGCGTCGACGCGGGCGAGCGCGATGTTCTTCTTCAGGATGGGCGAGCGCATCGACGAGGTAACGACGCCGATCTGGGCGCGACCGATATGGACGCAGTCGCCGTGGCCGACCGCGACGTTGCCGTCGATGTCGAGCCCGACCAGCTTGTGAATCGGATGCTCCTTGCGACGGATCAGCGCCTCGCGGCCGATGAAGTCGTCGGTCTTGGTCTTCAGCGGCACGGTGAAGCCGATGCCGGCCTCGAACGGATCGGTCTGGTCCGAGAACTCGTAGTTGGCGAAGATCAGGCCGGCCTCGATGCGCACCATGTCGAGCGCGGCGAAGCCCATCGGCTTCAGCCCGTGCGGCTGGCCCGCCTCCCACACGGCATCGAAGACCTTCTCGGCATCGCGCGGATGGCACCACACCTCGTAGCCGAGTTCGCCGGTGTAGCCGGTGCGCGACACCACGATCGGCACGCCCTGCGCATCGCCGATGCGGCCAATGGTGAAGCGGAACCACTCGAGTTCGGACAGCGACGGCTGGTGCGGTGGCGTCCAGACGATCTGCTTGAGGATGTCGCGGCTGTTCGGACCCTGGACGGCGATGTTGTGCATCTGGTCGGTCGAGGAGCGGACGAGCACCTTGAGGCCGAGCTTCTCGGCAACCTCGCGCAGCCACACGCCGGAATAGTCGTCGCCGCAGATCCAGCGGAAATTGTCCTTGCCGAGGCGCAGTAGCGTGCCGTCGTCGACCATGCCGCCGTGCTCGTAGCACATGGCGGTGTAGACGACCTGGCCGACGCCGAGCTTCTTGACGTCGCGGGTCAGCGTATACTGCATCAGGGCTTCGGAATCGGGGCCGGTGACCTCGAACTTGCGCAGGGCGGAGAGGTCCATCACCACCGCCTTCTCGCGGCAGGCCCAGTACTCCTCGATCGGGCCTTCCTTGGCGAACTCGTTCGGTAGCCAATAGCCCTTGTACTCGATGAAGTTGCGCGTGTGCTTGGCGAAGCTCGAGTGGAAGGCGGTCTCACGGGTCATCTTGGGTTCGGCGTCAGGGGTCATTCGTCTAGCTACCGCTCGCGAGAATTTGTTCTGCCCGGAATAGGTCCGGACGTGGATGTCGGTGAGGTTCCAGCCGTTGGACGGCGTCGTGTCGTCGGGGCAGGCCGACGACACGCAGACGATGTCGGTCAGCGCCCTCAAGAGCACGTAGTCGCCCGGCCGCGACCAGGGTTCGTCGGAATACATCACGCCATGGGCGTCGATGCCGGTATTGAAGAAGAAGTTCGCCGCCATCCAGCCCGCGCGCGGCGTCACCCCCCTGTCGGCGAGCGCGCCATTGAAGTTCTCCGAGCAGTTGATGTGCCCTGGATAGCCGATGTCGTCGTAATATTTGGCGTAGCAGGCGAGCGCGAAGGCGTCGTGGCGGCCGCAGGTGTCCTGGATGACCTCGACCAGCGGCTCGAAGTCCTGGTCGTAATATTTGGCGTGCAGGCCCGGCATCGGATAGGCGTGGCCCATCAGCGAGCGGGTGGCGGTGACGTCGAGCGCGAGGTCGCGGCCCTTGTCGAGCTTGCGCGCCGAGAAGCACTGGAAGTCGGTGCACTGGCGGCCGTCGACGTCGATGACCTGGATGTAGTCGCCGGCCTTGACGAAATAGCTCTCCGCCGTGCGCGACTTGATCCTGAGGTCGAGCACCGGGTCGGCGAGCGGGTCGGGCAGATCGGACCTGCCGGCCTTGCGGACGGTCGCCCGCTTGACCATGACCACCAGCGGCGTCGAGGTGTCGTGGCCGTCGACCGCCATCGGACCGCCGGGCGCGGCAACCACCAGCGTGCCGTCGCGGCTGGCGACGAAGCTCTCTTCCTTGCCGGCCGGCGTCGTGGCGTCGAAGAAGCGCACCGCCTCGGCGCGGCCGAGGTCGAGCTTGCGACGGGCTAGCCCGAGGCGGAACTTCTGCAGGCTGTCGTCGCCATTGGCGAGCAAGTCCTTGAGACCGGACGCGTCGCTGTTGGTGCGCGCACCCAGGATGCCGGAATCGGCGCGGCCCGCGGCATCGACGGCGACGAGCTCGCAGGGCTGGCCGCCCTCGAGGTTGCGGATGGTGATGCGGTCGCCGGCCTCGATTTCGAACAGCGCCGCCCCCGCGCCCGGCACGTGATAGCGCTCCATGCCGGGCATGAGCAGACCGGGCTGCAGGATGAGACTGGGCTTCGGCGGCCCCATCGTCACGGCGGGGTAGTCTGCGATCGTCATTACCACCTCGTCAGAAATTTGCCTGTGTGTAAAAATATTTCAATCTAGAGAATACCTGATTTTGCCGTCCTCGCAAGGCTTCGTTTCGCCGCGATGCCGGAAAATGAGGCAAGGTGACCGTCCGCCGGGCAGCTTTCCGGGCGTGGTTCGGGATCAACTGAAGCCCCGCCCCCAACCCACCGGGCGATTGCCCCTACCCGCGCCACCGTGTTAGTGAACCGGCTTCGACAAACATTTCGAACTTAGACTGTGCTGCGGTAGGATTCGTCTCGTGGCCATGAGGCAGAACTGACATGCAAGGCCGTGAAATGAAGGTCAAGACCGACCAGCTCACACCTCAAGTCATCGCGACCTACTCGGTGGGAGCGACGGTGCAAACCGTTCTGGATCGGTTGTTTGCGAAGATAAGTTCAGAGGAATATCCGCTGAATGCGCGCCTTCCGTCGGAACGGGCGCTGGCTTCGGAGATGGGGGTAGCCCGCAACACGGTGCGCGAGGCGCTGGACGTGCTGGAAACCCGCAAGGTCATCAAACGGCGTCCCGGCAGCGGCAGTTTCGTGACCTATCGCTCGGAAGACGTGCCGGAGCGGGGAGACAGCTCGGTGGCAATGGAGACCAGCCCATTGGACCACCTGGTGGTGCGCGGCATCCTCGAGCCCGAAATGGTCCGCCTCGCCGTCATCAACATGACGCCCCGCGAGGTGTGGGACCTCGAACAACTCATGTCCAAGATCGAAAACGTCCATACCGACGTTGCCGCTTTCGTGAAATGCGAAGAGGAAATCTACCGCAAGATCGCCGAGGGAACGCACAATCCGCTGCTGGCGTCCTGCTACAATCTGACGATCGAGGCCTGCCGGGTGAGCTTTCGCACCACCCTGCTCCGCCGGCACCTCTCGCCGAAGCGGATCCTCGAATACCAGCAGCGCTACAATGCGCTGTTCAATGCGATTGCCTCTCGCGACGTGGAGCGCGCCGTCGAGTTCATCAAGCTGCACCTGATCGAGGAGCAGAAGCTATTTCTGCAGGAGTGATTCCGGCGTCCGCCCCTGCAGCGCGGTTCCGTTCCCGCTCGATCGCAGGCGCTGTTCCCAGAGCTGCCCCAGAGCCGACATTTCCTGCTTGAGCAGGCCGCCGTGGCGTTTCAGCCAGCGCGGGATCGAGCCGAAGGCGGCAATCTTCGCCTTGCCGTTCTTCAGCGTCACCACCGGCCAGTCTCCGACCAGCGCGTTGTCGATCCCGAACATGCTCTCGCCCCACCAATGCGCCGGGCCGAACGCGTGGGTGACGTGCCCAAGCTGCTTCATTGCCGCCAGCACGGATGGAGAATTGACGCTGTTGCACTTTTCGACCGCCGCATGCCAGATATCCAGGATCGCGACATATTCCCAGCTCACCGCGGTCCAGGTGCCGGGGAAGCGGTGGTTGTATTCGTCGAAGAAGCCCTTCGGCTGGTTGAAGAAAAACGTCTTGTCCGTCAGCTTTTCGTCATCGAAATCCGGAAACTGGAAGACGAACCCCTCCATGAATCCGACGGACGTGCGGGCCACGAGCTGGTCGTAGTAGTCCAGCGTGCAGGATATGATCTGGCCCTTGAAGCCCTGCGCATGGGCATATTCGGTCATGGCATGGACCATCGGCGTATAGCTGGTGCACCAGCATAGGATATCGGCGTTCGAATCCAGCATCGGCTGCACGATCGCGGCAGCATCGGTCGTGTCTGGATCATACTGGATTTCCTTGGCAATCCCGACATTGGCAGCCTTGAAGGCCGCGCGGTAGGTCGCAAGCGAAGGAAGGCCGAGCGCATCGGTCTGGCTGCAGATCGCCACGGTCCGCAGCTCAGGCCTTGCATGCGCCAGCCAGTCCACCCCGGTCACGTTGTAGATCGGATGCGTTTCGCTGGGCGCGATCAGGTAAGGCGTATCCGGCGACAGGTCGCTTGGCAAAAGGGTCGAGGTGAGGACTTTGCGCTCGGCCAGGTAGTCCCGTATCTGCGCCATCGTATCTCCGCCCAGCATCATCAAGAGCTTGACGTCATGCTGCTCTATCAGATGGCGCGCGCCCTCGGCGGCCCGCCCGGCATCGTAGTCGCAATCATGTTCGACGATCTTTATCGGATAGCGGCGCCCGTTGATCAGCAGCCCGCCGGTCTTGTTCAGCCAGTCCTCCCAGATCCGGCAGCCGTGCAAGCCGGGCAGGCCCCATGATTCCGCCTGACCGCTAAGCGGGGCCAGGAAGCCGATCTTCACCGCATTCGGCATGCCGACGGACAGCCGGGGCAGGAGACTGGAAACCGCGAGTTGATGGGCAAAGCTGGAATTCTGCATGTTTTTAGATACCACCAAAAGCCGGGAGCTCCATCCTGATCACGCGAAATTTTTCTTCCTCACAGGAAACTCGGTTGACAAATTGGTATATCGGCAGGCACCATGAACTGGACCAGAGGAACCAATAATCAAATTTGGTCTATACCAAAAAGGAGGAAACCATGACAGCCAAGCGTGTCGCCGTAATCGGAGCCGGACCGTCGGGTCTGGCGCAGCTGAGGGCATTTCAATCGGCCGCCGAGAAGGGTGCGGACATCCCGGAAATCGTCTGCTTCGAGAAGCAGGCCAACTGGGGCGGCCTTTGGAACTACACCTGGCGCACGGGCCTCGACCAGTACGGTGAGCCCGTCCACGGTTCGATGTACCGCTATCTGTGGTCGAACGGCCCCAAGGAGGGCCTGGAGTTCGCCGATTATTCCTTCGAGGAGCATTTCGGCAAGCAGATCGCCTCCTATCCGCCGCGCGCGGTCCTCTTCGACTACATCGAGGGCCGGGTGAAGAAGGCCGGCGTGCGCAAATGGATCCGCTTCGAGACGGTCGTGCGCATGGTGACCTGGAACGAACAGACCAGGAAATTCACCGTCACGGTGCAGGACCTGCCGAAGGATCACTGCTATTCCGAGGAATTCGACAACGTCATCGTCGCCTCGGGCCACTTCTCGACCCCGAACGTCCCCGAGTTCCCCGGCTTCGACCGCTTCAACGGCCGCATCCTCCACGCCCACGACTTCCGCGACGCCCGCGAGTTCATCGGCAAGGACATCCTTATCGTCGGCACCAGCTATTCGGCCGAGGACATCGGCTCGCAGTGCTGGAAGTACGGCGCGAAGTCGATCACCAACTGCTATCGCACAGCACCTATGGGCTTCAAATGGCCCGACAACTGGGAAGAGCGGCCGCTGCTGGAGAAGGTCGAGGTCAACACCGCCACCTTCAAGGACGGGTCGACCAAGCGCATCGACGCGATCATCCTGTGCACCGGCTACAAGCATCACTTCCCGTTCCTGCCGGACGACCTGCGCCTGAGGACCGCCAACCGGCTGGCGACCGCCGACCTCTACAAGGGCGTCGCCTATGTCCACAATCCGGCGCTGTTCTATGTCGGCATGCAGGACCAGTGGTTCACCTTCAACATGTTCGACGCCCAGGCGTGGTGGGCGCGCGACGTCATCCTCGGCCGCATCAAGCTGCCTGCCGACAAGCAGGAGATGATCGCCGACGTCGAGGACCGCGTTGCCCGCGAGGATGCCGGCAAGGACTCGCATGACGCGATCGAGTACCAGGGCGAGTACGTCAAGGAACTGATCGCCGAGACCGACTATCCGAGCTTCGACGTGGATGGCGCCAACGCGGCCTTCTTCGAGTGGAAGGAACACAAGAAGAAGGGCATCATGGAGTTCCGCAACCACTCCTACCGCTCGGTCATCACCGGCACCATGGCGCCGGCGCACCATACGCCGTGGAAGGATGCGCTCGACGACTCGCTGGAATCCTACCTGCGCACCGCAGAGGCTGCCGAGTAAGGTCGCGGTCCGTCTGCCTGCCCGACATCAGATGCCGCCCCACCGGGGCGGCATTTTGCTTTTTGAGGCCTATCCGCTGGAGCGACGAAGCGCTCGCCCATGGCGCTGCGGGTGCCGTTTCGTCGAACGACGGGCTGCATCTTGATGCCGGGATGGCAAACAACCACGCCGCGCGCGAAAGCCCCCCTCACCGTCACGGCTTCGCCGTGCCGGCGAGGGGGACGAAGGACGCGAAGTGCGAAACGTGCGAGGTCAGACCTTGGACCTCGCGACCCGACGAGTTGCCCCGTAGGCAACCCGTCCCGTCTTCTAGGAACTCAGGCTCGGCCCGCGGTTCTTCTCGCTGGCATAGAGCGCGACCGCCATGGCACGGTTGCGGACGTCGAGCTTGTCGTAGAGATTCTTGAGATGGTACTTGACCGTGTTCTCCGAGATCCCGGTGCGCGCCGCGATCTGCAAATTGGTCCAGCCGTCGGCGAGGACCGATAGCAGCTCGCGCTCGCGCGTCGTCAGCCTCGACAGCGGCGTGTCGTTGATCTTCGACACGTCCATGTAGGGAATGCAGATGCGGCCGTGCGCGACCGCCACCAGCGTGTCGAACAGGATCGCCGGGTCGTCGAACTGATAGCAGAAGCCCTGCACGCCGAGCCGCACGCACTGCTTGAGGATGGCGACGTCATGGTCGTTGGAGAAGATGACGACGCGCGCATGCAGCGCGCGCCGCTGCATCTCGGCCAGCACCTCGCCGCTGTCCATGTCGGACAGCTTCCAGCCGAGCACGGCAATGTCGAAGGCCGGCTGCGACGCCGATGCCGCCTCGATGAAGGCCTTGCCCGTCTGGACGCTTTCGACCAGCTCGAACCGGCTGTCGCGCGACAGCATGTCTCCAAGCGCGGCGATCACCAGCGGATTGCGCTCGGCGATCAAGACCTTGAACCTGTTTTCTCCGGCCACGGACACCACCTCAATCCCGATGCCTTGGCGCTGACCTTTCCATTCGGCGTTCATGTTCCTCCCGCCTATGCTTCTGCGCCCACCTCTTCCCTACTCTACGTGCGTTGCCGGCCGGGTTCCTGCCCCTGCGCGACCTTCGCCATCCTCCATGGCGACGCTGATTAGCGATTGCGCAATTCATAACATGAATGATTTTTTCCTTCCAGTGCAATCAGTCATTTCGACGCGGTTGCCGATCTTGAGCCGGCGAATGGCGGCCGGGCGCCAAAACCACCCATCCGGGTAGGTCGTACTCGTCCGGTCGGATGCGCCGCGGCCGGCCAACCTCCGACCCGGTCCGGTATCCGGCGAACTTTCCTCTCAGGGTGCGACGAAATGGCTTGACGCCGCCTCGGATTCGGACAAACTTTACCTTGAGGAAAAAAAGAAGCCTAAGCGGAAAAAACATGCGTACCACGAAACCGAGGAGGTCGGCGTGGGCGACGGGCAGTCTTTTAGCTAATGGGGAACTGAAACAATGAGCGCTGTAACGGACATCAGTCCGGCGGAGACCGCCGGCCAACTTCATCGAACCATCGACTGGCGAGGCGCCTTCTGGGTTGCCAGCGGCGTGCCGCCCCTCGTCCTGTTTTCGATCGGCGGCATCGCCGGCACCGCCGGCAACATCGCCTTCGCGATCTGGATTTTCTCCATGCTGATGGGGTTCATCCAGTCCTTCACCTATGCCGAGATCGCCGGCCTGTTCCCGAACAAGTCGGGAGGCGCCTCGGTCTATGGCGCGACCGCATGGCTGCGCTATTCCAAGTTCGTCGCGCCGCTGTCGGTATGGTGCAACTGGTTTGCCTGGTCGCCGGTGCTGTCGCTCGGCTGTTCGATCGCCGCAGCCTACATCCTCAACGCCCTGGCGCCGATTCCGGGCTTCACCGAGACCTCGCCGGAGGTGCTGCAGTACATGGCGGCAAATGTCGGCACCAGCGCGGCCGATGCGGTGGCAGCGGTGACCGCCGCCGCGACGCCCGGCATCCGCACCTGGACGCTCTACAGTCACTCGCTGGGCCCGGTCGGCTTCTCGCTCAACGCCACCTTCTGGATCGGCGCCGTGTTGATGCTGCTCACCTTCGCGATCCAGCATCGCGGCATTCTCGGCACCGCAGCCGTGCAGAAGGCAGTCGGCCTGCTGGTCATCGTGCCGTTGCTGATCGTCGGCATCGTTCCGATCCTGACCGGCCAGATCAACTGGGACAATTATTCGCCCTTCGTGCCGCTGGCCGCCGCCTACGCGCCTGAGCCGGGCTCATGGAACGTCGCCGGCTGGACGCTGGTACTCGGCGGCATGTTCATCGCCGCGTGGTCGACCTACGGCTTCGAGACCGCCGTCTGCTACACCCGCGAATTCAAGAACCCGGCAACCGACACCTTCAAGGCCATCTTCTATTCCGGCCTGCTCTGCATGCTGCTGTTCATGATCGTGCCCTTCACCTTCCAGGGCGTGCTCGGCCTCAACGGTATGCTGGCCACCCCGATCGTCGACGGCTCCGGCGTTGCCGACGCCCTCGCCGGCATGGTCGGCGGCGGCGGACTGGTGAAGACGCTGCTCGTCATGCTGATGATCCTGGCGCTGCTGCTCGCGATCATGACCGCCATGGCCGGTTCGTCGCGCACCCTCTACCAGGGTTCGGTCGACGGCTGGCTGCCGCGCTACCTCAGCCACGTCAACGAGCACGGCGCGCCGACCCGCGCCATGTGGACCGATCTCATCGCCAACCTTGCAGTCCTGGCAATCGCCTCGACCGACGCGACGAGCTTCTTCTTCATCCTCGCAGTGTCGAACTGCGGCTACATCATCTTCAACTTCCTCAACCTGAACTCGGGCTGGATCCACCGCATCGACAACGGCCACATCCAGCGGCCGTGGCGCGCCCCGACCTGGCTGATCACGGTCGGTGCCCTGTTTGCCTATGTCAACGCCATCTTCATGGGCGCCGGCGCCAAGGTGTGGAACCCGATGGCACTGTGGGCCGGCCTGTTCACCGCGGCCCTGATCATCCCGGTCTTCTGCTTCCGCCACTACATCCAGGACGGCGGCAAGTTCCCGGAACACATGCTCGAGGATCTCGGCATGCAGCAGAGCGACCTTCGCGTGAAGAAGGCGGGCATCCTGCCCTATCTGACGCTGATCGCCGGACTGGCCGTGGTACTCATATCCAACTGGTTCTTCGTGCTCTGACACGAAGAACCCAACGACGATAACGACGACTGAAGGTCCCGCGCCCAAAGGCACGGGACCTTTTGCCAAGGTCGGGGAACGACGATGAGCACGACGACCACACACGGCGACACGGGCGACGGCCAGCTCCACAGAACCATCGACTGGCGCGGCGCCTTCTGGGTCGCCAGCGGCGTGCCCGCGCTGGTGCTGTTCTCGATCGGCGGCATCGCCGGCACGACCGGCACGCCGGCCTTCCTGATCTGGACTGCCTCGATCGTCCTCGGCCTGATCCAGTCCTTCACCTATGCCGAGATCGCCGGGCTGTTCCCATCGAAATCGGGCGGCGCCTCGGTCTATGGCGCCACCGCCTGGCTGCGCTACTCCAAGTTCATCGCGCCGCTGTCGGTGTGGTGCAACTGGCTCGCCTGGACCCCGGTGCTGTCGCTCGGCTGCTCGATCGCGGCCGCCTACATCCTCAATGCGCTGGCGCCGATCCCCGGCTTCAGCGACACTTCGCCCGAAGTCGTCGCCTGGCTCGCCGACCCGGCAAACGCCGGCAAGGCCGCGGCCGACGCCATCGCTGCGCTGACGGCGGCCGCCACGCCAGCGATCCGCACCTGGACGCTCTATCACGGCACGCTCGGCCCGGTCAGCTTCTCGCTCAATTCGGTGTTCTTCATCGGCGTCGTGCTGATGCTGGTGACCTTCGCCATCCAGCACCGCGGCATCCTCGGCACCGCCAACGTCCAGAAGTTCATCGGCCTGGTCGTCATCGTGCCGATGCTGATCGTCGGCGTCGTGCCGATCCTCACCGGCCAGATCAACTGGGCCAACTATTCGCCGCTGGTGCCGCTGGCCGCGGCCTATGCGCCGGAGCCCGGCACCTGGGACGTCGCCGGCTGGACGCTGGTGCTCGGCGGCATGTTCATCGCCGCCTGGTCGGCCTACGCCTTCGAGACGGCCATCTGCTACACCTCGGAATTCAAGAACCCCGGCCGCGACACCGTGCGGGCGATCTTCTACTCCGGCCTTTTGTGCCTGGCGCTCTACACGCTGGTGCCGTTCACCTTCCAGGGCGTGCTCGGCCTCGAAGGCATGCTCGCCGGCCCCATCGTCGACGGCTCGGGCGTCGCCGAGGCCATGGCGCGGATGGTCGGCGGCGCCGGCTTCGTCACCTCGATCATGGTCATGCTGATGATCCTGGCGCTGATGCTGTCGATCATGACGGCGATGGCAGGCTCGTCGCGCACCCTCTACCAGGGTTCGGTCGACGGCTGGCTGCCGCGCTACCTCAGCCACGTCAACGAGCACGGCGCGCCCACCCGCGCCATGTGGACGGACCTGATCTTCAACGTCTTCCTGCTCGCCATCGCCGCGGCGGATGCCACCAGTTTCTTCTTCGTGCTGTCGGTGTCGAACTGCGGCTACATCATCTTCAACTTCCTCAACCTGAACTCGGGCTGGATCCATCGCATCGACAACGGCCACATCCACCGGCCGTGGAAGGCGCCGACGATCCTGATCGCGGTCGGCGCCCTGCTCTCCTACGTCAACGCCATGTTCATGGGCGCCGGTGCCAAGGTGTGGAACCCGTGGGCGCTGTGGGCCGGCTTCATCGCCGCCGCCCTCATCATCCCGGTGTTCTGCTACCGCCACTACGTCCAGGACGGCGGCAAGTTCCCCGAGCACATGCTCGACGACCTGGGAATCAGGCAGGAGGATCTCAAGGTGCGCAAGGCGGGCATGCTGCCCTATCTCACCCTGGTCGCGGGCGTCGCCGTGGTGCTCCTGGCCAACTGGTTCTTCGTCATCTGAGGAAACGACCGCACTTTCAAGCGGGGAGGCCGGCGCAAGCCGGCCTTTGCCGTTTTATGGTGCAGCTTCAGAGCCCTACGAAAGAACGCTCACACCACACGCTCCGGCTAATATTTCTTTCTATGAAACATTATTGCATTGTGGTTGACTTCTCCGAGGCGCTCTTGCTATAGATTCAGACGGGAAAATTCAGCGCGAATAGCTGGCCGGATGTCGCATCCGAAGCTACAAACCGACGGCACGTGCCGTAGGGATGGCTGCGCTCGCCTGGGAGGAATTGCACGGACATGACGACGGTAATCGATGGCAAGGCAGTGGCCGCCGACGTGGTGGCAAAGGTCAGGGTCGCGGCAGATGAACTGATCGCCTCGACCGGCGTGACCCCCGGCATCGCGGTGGTCATTGTCGGCCAGGATCCGGCGAGCCAGGTCTATGTCTCGTCCAAGGGCAAGAAGGCCAAGGAATGCGGCTTCCATTCGGTCGAGCACGCGCTACCGGCCGAGACCACCGAGTCCGACCTTGTCGCGCTTATCCAGAAGCTCAACGCCGACCCCGCGATCCACGGCATCCTGGTGCAGTTGCCCCTGCCCGACCACATCGACGCCGGCAGGATCATCCAGACCATTTCCGCCGACAAGGACGTCGACGGCTTCCACTTCACCAATGTCGGCAAGCTCGGCACCGGCGAGCTCGACACCGCTTTCGTGCCCTGCACGCCAGCCGGTTCCATGCTGCTCATCGAGCGCGCCATCGGCCGCGACCTGTCGGGCCTCAACGCCGTGGTGGTCGGCCGCTCCAACATCGTCGGCAAGCCGATGGCCAACCTTCTGCTCAACGCCAACGCCACCGTCACCGTCGCCCACAGCCGCACCAAGGACCTGCCGGCGCTGTGCCGCACGGCCGACATCCTGGTCGCCGCGGTGGGCCGGCCGGAGATGATCAAGGGCGACTGGGTGAAGCCCGGCGCAACCGTCATCGACGTCGGCATCAACCGCCTCGACGGCGGCGCCAACGGCAAGTCGAAGCTGGTCGGCGACGTCGACTATGCCGGCGCTGCCGAACAGGCCGGCGCGATCACGCCCGTGCCCGGCGGCGTCGGGCCGATGACGATCGCGCTGCTGATGGCCAACACCGTGGCCTCCGCCTATCGCACCGCCGGCAAGTCTGCGCCGCGCTTCTGATCCGGACGCCTTCGGGCTGCCTGAATAAATCGAACCAACTCAAGGGAAGAGAGTCATGGCCGAATTCAAGACCGACATCGAGATCGCGCGCGGCGCCAAGAAGAAGCCGATCCAGGA